>NZ_CTDZ01000009.1:2400000-2703589 GCF_001375555.1 Numidum massiliense | reverse complement strand
TGGGCCGAAAGACATCGGTTCAAGTGCGTGGCAAAATAGCCAGTCGCGCAAGGCAAACGAAGCACTCGTTGCCTCAAGGGAACAGCACCTTGAGAGTTATGACCAATTGGTGGCGCAACTGATCAGTGCCTTGCGACAACAGCAAGAAGCAGTCTTTACACGTAAGCAAGAGGAGTATACGCACTATCATTCTATCCTGCAGCCGATGACTCCCGAAGAGCGGAAAAAGTATATGAGCGACGCGGTGATGGATCCGAGCGTGCGGAAGATGCTGCAGCATTTTGCTTGATTAGCTAACAGGTAGTGACTCTTGGATCGAGGATAACAACCTTGAATAAAGAATGACACCATGATGAGTAAGGGGGAACGGGGATATCCGTTTAATTAGCGAGGAGGTGGCGACGGATGTATACGCATACGGCGGATGGTGGTGGGGGTTTCGGTGCACGCATTACATACGATGCGGCACAAACGATGAATGGCGTGCAGCAAATGAAGGACGAACTCGATCACTTTACGCAAGCGATTGATCGCATACATTCGCAAAGTAAACAGACTTTAAGTGGCCTATCGGGTAAATCGATCAACGCGTACGAAGAGACGATTGAAGAATACATGCAGGCTGTTGAATTTGCCGTGCAATACATGACGACTTTTGTTGAGTTGATGAAAATTGTCGATCAGCAGGTTACGGGTGCTGATCAACATAGCGGTCAAATGTTCCGGAGTATTATCTAGGTTTCTTTTCGCTAAGGTATTTAAAACAGCCCAAGACACAAAGTTGAAGCAATATAACTACTAAAAGAAGGGCAAATGAAAGGAGAAAGCACGTACGTGTCTACGGAAACGATTAAAATTGACCATGGGCAGATGGATCAATTGTACGAGACACTCTACAAAGGGGAAATACAAACAGATAAGATGATCCGAATGCTAGCCGCATTCAAGAGGAACTTAGAGGCACAAGGTTTTGCCGACAGTAGCTTGTCACAAGCAGTGGCTTACGCCGATGCGTTAATTAGCTTAATGGAAGAGCTTGCAAATGGAATGGTCCTTCTACAAGAAAACGCGTCGAACATTGCAAAAACCTTTGTGGAGACGGATCAGCTGATCGGTAAAGCCGTTAAAAACTATGATAGCTACGTGGTGGATCGATACATGGATAAGTACGGCCATATTGATTAAGCCTGTACGCGATTAAAGGGGTTGAAGATGTGGGAAAACTCGTCGTCAACACACATGAAATAACTGCCCACTTAAAGGATATTCATCGTCATTTATCTGACCAAGAAGAAACGGTTCGCGAGCATTTACGCATTGTGGGCCAAGCGAAAGCGACACTGGCTTCTGAGGATCTTTCGGCGGTAGACTATGCGTTAACGCGCGTGGAGCAACTTGGCAAACAGTATGTCAACGAAAAGATGCCGCCGCTCCATGACATGTTACCAAGCGCCCGGCCGCTCGAGCCGTATCAAAATGCGGTATTGACAATTAATCAGTTTATGTCTGATCATGAGGTTACCCCTTTCATCCGACAAATTCGAGAGATCCACCCGATTAATGTCACGACGGAAGTGGCAGGAACCGACGGACTAACTGTAGAAGACGTCATCAACGCGGCAGGGGAAATAACTGGCGTCAACGATTTTTATCGCGCATTTGAAGGTAAGGATCCGCGTACAGGCGAAAAACTGTCTGAAGCTGAGTGGTGGGAATCCGTCGGCATGTCGCTTTTAGCGGTAATACCCCCAGCGAAATGGTTAAAGCTTGCCAAGTTGGGCAAGGCGGGCCGCGGTGCCGCTGGTAGCGTTAAGCTTCTAAAAACAGCTAAAGGACTTAAAAAGGTAAAGAAAACTTTATCCCGCATTTCTAAGATGGGCGATCACCTAAAGAAGAATGGTACGATGCCGAAGCGCAAGGTGAATGAATCCATAAAGAAATACACGAAACGCTTATCGGGTATTCTCAGGAAGTTCCCTTCTACCAATTTAGGATTTCCAAATGATGCACATTCACAAAAGATGATATATTCCATTAAAAAAGGTGGGAGTGTATGGTATCGTTGGAAACCCGGTGATCCTAATGATGCCCCAACGAGAAATGGGAATTATCCATCTTGGGAAACTGCCAAAAAGCGTCACTGGAAAAATAGATCCCTCTCCGAGGATGAATTTAGTCCCGAGGACTTGGAGAGAATTAAGAAAGGAAAACCGCCCATACACCCCAAATATAAAGTACCAAAGGAACTACACCACAAAGAGGGGAGAAAAATTCCTAATCCGCATAATAGCAAGAACCTACAAGAGGTTTGGCCTTGGGAACACGCTGAAATTGACCCTCACAGACATTATAAAGGACCGCGACCGGAAGGAGAATAGAAAAATGTACTATGAACGAATTTTAAATGACGCATTTCTCGAAAGGGGGAGAAATAATGTCATTCTATGGGAAGCTCAACCGGTATCAAATGGCCAAGAGGTGAAAGTAAGGTTTATATGCAAAAATTCTCCCCGTCGACAAGGGATATGGTTAAGGACAGATCAAGGCATTGAGGTAATGGGCAATCTTTATAAGTCCATTAGTCTTTGGGAAGATACGGCACCAAAGGAATCAGTGATAAAATGTTATACTAAGAATGGACTTCTTAGTTTTTACAATATATGGGAGGGAGAGTACGGTAGGAGTTCACAATCATATTCTTCAGGAATGTTACTTGAGATAAAGGGTAATGAGTTGATTTATAGTTGTAATGATTACGGTTTCGATACTGACTTTGATAAGTTGGTTTTTTCGATTGAAAAATTATAGATGCTTGTGAATCATGGCATAAGTAGTCCATTCTTCTAACAAGATTGGGAGATTCCATTCGACACTTTGTGGACAGCAGTCAATGATTGCTGTCCACAATCGTCAAGACGACTAATACAAAAGGCACAATGCCGAAGCGCAAAGTGAATGAGTCCATAAAGAAATACGCGAAACGCTTATCTTCCGTTCTTAAGCAGGCGTGGCAGAATCGACCGACCTCTGTAGATAGCCCGAGCAGGCAAGATGGGCAGCGGTTAGGGATTATTGAGAGCGGGGATACTTGGTGGAGGAATAGGAAACTTAAACCAAAGTTGACCAGGGATTATATAAGGGAAATCGAGTCAATAACGGGTATTAAAGTACACCCGGAACAAATACGGTTGTTGAAGGATGCGTTGAGAAAAAAAGAGTATATTAAACTTATTCCTGCTGAAACGAGGAAGCACCGGAGCAAGTTAAGCCGAACTGCGAAGGACAAGTTGATTAAGAAATGGGAAAAGAAGACAGGTCAGACTTGGCCAAGGTATGAAGAAAATGTTTACGCAAAAACCGGGCGTATTTCTAGAAGAAAGGGACGTCCTTATGATGTACACCACATAATTGAAAACGGTTATGAAGGGCCTCATGAATGGTGGAATATTCACCCGGCTAGATTCCCTGATCAACATCAGCGCGGGATCCATTCTCAAGATTCTGCATCCAGAGGATTATTTCCAAGGAGGAAAAAACGATGAGTAAATTTGAATTTTTGTCCAAATATGTTATTGATGAGGAGGACGAAGTTGACGCTAAACATAACCTGTATTCCTTGAATGAAGAAGAGGTACTAAACGCCGAGAAAAGAATGGGGATAAAGTTTCCGAAGGAGCTACGTGACTTTTACCTCAATATAGGGTATGGGTTCTTGAATATGGAGCCGGAAGGGGTTGGCATCAATCGACTAATTGATCCGGAAACTGTTGCTGACATAAGGTTGAGAGAGGATATTTATGAATTTGATCCTGATCTAGAGATGTATGACGACCTGAGTAAGTTGATATTTTTCGAAGCAATAGAGGGATACTACTTATCAATTGCAATCAGTGATAATGAACAGAGTAAGATTTATAATTTGGATACAGTCATAGCAAATTCTTTAGAGGAATTTTTAAGAAAGCTTGACCAAGAGGGCGACTACTTCTATGATCTGGTAGATTAGTTGCATTAAGTCTAAATCCCTTAACCGAGTACGCCAAACATACGTTCCAAACAAACATCTGCTGCTAATCCCGCAAAAAAAACATATATTTTGCGGGATTTTGTTCAATCGTCATTTATCCGACCAAGAAGAAACGGTTCGTGAGCATTTACGCATTGTAGACCAAGCGAAAGCGACGCTAGCTCCCGAGGATCTTTCGGCGGTAGACTATGCGTTAACGCGCGTGGAGCAACTTGGTAAACAGTATGTCAACGAAAAGATGCCGCCGATCCATGACATGTTACCAAGCGCCCGGCCACTCGAGCCGTATCAAAATGCGGTATTGACAATTAACCAGTATTTATACGATCAAGAGGTTACCCCTTTCATCCGACAAATCCGAAAGATCCCCCCGATTAATGTCACGACGGAAGTGGCAGGAACCGACGGACTAACTGTAGAAGACGTCATCAACGCGGCAGGGGAAATAACTGGCGTCAACGATTTTTATCGCGCATTTGAAGGTAAGGATCCGCGTACAGGCGAAAAACTGTCCGAAGCTGAGTGGTGGGAATCCGTCGGCATGTCGCTTTTAGCGGTAATACCCCCAGTGAAATGGTTAAAGCTTGCCAAGTTTGGCAAGGCGGGCCGCGGTGCCGCTGGTAGCGTTAAGCTTCTAAAAACAGCTCAAGGACTTAAAAAGGTAAAGAAAACTTTATCCCGAATTTCTAAGATGGGCGATCACCTAAAGAAGAAAGGCACAATGCCGAAGCGCAAAGTGAATGAGTCCATAAAGAAATACGCGAAACGCTTATCTTCCGTTCTTAAGCAGGCGTGGCAGAATCGACCGACCTCTGTAGATAGCCCGAGCAGGCAAGATGGGCAGCGGTTAGGGATTATTGAGAGCGGGGATACTTGGTTAAGGGATAATGGAAGAATTCCCAAGGTTGGTAATCAAGAAGCCTTAAAGAAATTAAAAGATGTATTAAGAAGGGCTGAGAGGAAAGGAGACAGACTTGAAACAGTTCTTGAAGATGGAAGTAAGGTTGTATTCCGTAAGGATTTTGGTGAAAAGGCTCATCCAGTAAAACATTACATTTATCCTGTAGATCACTATAATGTTGAAATCCATGTGCCCAAGAAAAAAGGTGGATACAGCAGAAGAAAGAATTATCACATTATAGTTGACGAAAAAGGAAACGTGAAAGATATTATTGAGTGAGGAGTGATCATATGGACAAGTATATTGTCGATTTAAATCCATCAGATACAGACGAGGAAGATTTTGAGTTGGAAAATGAGAACGTCGGTGAGGTAAGGGTGTATAAAAACGGGAAGAATATCTCATCTGACTGTCGAGTTTTAGTTCAGCTAAGCAAAGATGGACTTATCGGACTAGGAACTGAACTAATCAGGCTAGGTCACTCTTTCAAAAACGGGCGACATTCCCATATATACCCGGTGGATCCCGATTTAGTCAGTCAATCAATGGGAATATTTTTAACGGCTAACAGCTGCGAATTAATTCTCGTTTGTCATGATTTCGGCTCAATTGACAAGCACATCGAAAAAAAGTGATTACTTCCTATATCGGCTTCCCTGTTGTTAATCCTATCCCTTTGAATTATTAAATACTAGGAAGTAGTACTGTAATTCTACACTAACGACTGTACTACTTTCTCTTTTAAAGGAAAGTCACTAAAGGGGATGTTGCTAATGAATTATAAAGTTTTCGATGAAGGCAACATACAGGTAACAGTGAATGAAGATCAAGTCCTAATTTGTGTGTAAAAATAACCTCGGCTAGAATGAGCGTCGATGACGGCTTGACATGGAGCCTCTACGGGCATGATTTCTTGTGCTTTGGCGATGTGAAATGACGCACCGCCTGGCGACCCAGCCTATCATGCCCGCCCCTCCATGTAAAGCCTACGCGATGTGAGTGACGGTGGTGGCAGACTCTTTTGTTCTTCGCCACTCAACGTACTCGGTCATATCAAGATACCTTCTACCGCTCTCCCACTGCTCATCTTTTTCCATGAGCAACGCGCCGATTAAGCGTACGACTGATTGGCGATTCAGGAAGATGCGAATGACCCGTTCACGTCGACGAATTTCCTCGTTGAGCCTTTCGACGCTGTTTGTTGTACGCAGCCGCTTGCGGTATTTTTCCGGAAAAACGAGTACAGCTGTTGCATCATTAAAGCCGGATTCTAAGACATTCATGGCGTTTGGTACCTTTTCTTCATAGGCTTCTAAGGTTTGAGACAGAAGTTGTCTCGCCGTCTCCATGTTTGGAGCATCCAAGATGGCACGCACGTGACGGCGTACCTCTTTCTGAAGGGATTTAGGCGTGACATCAAGTATATTACGCATGACATGCGTTTGACACCTTTGCCAGGTCACCCCTTGAAAGTGCTGACGAATGGCCTTCACTAAGCCACCGTGATCATCAGAGGTGATCAAGTCGACACCTTTTAGTCCGCGTTGTTTTAGCCAACTGAAGAACGCACCCCAACTGGCTTCGGACTGGTGTCGCCGACCATGAGCCCAAGTATTTCGCGGTAGCCGTCAGCGTTCACGCCGATGCCGACCATAACGCCGCGTGAGCCAACTCTGCCGTCTTCTCGCACCTTGAGATACAACGCATCGACGAGGACAAAAGGAAATGCGTTGTCCGAAAGCGGACGATCATTCCATGCCGCCACGATCGGATCCAGTCGCTTACACAAATCCGACACGGTAGACTTGGAAAGACTTCTCCCACAGTTCATCTGTTACCTGAGAGACCTTGCGTGTGGAGACACAGTTCACGACCCTCTCCATCATGGCAAGCATTAAGGCTTGTTGATTCCTCTAGTGACGCGTGAACAGCTCGGTGGAGAATTGACCGTTTCGGAGCCGTGGGACGTGTAAGGTCAGCGTGCCCACACGCGTCGTCAACTGGTGGGGGTATGACCCGTTACGATAGGCGCGACGATCTTCGGTTCGCTCGTAAGGTTCAGCGGCTATTTGTTCCGTCACTTGGGCTTGAAGTGCTTGGTTTAATACCGATTCGAGCAACTCAGCGACACCGTCATCTTGGGAATTCCCTAAAAAAGTTGGTGCAATAATTCCTGATTACGGTAATCTGGTATTGAGCCATTTCAAATTTCTCCTCTCTAGAATGTGGTCTCACAACTTTCATTCTAACCGAGGATTTTTAAACTGGCTCCCTTTATTTTCTGAAAACCCTTTTTACACAATTATACGGACTCAACCCCCTTTCATCCGACAAATCCAAGAGATCCATCCGATTAATGTCAGAACGGAAGTGGCAGGAACCGACGGACTAACTGTAGAAGACGTCATCAACGCGGCAGGGGAAATAAGTGGCGTCAACGACTTTTATCGCGCATTTGAAGGTAAGGATCCGCGTACAGGCGAAAAACTGCCCGAAGCTGAGTGGTGGGAATCCGTCGGCATGTCGCTTTTAGCGAATTTCTAAGATGGGCGATCACCTAAAGAAGAAAGGTACAATGCCGAAGCGCAAGGTGAATGAGTCCATAAAGAAATACGCGAAACGCTTATCTAAGGGTCAGAGGAATTTAAAAATTGGAAAAAGGCGTACTGGAAAATGCGGGCGAAAAAATTTTCGAGTAAATAAGGAGGAATGTTTATGAGCAGCGAAACTTATCAGAAGGCCAAACAAATTATTTTGTCTGACAAAGAGAGGTCTGATTTTTTTGGCCCACGGTCTCGTGATTTGATCTCTAAAGCGGAGGAAGTGTTAGGGTTAATGTTTAGTGGTTCGTACTTGGATTTCTTATTAACCTTTGGAGCGGGTAACTTTGGATCTGAAGAGATATACGGAATAATTAACGGAGACTTTGAAAATTCTTCTGTTCCAGATGCAATTTGGTTCACGTTAACGGAACGAAGGGAAATAAACCTTCCAAATAATCTTCTTGTGATATACGATACAGGATGGGGAGAGCTTTATTGTCTTGATTTTAATAGTGCTGATAAGGGAGAACCTAGTGTTATTTCTTATGTACCAGGGATAGACCAAAACCAGCAAATCAATGAAGTTATAGCAAATGACTTCGGAGATTTTTTATTGGAACTAATCGAGGATAAATTATCAGTTTGATTTTGGGGACATTTGTGAAAAAAAGGTAAATTTTCGGCACGATCTCCTGCCGCGAACGCCGTAGTAAAAAAAGCGACGTTAACGGTTTATATTGCGTATAGCATTGGCCTACGTTATGGGAAGAAACTGTCCAAAGCTAAGTGGCGGGTATTTTAATAACCTTATTCATTTTTGTAAACGCTTTTACACGAGGCAGTACGGTAAGAAACGAACCATTGAAACCTTGGGGCCGATTCATTTGATCGACTCGTCAACGATTTCTATGTGCCTGTCACAGTATCGTTGGGCAGAGTTTAGGCAAACGAAAGCTGGTGTAAAAGCCCATGTGCGTGTCGTGTTTTTCGATGGACGTGTCTATCCCGACAAAGCGGTTCTTACGCCAGCACGACCTGCTGATCGGGCACAGATGGATGAACTTGTTGTCACGGAACCGGATGCACAACGTCTTCGACAGGGGATACGTCGACTACCGTAAGTGCGATAGGACGGCATTCGATTTGTTACGCGGCTAAAGTCCAACGCGCGATCCACGAAGTACTGAAAGAGCTTACGATTGATACAGATTCCCCTTTACGCGATCGGAAATCATGCCCGCAGAGGCTCCATGTCAAGCCGTCATCGGCGCGGCTCAGCTGTCGAGGTGAAGAATTATAATGTGACCAACCCTAGGGGAATAAGTCGACTGGTAAATAATGTTTCAAAGCAAATTAATAAACGCAAGAATGATTTACCGCCTAATACACGTCAAATTATTGAGATTGACGTAAGGGAACAAGATGTTTCGAAAAAAACGCTTAAAGATATACGGAAAAGGATTAGGGAAAAAACTAACGAAGACATCAGGGTGAATTTCATTACTAAATGAGGTGAGCATAGTGACAACGGGTTTTAGTGTTGATTATTTGTGGTATCCTGTTGGAACAAGTGATTTTATGCATTCAATCTTGCGTTTGAAATTATTGGAGAATTAGGCCCTTAGACGGAAAAGGATATAGGGAGATTAGAAAAGAGCCCCGGTTTTGAAAAGGTTATCGGGAGACGGTCAACGGATAGGAAAGTTAGGTGGCGTCTAGACCATGATCTTATAAAGGGGCCGCATATAAATATTGAAGATTACCGCAAAGGGAAAAAAGGGAAGGGAAGAAAGATTTGTATCCCATTTGAAGGAACGGAAGAATTGTATAAATCTTTATTAAAAAATTTGAATAAGTAGGAGGTACGGTAAATTGAACCTTTTTGACGAATGCATTATTGCATTAGGTGAAAATGCCGACGTTTTATCTGACGAGCGTACCAAACAATACTTTAGTCAATTAGTGGATCTATTTCCTATTACCTTTTACCAAAGAATTGATTGGGAAAAGGTAAAAGTGAAAAGGAAGATAGAGTATTACGGTGATATACCAACTTGGTTGGATGAATTGGGAATTAGCGACATGGAAGTTGTTTTATTGTGGAACTATACTGACGATCCAGCCGTGAAAACAGATATAGTTTCTGCCGTAAAGGTAATTGATGATATTACTGCTGTATCGTGGGATACTTTTATGTTGTCTCCATCAGTCGGCTATGTGATAGAATTTTACCATGAAGGAGAAGTTACCATAGGTTTACCCAATAGTAAAATAAAGGAATCGTTTGATCAAAACGATCGAGATTAGCCAACCGCGTCTTCCCCGTTGCTACCTGTTTAAGGAGGAGTGATTATATGGAAAAGTATACTGTCGATTTAACCCCTAAGCATGTAGAAAAGTTTGAGGAAAAAGGTGAGAACGTCGGTGAGGTAAGTGTGTACAAGAACGGGAAGGATATTTCGTCTAACTCTCGAGTCATGCTACGCTAAGCAAAGATGGCCTGATCGGGCTTGGAACCGAATTAATCAGACTAGCTCACACCTTCGAGGAGGCGAGTCATATCCATGTTCACCCGGTTGATCCCGAATTACTAAGTCAATCAATGGGGATATTTTTAACAGCCAGCAGTTGTGAATTAATTGTCGTATGTTGCAATTTTGGCCCGATTGAGGATCACCTCGAGAAAAAGTGATTTACTACGGTCGTTCTATACTAACGACTGTACTGAACAGGCACGAAATGTAGCGCTTGAGATGATAGGGTCCTTGGGGACTCCCTTGTCCTTGGTGTGCCTTGGTTCCACCCGCAATGCTTAGGCGAATGCGGTGACCTTTTTTAAAGACGTAGGAAGTCGGCAATATGTCGATTTGGTACGGTTCAATTTTCCCTGGAGTAATCGGCTCGGGAGTGGAACGCGATTTTGATCGCTGAGCATTCAAGTATCCTGCGGTCACCGCAGTCGATGTGCCGTCGGGAGCAACATCTGACACTTGGACAACGAAATCGATGTCCGCCGCATTTGTCTCGGCCCATAGGTTTAGAGCCATCGTTCCCGTTACTTCCGTTGAATCTAACAGGGGATCTCTCCTTGGTCTGCCATCCATTCCACAACGTCATAACCGTCTTGTCCATACTTGTGGTAGAGATTCGCTTCCCCTTCTGAAGTTCCAGAACCACGCATGCTCAGGTGTAAAACAGCATAACCGCGCTCGGCTAGATAATTGGGTAAATAATTCCCTCCCGAACCCGGCTCTCCGTGTCCATAGCCGTTCGGAAGAAGGATGCTGGGAATCGATCCTTCTGGAAGGTCTGGAAGAAATAGACGTCCTTTCAACTTTACACCGTCACGCATCGGAATTGTCACGTCCTCATATACGGTTACGGGATAACGCTCGTCCGATGTCGGTGGTGTTTTGGCCTCTGTGACCCAGTTCCTGTTTTCTGTTCCCTTTCCTTTTGAACTGTCCACTTGTACTTTCTCAAGTGCTTCCGCAGAACCGTACAAAAAATCACAGCCTATGATAATCGAGAAAACGATCATAAACGTCAATAACGTCAATAATGTCAATAATGTTGATTTTCTTTTCAATAGATGTTCCTCCTTCGAAAAGTAATAGAAACTTGAGGCCGCACCCAGCCGTGGTGAATCTGGTCTATACCTGGTTGTTCCATCTGTGGGAACGGGGTGCGACCTCGGAGAATGACGATCTCCTACCGGAATGAGAAGGGATCTTAATTTTTTCCGGATCCCTTCTTTGTGAGCCCTTGGCGATGGTGGCGATCGGGTTCAAATCTCCGAGAGGCTATTTCTAGTAGTTTAAAATGACCTTAATATGCGTCACATCGATTAAAGAATCGTTATGCGATCCCTGAATCGACTCCGGATCTTGCCACGTTTTCCCTCCGTCTTTAGACACGACGAAGTGTGTCGACTGTCCTTTGATTGGTTTCTCTTGCACTTTAGTTGCGGCGTGTTCAGGGACATGAACCTCCGTTGTGATTTGTTTCGGTTTAATATAGCTACTGAAAATGGGTGCAACCGCTTCGAAATGAGGGTCATAGGCTAATGTCTCATCAAAGTAAACAGGATTGTATAGATGGTCAGGCGTAGATCCGAGGTGCCCTACAATCATATATTGTGGGCGGTCCAAGTAATTAAGATCGAGAAAATAGCGGGAATAAACGACGTGGTTGGCGGGGACAATCTGAAAACCGCCACGCAACTCCTCGTCCCACGTAAAGCCGACTTTAGGAGAAGTCGATAAGTCTAAAACGCCCCCGTGGTTCGCTCTTACTCGCCCGACATCCGCGTATTCCGAGCCGCCAAAGCGTCCCGTACCTTCGACCCGTTGTAGGACTGTGGCGATCGGCTTCTTATATCCACGGTCATATTCAATCGTGACGTCGCCGCCAACTTTATTTTCAAAAACCATCGCTTTTATTTTTCCGTGTTTAGTTTTCGGCTGATACACGTTGATTCGTAAATGTTTAGGTGCGTCATCGTAAGAATGGTTACTGTAATAGTGATCGATCGACTGCCATTCGCCTTCGCTGTTCTTGTACTGTACGGGCGAGCTCACGTATGCCGAAGCATCCCCGCCAAACAATTTTTCTCCTCCGGGAATATTTGTAGCAATGCGTCCGGGGTGTGGTCCGGGCCCGGATTTATAGTACTCGCGATCGGGAAGTAAGGAAATGAGACGCGGTTTCCACACGGCATCGCGGCCTTGTTGTGCCATTTTGGGATCATAATGCTCCATGGGCGCGACGCGTAGGTGCATCGCGTTAACACCTGTCGCAACGACATTTCCGAACGTATCGTCGATGGCTTTGGCATATTGTGCAGCCCAAAACCCGTCGGAAGCTTGGTATGTACCTTCTGCGGGGACGACGACGTCACCAAGGTGTGTCGTTTCACCGTTTGGCTCGATTTTACTAATGGAACCGCCTTCAATGTTCTCGATCTGTATCGAATATTGCAGGGTCAAGTCGGGATCATTCTCTTCTAACACTTCTTCCGGTATGGCGGAACGAATAAAGTTACTTTTGGCATAGGCGGCACTGCTCAATAAAAGAACGCATAGTAGGGTGACTAATCCAACTTTTTTGTACAAAGTAAACGCCTCCATTTTTGAAAGTTTATTTTTCCCCAATTTACTAAGTAAAGTTTACTAATCAAATTGGAGATTGTCAATACAGTTTTGTTAAAACTATATGACCATTAAGCGCTTTATAAGTTATATTCCTCAACAAATCCTTGACTAACAGGGATGGATCGATATTTGAATCACGGGGTTGACTTTTTTAAAAATATGGGGTAGCCTTGTGGCGAAGATAGTTAGTAAAGTTTATTAAGGAGGAAAGGTGATGAGATTGGGTCTATACAAAACGTTAACCGAACAGCCATTTTCGTTAATGGTATCTTTGCCCCGAAACGATTTAGATCTTGCACAGGCGGCTTTCGAAGGTGGTGCCGACATCGTAAAAGTTCACATAAATGTCGATCACCGCGCAAGTGGTAATTCATTCGGCACATTGCGGGAAAACGAAGACTTCCTATCTCAATTAGTAGCAAAGGCAAGTAAGCGTTTAACGGGTATTGTCGTAGGTGATGGCGTACATAAAGTGACTGAATCTGATATTGAACGGTTAAAAGAAATAGGGATAGGCTTTATCTCCTTGTACGCTCACGACACCCCGCCCTGGTTGCTTCAAAATCGCGTCGATAAAATGATAGCGATTTCTTCCGAAGACCCTATTGATTATGGAAAGGGTTACAAAAGTTTACAAATTGATGCCTTAGAAGCGTCGGTTATTCCCGGAGAAGAATACGGGTCACCGCTGACTTTACGAGACATTTTTTTGTATGAGCGGATCGTTCGGTTATGTGAACGACCAGTAGTCGTTCCCACCCAGCGCAAAGTGACGACAAAAGACGTTAGCAGTTTAGTTGCAGCCGGTGTTAAAGGGCTTATGATTGGGGCAATCGTTACGGGGAAAGAAGTCGATAGTCTGTATAAGGCAACGCGTGCTTTTCGAACTGAGATTGACCGTGTGATAGGGGGTGGGACGAACGAATGTTGAACAGTGTGCACGATGCGTTCGATGTGGTTGTTGCGGGTGGGGGACCCTCGGGTGTCATGGCTGCGATTGCAGCAGCGCGTAACGGTGCGCGAACGATGCTCATAGAGCGCTATGGGTTTCTAGGTGGCATGGCTACGAATGCTCTGGTGGGTCCGTTGCAAAGTTTTCACGCTGGTGATGAACAAGTGGCTGTAGGGTTAGCACAAGAAATGATTGATCGGTTACAAGCGATCGGGGGGACGCCGGGACACGTGCCAGATATGGTAGGTTTTGTGCCGACTGTCACACCGGTAGATGTCGAAAAAATGAAATACGTGCTCCAGGAGATGGCGGAAGAGAGCGACGTTTTTTTACAGTTGCATACCGTCGTTACAGGTGCGGACGTCGACAAATCGGGAGAATTAAAAGAGCTTCACCTATACAATAAAAGCGGTCATTTGAGGGTGAAGGCATCCGTTTTTATTGATTGCACCGGTGATGGGGATGTTGTGGCGATGGCTGGCGTGCCTTATGAAAAAGGGAGGAAGAGTGACGGGCTGGCACAGCCGATGACGATGATGTTTCGCATGGGCGGGGTTAATTTTGACAGTGTCCGTTCTTACGTTAAGGCCCATCCGGAGGAGTTCGTTTTAGCTGACGATTGGGAGAGCTTTCCGATGGTAGGTATCTCTGGTTTTTTCTCCCTCGTCAATCAGGCCAAACGAGAAAAACGCTTAACAATTGAACGGGATCGGGTGTTGTTATTTGAACTTCCTGCAAAAGGGGAAGTGACGGTAAATATGACCCGAGTGATCAGGCACGATGCAACGGATGGACAAGCACTATCCAGCGCGGAAGTTTTAGGTCGACGGCAAGTAATGGAAGTGGTCGAATTTCTAAAATCAGACATTCCAGGGTTTGAAAACGCTGAACTCATTAACTGCGGGACACAGATTGGTGTACGGGAGTCGCGGCGTATAGTAGGCAAGTACATCTTAAGTGGGGAAGACGTCGTCCAAGGTCGCAAGTTCGATGACGTGATTGCAAGGGGATCTTACCCGATAGATATTCATTCACCCGACGGTGGGGACTTGGATGTTATTCAAATGGAACGAGGAACTTCGTACGATATTCCTTACCGTTGTGTCATTAATGACAGTGTGCACAATTTGTTAGTTGCCGGACGGTGTCTTTCAGCAACTCATGAGGCCTTAGCTTCAGCTAGGGTGACTCCGACGGCAATGGTGGTCGGACAGGCAGTTGGTATAGCGGCAGCGCTAGCAGTGAACGAGCAATGTAGTCCACACGACGTCGATGTTAAACAATTACAAGCATTAATATGCGAACAAAAAGGAAACCTTGGTGTTATTTGTCAATAGGAGCGGGGTAGATGTTAGAAAAAAAGGCGGAAAATCAATCAAATATCCGCATTAATAACCAAAAGTTGATTTTGAATGAAATCATTGCGCGCGGTGGTGCATCACGAGCAGATTTAGCAAAAGCGATTAAGCTAAGCGCACCCAGTGTGTCTGCCAACGTCGAACCCCTGATTGCGCAAAATATTCTTATTGAAACGAGGCGCGAACATGCCACGACGGGGAGAAAGCCGATCATCCTAGAGTTTAATGCGGATTACGGATATGTCATCGGGATGGATTTGAGTAAAGGGCGCGTCACGACGGCTCTCGGAAATTTGACCGGAACAATTGTGTACAAAAAAGAAGGGGCTTATACAGGCACGCGTGTGGGGATGGATTTAATCAATTTTGTCGAACAAAGCTTGCACGATTTTTTGCTGGAAACGAAGGTAGATTTGAAGCAAGTAATGGCCGTTGGCGTGGCGTCTCCAGGTATCTTGACAGAGAGGGAGCACGTGCGTATTGACCCGCAAAAATTGAACTGGGGTTTGTTTCCTGTTCAAGACATTTTAAGTCGTCGCCTGAAAACGAAAGTTATTATTGAAAACGATATTAACATGGCGACAATCGGTGAGTACGGGACTCTAAGTAAAAAAGAGGCATTAAATAGCTTCGTTTTCGTTAGTGTCGGGCGAGGACTTGGTGCAGGCATAATTATTAATCAGCAATTGTTTAAAGGCTCGTCCGGGGGTGCGGGTGAATTAGCTTTTATGAGGTTGACTAGTAAGGGCGATGGCGGCGAGCAATTCGCGGAGTCGTTCGTCTCAACAGAGGTCATCAAGCAATGTTTAATTAAAAAGCGAGTACTCATGCAACCTACAGATGATGATGACCGAGTCCTTCGTGAAACGGCTAAACTATTGCAACAAGAAGACAACGAGATGTCAGCACTTATAAAAGAAATGGCGGATCATATGGCGATGATTGTGAGCCATGTGGCCGCGGTGTTAAATCCACAAAAAGTGGTAATCGGCGGGGAGCTTATGCTGTTGAGTGAGTACTTCCTCCCAACAATTATAGAAAAGGTTAAAGAGGTGTACCCTTTTCCGATCGAGATAGAAGTTTCGACTTTGCGGGACGAAGTTGGGTTAATTGGCAGCATTGAGATCGCGAGAAAAGAGGCGCTGGAGCAAATGATTCAATAAAGCAACAACACTTTTTATGGGAGGTTTAAGTTGGTGAAAAGGAAAGCGATTATTGTATGGATCGTCTTGTTGGTTAGCCTTTTAGCAGTGGGGTGTAACAGTGAGGGGACAGACGGAGCAAAGGAGAAGAAAGGGGCAGAGCCTGCAGAGTTAACGCTTTGGGTTGCGGGAAACTCTAAGGAAATTCAAAAGACATTCAAAGAAGTTGTCGATGCGTTCAATAAGGAGTACGAGGCAGAAAATATTCGTGCCAAAGTACAATTTGAACCGTGGTCTGAGTTGGATCAAAAGTTAACTACATCGTTAGTCGGTGGGGTTGGCCCCGATGTGTTTATGCATGGAGCTGCCGCTGCCGCGAGCCTCGCTAATGAAAACCAAATAGAATCGTTGAAAAAGTACTACGACTCTTGGGATGACAAGGACGATTTTGTAGAAGCTTATGTCGAGTCTGGAAAAGTAAACGATGAGCCCTATATCGTACCGATTCAAGGGGCAAATCGCATGATGTATTATCGTAAGGACATTTTCGAAGAAGCAGGAGTAGAAGTGCCGGAAACGTGGGACGAATTATTGAAAATTAGTAAAAAGCTCGTGAAAAAAGACGGGGATCGCTTTAAGCAGGCTGCTACTGAATTGCCGCGAGAGGGCAATGATTTACAGCAAGTATGGAGTATGTTCTTATGGTCTAACAACGGCGACTTCTTAAACGAAGAGGGTACTGAATCGGTTTTAAATCGCCCTGAGGCAGTGGAAGCTTTGGAGTATTATAAGAAATTTTTCGATGACGGACTAACACCCATTTCAGGTATGAGCGGTCAAGGGGATCAACACCCCTTAGGAACAGGTGAGGTGGCGTTTACTTTTGACGGCGTTTGGGTCATCGAACAAGTTCAGAATTATACGCCAGATGCGTATGATTTGATTGATGTTGCCGTACCGCCGCGGGGCAAAGGTGAGACGACGACACATGTCGGTTCATCGGGTTTCTTCATGAATGCGAATTCAAAGCATAAAGATGCGGCATGGAAACTAATGGCCTTCCTCGGTTCCAAAGAAAATGTTGAAAAGATTTCACGCGAGCTTAAGTTTTTACCTGTAAGAGAGTCGACGGCGCAAGCAGATTTCATTAAGGAAGACAAGTTGTTTGCCAAATTTGTGGAACTGTCAGCGACGACAAACGGGATGTCTAACCCGAATGTTCCCGGCTGGACAACGATGCGCGACATCATCGCCAGTCACGTAGAGAAAGCAATTTATGGGCAGGTACCAGCAGAAGAAGCTTTAAAACAGGCTCATAAAGCGATCAATGAGGAAATACAGAAAAACAAGAAATAACGTTTTTCGCAAGAATGGGGGGATTGGCTCCCATTCTTGCAAATGACGAGCCTTAACAGGGGGGATATTGATGTCTAATGGGAACGCTTTGCCGAATGAATTGAAGACAAATCCTGTTAGAAAAAAACGGGGACTTTTCAAAAAACAGCTTGATTTTTGGAAGAATAGACAGAATCGTAGACAGGCGCTAGTCGCTTATGCGTTTATATCACCAGCTTATTTATTATTTACCATATTTTTATTCGTGCCGGTTTTATGGGCTTTCTATTTAAGTTTTACGAATTACACGCTTTTTTCACCCGGTGATTGGGTTGGGTTAGACAATTATACAAAGCTGATTTCTGATAGTGAGTTTCGAAATGCGCTTTGGAATACGACGATTTTTTCCGTACAAGTCATTCCTTTGAATATCGCTATTTCACTCGGACTAGCTCTATTAGTTAATCGGGCGTTACGCGGTATTACGATCTTTAGAGCTGCCTATTACATCCCGGTCGTTACATCGATCATTGCGGCTTCAATGATTTGGATGTGGCTGTACGATCCGAACAACGGGTTAATAAACTATATCGTCACCTCCCTAGGCTTTAAACCGCAACTGTGGCTCAACGATCCCGATATTGCCCTACAGGCACTCGTAGCTATGAGGGTATGGAAAGGTGTCGGGTGGAACATGGTTATCTTTTTAGCTGGTTTGCAAGCGATCCCGAAGACGTTGTATGAAGCAGCCGCTATAGAAGGCGCGAATCGCTGGAAGTCTTTCTGGCGTGTCACTTGGCCTCTCTTAACACCGACAACATTTTTCGTTTTTGTCATGGCTACACTGAGCACGTTTCAAACATTCGGGGAAATATATGCAATGACACAAGGCGGTCCCACCGGGTCGACAACGACAATTGTTTATCTCATATTCGTTTACGGGTTTGAGCGTTATGAAATGGGCTATGCGTCAGCGATTGCCTTCGTGTTATTTGCCATAATTTTTGTACTGACGTTACTTAACATGCTCATTGGCCAGCGTACGGTGAATTATGACCTTTAGGAGGCTGTGTTATGGCTCAAACGACGATCAGTAATACACCACCATCGGCAAACAAAACGGCACGTAAATGGACGAAGAAAATAATTTTATATGTGTTACTTACGGCCATTGCCATCGTTATGGTCGGTCCATTTTTTTGGATGGCGGTCACTTCATTAAAACCGAATACAGAAATGTTCGCCTATCCACCGACCATTATTCCTCAAACAATCACGTTTGAACATTATGTAGCTGCTTGGGAAGCGGCCCCTTGGGAAAAGTTTTTCTTCAACACTATTTTCGTAGCTGTTGTCATTACGATTAGCTCACTTTTTTTGTCTGCGCTAACGGGTTATGCATTTGCGCGTATGACGTTCCCGGGGAAAAATCTATTGTTTCTCATCTTGCTTGCGTCAATGATGATTCCGTTCGAGGTCATTTTGATCCCGCTCTATTTAATTATTGTTAAATTTCCTTTTGCCGGGGGAAACGGCATTTGGGGGGGCGGAACAGGGTTGCTCAACTCGTATAGCGCCCTTATTTTACCGCGGTTACTGTTTCCGTTTGGGGTGTTTTTAATGCGCCAGTTTTTTATGACCCTACCGAGAAACCTAGAAGATGCGGCGCGGATCGACGGGTGTAGCGAATTTGGGATATTTTGGCGCATCATGTTTCCCCTCATTAAACCCGCCTCAGCAACACTGGTCGTATTTGTGTTTACGATGATTTGGGACGATTTTTTCTGGCCGCTAATCGTCATTAACGATCAAAACTTGATGCCTGTTCAACTTGGTTTGCAAAGTTTCCAAACATCCCAACATACGACGGACTGGGGACCCTTAAT
Source organism: Numidum massiliense (assembly GCF_001375555.1). Lineage (NCBI taxonomy): Bacteria > Bacillati > Bacillota > Bacilli > Caryophanales > Bacillaceae > Numidum > Numidum massiliense. The sequence continues at coordinate 2,684,292 of NZ_CTDZ01000009.1, read as the reverse complement.
GGCGGCTACTGTATGGGTGACATTACCGATAATTATCGTATTTTTGCTTGCTCAAAAGTACTTTATGAACATGCATTTAGGATCAGCGGATAAATAAGTTGGGAGGGGGAGAAACGAGATGGCACGTAAAATTGCGATAGTACCCCTAGATGATCGGCCGTGTTGTTATTCGTTTACTGAGAGATTAGGGCAAATTGGTGCAGTGGAAGTCGTTCAACCGCCTAAAGAAATATTAGGTAAGTTTACCGAACCAGGGTGTGGGGACAGCCTAAATGAATGGCTAGAAACGACGGCACCTCATGTCGATGGACTCGTTATTGCAATCGATCAATTAGCCTATGGCGGATTGGTCGCTTCGCGGACGATGGATCGTACGTTAGAGGTTAGTTTAGCTTATGTCAATGTGTTGAAAAAAATAAAAACGAAGTATCCGCAGCTGCCTATTTATGCTGCGAGTGTACTCATGCGTCTATCGATTACTTCTAAGAATGCGGAGTATAATAACTATTGGCGGGACGTCTTCCAATACTCTCGCCTATATGATTATGTACACCGTTTAGGGAAAGAAGAGTACAAGGAAGAGCTGAATCAAATAGAACGAAAGATCCCTAGCTCTGTGTTAGAGGAGTACTTATTAGCACGTAAACGTAATCACTTCATTAATAAACAGATGATTGATTGGGTAGCGGACGATGTGCTGGACTTTCTCATTATTACACAAGAGGACGCGAGTGACGTCGGTCTCCACTTATCGGAACAGCGGGTTTTAATGGAACATATTTTTGAGAAAAAAGTGCAGGAGCGGGTGATGCTTTATCCAGGTGCCGATGAAGCGACACAAACGTTACTTGCGCGCATGGTACATTATTTTAGGCAAGCTCAGGTAAAGATTTATCCTAAATATTTATCGCTTGCCGGACGAGCGGTTGTGCCGAAATTTGAAGATCGCCCACTTGAAGAAGCCGTAAGGGCACACATTGCGGCAGCAGGCGCGTTATGCGTGGAGAGCATAGAAGAAGCAGATTTATTGTTGTACATTAATACACCGTTGGACGATCAGTCAGTGGATGGATTTAAAGGGTTCGGGAAAAAGGCTTACTTTCATTCGAGGCATCAATATTGGGATTTTATTGCTTCTATGAAACATTATATGTCTAAAGGTTATCCAGTCGTTGTGGCTGACTTGGCTTTTCCGAACGCTGCTGACCTAGAGCTGATACAACTGTTGCTACAGAACGGGACGTATATGAAGCTGGCTGGCTATGCTGGATGGAATACGTCCGGAAATTCATTAGGGACATGTATTAGTCATGGTGTAATGAGTGTTTTATGGCAAACGGGAGAGTCGGTAGAAAGTACTGCCCTACAAGCCCATCTACAATTTCTAATCGAACGTTTGCTGGACGAGTGGGCGTATCAAGCGAACGTGAGGACAGAAGTGAATCATTGGCTTGAACAGACGTTACAAATAAGCCCAAGTTACTTGGGGGATGATTACGAACGTGTCGATAAGAAGGTAAGGCAAGGGTTGAAGCGTTACTTCGAAGAAGTGAAGGATGTGTTGATCGGCAGTGTGTTTAAAGTAAACGACTCTACTTATGCGATGACGCGCGTCGAGTGTACACATGTTGCCTTACCGTGGAACCGTACGTTTGAAGTGGATGTTTCGGTTTCTTGTGAATTGGAAACGTTAGGGTAACGAATGCGTGACATATGTTTTCGTTCCAAAAAGAAGTGCTCGTCGCTAACGACGAGGTTAAGGATCCCGTGATGGATGTGACACGTTTTACGTATCGAAGTATCGACAAAGGAGCCGCCTCACGAGCGGCTCCTCTGTTACCGGCAAACGTTGTAATTGGAGGATTAAAAGTGCAGCAACGATACGATAAATGAAGCGATTAATTCTTTTACTTAGAGTCTACCTTCCGCACATTAATTTTTCTACTTTATACATATTGGCGGTCTCGCGATGAAACCCCTCCCGAGCCATTGTAAATCGGTCACCAGCTTCCTTCATCTGGTAAAATACTAACAACAGCAAGGCACGAGTGATATAATGTACAAATGGACAACTTTTTTGCTGTAATTATTAACAAAATGAGATATACACTTTGAGGTGAGGGTAGCAATGACTTTTGAAAAAGTGCGTACGCAAAAAATATATGAGGTCGTCGCCGACCGAATTGAGCAAATGATTATCGATAAAAAAATAATGCCTGGGGAAAAGCTGCCGTCGGTGCAAAGTCTGGCCGAAAATTTTTCTGTGGGGCGTTCGGCGGTGCGCGAAGCGTTGAGTGCGCTTAGGGCAAAAGGGTTCGTCGAAATGCGGCAAGGGGAAGGGACGTTCGTGTGTGAATATAACGATAAGCTCCTCAGCCAGGCGATCGCCACAGCGACGCTCATGAATAAACAACAAATACAAGAGTTGCTCGAGGTGCGCAAGTCGCTCGAAGTAGGGGCAGCGGGGTTAGCTGCGCTGAGGCGTACCGCGGCAGGGCTCACATCGATGAAGGAACATTTGGATACGATGGCGGAAAACATTCACGATCAGGCGATTAGCGAACAGGCCGACGTCGACTTTCACTTGGCGATCGCGAAAACGAGTGGTAATAACATGTTGTCGGAACTGATGCAAGTCATCGCGGGGGCGATGGCGGCGACGATTCGCGATACGCGGCAGCTGTGGCTGTTTTCGGACGCCTCCTCAGCGCAACAATTGCTGCAGGATCACCGTAATATTTACCAAGCGATTGCCGACGGCGACAGGGTGCGCGCTGAGGAGACAATGTTTCGCCACTTGGACAAAGTGGATCAGATGGTGGACGAACTGGCCAAGTGACGGTAATGGAATACGTACTGTTGCTCATCACATTAGTCGTTAATCTGGCCAGTAGCCCATGAGTTTGATCAGTAGCTTAACAGTTACTTACCCGTCCTTGCCATTCTTGCAAGTTTTTCACCGTATGGGTAGGGCGGATGCCGAGCGTCTCGATATCGTCCGCGGCGGAGACGCCGGACAGAACGAATAACGTGTCGATTTCCGCGTTGACACCGGCCAAAATGTCGGTCTCTAGGTTGTCCCCGACCATAATGACTTGCTCCCGCGGCAAACCGAGCAATTGTAGCGCCATATCGGTGATCGCCCGCTCCGGTTTGCCCATATAGATGGGTTCAACTTGCGTCGCTTCGCGCACGGCGGCGCAGAGCGACCCGTTGCCGGGAAGCCAGCCGTCGTCTGTCGGCAGCAGCCGATCGCCGTTCGTCCCGATAAAGAGTGCCCCCTTCCGAATGGCGCGGACTGCGAGCGTCAGTTTATCGTAAGAAAACTGGCGATCGAGGCCGACGATGACAGCGTGACAATCGTACCTAGTATCCGCATCTTTACAGTCATCTTCGGCGGCGGCGTTCGGCCAATTTTCGACAAGGTGGCATCCCGCCTGCAACAACGTGTGCTTTAGTCCGTCTTCGCCGATGACGAAGACGTGTGGGGAGGCGAAGCGGTTCGCCACATAGTGGGCTGCGACTTGCGCTGACGTCAGCACGTTGTCAGCTGTTGCAGGAACCCCCATCTGTTGCAGTTGCGACGCCACCTCTTCCGGCTGGCGCGTCGAGTTGTTTGTTAAAAAAAGATACGGAACGTCTCGCTCCCGCAAATAACGGACAAACTGAACAGCCTCCGGGATCGGTTGACTACCGTGGTAAACCGTCCCGTCTAGGTCGATTAAATACGCTTTGTAATTTAACGAGTGATCGTTCAACGAAGCAACCTCCTACTTATCTTACGGCGATTATAAGGACCTCCTTCCATTATAGTCATCCAAAAAATTCAATACAAACGATAGAAATGTGACAGGAGCGGTAACGTTAAACAACCGGGCGTTGCACACATTGCTTTTCATTTCAACAGGTTACATGTAAAATGAATTTAATGGAAGCCTTGATTGGAGTGTATGCGTTTAATGTTTACCGATCGAGCGATAAAATCGTTTAATGAACTGGACTATTTCATTTTTGATTATATTATCCAAAACACGGAAAAGGTTACCTACATGCGTATCCGTGAGTTAGCTGCTGAGACCCACGTGTCGACAGCGACGATCGTACGGTTTTGCAAAAAACTAGGTTGCGAAGGTTTTTCTGAGTTTAAGATAAAGTTAAAGCTCCATTTAGACCAACAAGAGAGACTTCGCTTAAAAAGCACCCAGAATACCTTGACGGAGTTTGTAGAACGCACGTTGAAAGGTGTGTTTGAATCGTACATTCAAGAGACGGCAAGTATCGTTTCTAAATGTGACCAAGTCATATTTTTAGGGATCGGAAGTTCGGGGATTATGGCCGAATACGGCGCTAGGCACTTCTCGAGTCTGGGAACGTTTTCCTTGCATATAAAAGATCCGTTCTTTCCTATTCGCAGCCACAACTTACACCGTAGTGTTACGATTGCCATGTCGGTGTCTGGAGAAACTGCTGAAATCATTAATCTCATCAAGGATCTCAAGAAAGAGGGAAGCACGATTGTTAGTATAACGAATAATAAAGACTGTACGATCGCTAAATTGTCGGATTTAAATATATCGTACTACGTCACAGAGGAGTATATCGAATCTTCCAATATTACAACCCAAATACCAGTCGTTTACATTTTGGAATCAATTGCGCGCGAGTTATACAAGGTAAAACGCAATTGAGTTTTTCGACAATCCCCCTTCTATAACAATCCACATTCGATAGCAATCCACATTTTATAACAATCTCCATTTTTTAAAAATATCCCTTAAAATACAATATCGACGAACATGCACCGATACGTTTTTTTCCTCCCATAGAGGTTGAAACACCTTGTAACATGTATGAAACAGATGACAAAACGATGTTACAAGGTACAAGATACCCGTCTCATATTTACTCCGTTACGTCAAGGCGCTATGTTTAAAGTAGGGGAGGAAAGAAACTATGATTCATGAACAGCTAGAGCGTTTTCCAAAAAAATTTTTGTGGGGGTCGGCCTCAGCGGCCTATCAAGTAGAAGGCGCGTGGAATGAAGATGGGAAAGGGCCGAGTGTGTGGGACGTTTATTCGAAGATCCCCGGGACGACGTATAAAGGCACAAATGGGGATGTCGCTGTGGACCACTACCATCGGTACAAAGAAGATGTCGCCTTAATGGCGGAAATGGGTTTAAAAGCATATCGTTTTTCTATTGCCTGGAGCCGTATTTTTCCTGAGGGGAGGGGGGAAATAAACGAACGTGGCTTACGGTTTTACGACGATTTAATTAACGAACTGCTCAAGTACGACATTGAGCCAATTATTACCATTTACCACTGGGATGTGCCACAAGCATTAATGGATGCATATGGTGGCTGGGAGTCGCGGCAAATCATTGATGATTTCAACGATTATTGTATTGCGCTATTCAAGCGGTTTGGTGACCGCGTCAAGTATTGGGTTACCTTGAATGAACAAAATGTGTTTATCGGCTTAGGATATCGACTAGGTATCCACCCGCCAGGGGTGAAAGACTTAAAGCGCATGTATGAAGCGAACCACGTCGCTAGCCTCGCCAATGCGAAAGCGATCCAGTCGTTTCGCAGGTATGTGCCTAACGGAAAAATCGGGCCGAGTTTTGCTTACTCGCCCAATTATCCATTCTCTTGCCATCCAGACGATGTGTTGGCTGCAGAAAACGCGGAAGATTATAGCAGCCATTGGTGGTTAGATGTGTATTGTTGGGGAAGGTATCCTGCTGCCGTTTGGAACTACCTTGAAAAAAGGAACTTAACACCTACTGTGCTGGAAGGTGACATGGCCTTATTGACGTATGGAAGGCCGGATTTCATTGGTATTAACTACTACCGAACCACTACGGTAGAAAGGAATCCTTTGGATGGTGTCGGCGAAGGAACGATGAACACGACTGGGAAGAAAGGAACGTCTACCGAGAGCGGAGTCCCCGGACTTTTTAAAACAAAGCGCAATCCGCATTTAGAGGCGACGAACTGGGATTGGGAAATTGATCCTACCGGTTTACGCATCGGTCTCAGAAAAATAACGAGCCGTTATGCGCTGCCGATTCTAATTACTGAAAACGGTTTAGGTGAGTTTGACGAAGTGAGGGAAGACGGAACGATTCACGACGATTATCGCATCGAGTACTTACGGGCGCACATCGAAGCGTGTCGACAAGCGATCAGCGACGGAGTCGATTTACTCGGGTATTGCACGTGGTCGTTTACCGATATTTTAAGCTGGTTAAACGGGTACCAGAAGCGCTACGGATTTGTTTACGTCAATCGTGACGAGTTAGATGAAAAAGACCTTAGCCGAACGAAAAAGAAGAGTTTTGACTGGTACAAGCGAGTTATTGCTACAAATGGTGAAACGTTGTAGGGCTAAAGTGGGTGGATCTGGATCCGTCTGCCCATTGGCACTGCAACGCCACTCGTCTTTGCCGCATCATAAGTAACGACAGCTAACGAGAGTAACGACAGCTAACGAGGCTCAATCCCGATCCGGCTCAGTTTAAACGTACGCACAAGCGAGAAGAAGCGCTCTATTGAAGGCAGTCGAGGCACAGCGGATTGCGAAGGGAAACAAGATGGATTGGCGTCACAAACTGTTAAAAAGGGGATAAGGGGATAGTTGAAATGAAAAAGATTTTGTTAGTCTGTGCTGCCGGAATGTCTACTAGTTTGTTAGTCAATAAAATGGAAGAAGCGGCTAAAGAAAAAGGGGTGGAAATTGAAATTTTTGCATTGCCTGTGTCCGAATGTGCATCTGTCGCCGATGAGGTAGACATTGTACTATTAGGGCCACAAGTTCGTTACCAGAAAGCTCAAGTCGATGAAATGATCGCCGGAAGAGTCCCTGTTACGGTCATCGATATGAAAGACTACGGAAGAATGAATGGTAAAGCGGTATTAGAGAATGCGTTAGCACTCATTGAACAGTAGTTGTCGTGTGCACGTTAACCGTCGGTCTGCCAAATGTTAGTCACAGTTGCGTATTGCATGTGATACAGCAAATGATCGCGTGTTTGCTACAAACGCAATGACTAGACGTTTGGCAGCCGATGATACCGCTTTAACGTAAAGGGAGACACAACCTAATTTGAGACGGAGGTAACGATGATGGGGTTCATGGGGACATTTGAAAAATTCATGGAAAAAGCGCTCGTACCGATTGCGACGAAGCTTAACGCGCAGCGGCATATTGTAGCAATTCGGGATGCTTTTATTCTTGCGTTCCCGATTACTTTAGCCGGTTCGTTAATCGTGTTGATCAACTTTGCTATTTTGTCTCCTGACGGGTTTATTTCCGAGTTATTGTTCTTGAACAAGTTGTTTCCTAATCTAGCTGATTATCAGGACGTTTTTACACCTGTTTTAAACGGTTCAACGAACGTGATGGCAATGTTTATCGTCTTTCTCGTGGCGCGAAATTTAGCGGTCTCTTTGAAAGCGGATGAATTGCTCTGTGGCTTGACAGCTTTATCGACGTTTTTTATCGTCTACCCGCCGTATAAAGCAGTTGATGGGGTCAATTTTTTAACGACGCAATGGTTAGGTGCACAAGGACTGTTCGTGGCGATCATTGTTGGCCTGATTGTAGGGGAAATATTTAGCCGTTTATCGAAATCGAGTAAGTTACAAATTAGTATGCCGCCGGCAGTGCCGCCAGCCGTTGCCCGCACCTTTAAAGTGCTAATTCCGATCATCATAATTACTGTAGGATTTTCCATCGCGAATGCGATTATTGTCGCACTATATCCGAAAGGCATGCATGAGTTCATTTACGCCGTCCTGCAAACTCCGTTGAAAAACCTTGGTACGAATATTGTGTCTCTCGTTGTTTTAGCGGTCGTCTCTAACCTACTATGGGTATTCGGCATTCACGGTCCGAACACCGTTGCGGCCATTCGGGAAGCGATGTTTGCCGAACCGACTTTGGAAAACTTAAATTATGTCGCAGCTCACGGGTCAGCTTGGGGGGCACCATACCCGGTGACGTGGGCGATCAACGACGCATTTGCCAACTACGGCGGTTCGGGGATGACGCTAGGGCTAATCATCGCGATTTTTATTGTGTCGAAGCGGAAGGAATATCGTGATATAAGTAAACTTTCCATAGCACCAGGGTTATTTAACATTAATGAACCGGTCATATTTGGTCTCCCAGTTGTATTGAATCCAATTTTGATCTTACCGTTCATTCTCGTACCTGCCGTGAACATTCTCATTGGTTATACGGCGATTGCGACAGGGTTAATTCCACCGGTTGCTTATCAAGTACCGTGGACGACGCCAGGACCGTTGATTGCCTTTTTCGGAACGGGTGGCAACTGGATCGCCCTACTGATCGGTTTTCTCTGTTTGGCCGTTTCCACTATCATTTACTTGCCGTTTGTAATGGCTGCAAACAAAGCGGCAGAGATTACGGCAACAGATAACGAGTAAACGTCTTAAGTTCACAAGTAAAGGGTGTTTTTTGATGGAAGGAATGGAGCTCGTCGCCTTCAATATTATTAGTCATGTAGGTACAGCAAAAAGCCTCGTTATGGAAGCGCTCTATGCTGCTCGCGACGGAAAGTTTTCCGAGGCAGAAGCAAAGTTAAAGGAATCGAAGGACTATTTATCGTTAGGACATCACGCACATTTTGATTTAATTCAAAAAGAGGCGGCTGGCGAACAGCTTTCGCTATCTTTGCTGATGATGCATGCTGAAGATCAGATGATGAGTGTGGAGACGATGACTGATCTCGTGAAGGAAATGATTTACATGCACAAAGAGCTGGCGACAGTCAAAAGCATGGTGAACAGCCAAATTTCATGAGATCATGCTTGATCAAAACGATAACGACAGGGGGATTTGATCATGCAAAGCGGCCTTAAAATTGCAACGATCGGCGGCGGGTCAAGTTATACGCCAGAGCTGATTGAGGGCTTTATCAAGCGGTACGATGAACTACCAGTTAGAGAGCTATGGCTAGTAGACATTGAGGAAGGAAAGGAGAAACTAGAAATAGTCGGAAATCTAGCGAAGCGCATGGTTGCCAAAGCCGGCGTGCCGATGGATATTCATTTGACGTTGGATCGCAGAGAAGCGTTGAAAGATGCCGATTTTGTCACGACGCAATTTCGCGTCGGGCTGTTAGAGGCACGTGCTAAAGATGAGCGGATTCCGCTAAAATACGGTGTGATTGGCCAGGAAACGAATGGCCCTGGTGGTCTGTTTAAAGGGTTGCGAACCATTCCCGTCATTCTCGATATTTGTAAAGATATGGATGAGCTCTGCCCCGATGCTTGGCTAGTGAACTTTACGAATCCGGCGGGTATGGTAACGGAAGCTGTTTTACGTTATAGCAAGCGCAATAAAGTTGTCGGCCTGTGCAATGTTCCTACCGGAATGCATATGGGGATCGCCGAAATTCTAAAGGTTGATCCGAGTCGCGTGTTCGTCCCATTTGCCGGATTGAACCATATGGTATACGGACTAGATGTGTTATTAGACGGTGTCAGTGTTCTCGACGACGTCATAGCTAAAATGAGCGACCCGAATGATGCACTAACGATGAAAAACATTTCTGGAATCGCATGGGAGGCTGATTTTCTAAAAGGTTTAGGAGTTATTCCTTGCCCCTACCACCGTTACTACTATAAGACTGATGAGATGTTGCAAGAAGAGGCGGAAGCGGCACGGACAGTCGGTACGCGAGCAGAAGTCGTGAAACAGTTAGAAGTAGAATTGTTCGAGTTATACAGAGACACGAATTTAGCAGTTAAACCAACTCAACTTGAAAAACGCGGCGGGGCGTATTACAGTGACGCGGCTTGCAGTTTGATCCATTCGATTTACAATGATAAAGGCGACATCCAGCCAGTAAATACGTTAAATAACGGCGCCATCGCCAGCATCCCACGCGATTCCGCAGTGGAAGTGAACTGCGTCATCACGAAAGACGGTCCGAAACCTCTTGCAGTAGGTGACCTTCCCGTTTCCGTAAGAGGACTTGTGCAACAAATTAAGTCTTTTGAGCGGGTAGCAGCAGAGGCCGCTGTAACGGGGGATTATCATACTGCTCTCCTAGCGATGACGATTAATCCGCTCGTCCCGTCGGATACACTCGCGAAGCAAATTTTTGATGAAATGTTAGAAGCACATAAGGAGCACTTACCGCAGTTTTTTACTTTGAAGTGTTAATAAGACGAAATGAAGCTGTGCTGTTCGAAGTGCCCCCTGTCAAGTAGACAGTCTGTCTACCTACAGGGGGCATAAAGATAGAAGTGGTCAGTCCGGGATGTTTATGCTGTCTGTTTATGCCGCCTTTATGACGAGCGGATTAATGATTCGACGTTAAATATGCGTTTCGTTTCTTGTTGGAAGGCATCGCGATTGCTTGTCCGGTTATAGTAAGTTGCTAAGATGAGATGGAATTGCTTTTGCTTTTTAAACAACTTGCTTTTCTCCGCTAACTGAATGCCTTCTTCGCAAATGGTCTGTACGTCATCGGACTTATTGTCTAACGCAATTTGTGCTTTGAGTAAAAGAATCTCTAAATAGTCGGACGTAAGCTTTACTTTTTGCGCTAACTCAGTCGCTCGATCGGTATACGCAGTCGCTTGCTCCAGTTCCCCTTTTTCGTAATACACTTGGGCGTATGAAAAATAAAGGAGGGCGCGTTGGTGTTCATCATCCGTTTGTCGGCACAGTTTGTAAGCTATGTCGAGGCTTTGTAGCGCGCGACCGTACGCTTTGTCGTGTTTGTAAGTTTGGCTTAAATTGTGATAGAGCACGCTACTGAGCCACGGGTCATTATAGTACATATGCGAGAGTTCGATTGCCTTTCGAAACACTTTAAGCGATTGATCGAGTAGCTGTTGCTGTTTATGAAGGATCCCTTCTAAATTGTACGTCAGTAACAACGTTCGCATGTCCGCGGTCGGCTTATTCGCTTTGCGTGCTGCCATCGTATACCGATACGCTTGACCGTACTGTTCCATGTGGAAGAAGCAGACAGCCTTATGGTATAAGATGCGGCCTCTTAGTTGGGGGTGTTTACCTCCTTCGGAATACGTATCGATCGCCAAATCGGCGCATTCAATCGCTTTATCAAAGTTTTGCTCACCGTAAAATGTGGCGATTGACAAGTTATAGTACGCTTCCGCAGCGAGGTTAGCACTCGGGTCTAGGTCACTTTCCTCAATTTGCTGCAACACTTGTTCAAACACTTCGGTGGCACGTGCCCACTGTTTTTGCTTGCGCAACACGATACCTTTCAACAGGTGCATCGTTGTCGCGTAAAGCGGGTATTCCACTAATTGTGGGTCACTTTCTAACTCCTGCACGACTTTTTGCGCGTCATCGTACAGTTTCAATTCGGCGAGGTGTCTAATTGTGGAAAGGCGGCACTCGAAACGGTCGTTTGCCGCTTCTGTTTTTTGCATCATTTGTTCCACCATTTTATCCGTCAAACCGAGTTGTTCACGAATATAGGCAACCTTTTCGTTCGTCAGGCTGCCAGTAATTCCGCGCTCGATATTGCTAATCGTCGGAATGGAAATAGTGTCGGTCGACAAGTCGTTTAATGTTAGTCCAAGTTCTTTGCGACGTTGTCGAATGAGAGATCCGAGTGTAAGTGGGTCAAGCCCCATACGTCATAGCCTCCATTCTGTCTTCGTGGTTAGTTTAGTAATAGGCTATTTACTTACTTCGACAGTTGTTGCGGAAATCCTGCAAAGTAGGTGGGATTTTTTATGGGTAATATTAACCTTTATGGGGTATTTTACCGTTACCTTGATTTATATGCCACAAGATGAATCGTGTCTTGTACGTAAAAAAACTACCAAAATAAATGAGGTTGACCGGATTATGGCGTGCAATATTTACCATGTTTAATTGCTTATCCAACAGTTGAAAGTAGTGAGTAATCACTAGGGATAACCGCTGGGATTAATTGCTAAAGGTCATTACTAGAAAGCAATCGTAAACAAAGAAATTACCGAAGCAAGGTAATTACCGAAAATAATCGTTGTCCACGAGATACATCGATGCCGAAAGAGGTGAACGCCGATGAGTTATGATTCACGTATCAATCGTCTACAACAAGTGATTGCCGAGCTGACACATGCCCCAAAAGTTGAGGCTGTCGACCTTTCCCCTGCCGATTCAAAAGACGACCCAAGCGTTCAAAAGTACCGCCCAGGATTACATCCAAACCGCACAAATGGCGGAAGAATACTTGCAGGTTTTTATTGATCTGATGTATTTAGTCGATGACCAGCTGAGCCAGTCCGAACAGGAAAGTCAACACATGATGAATCGCATCTCTCTATAAAATTGGCACCGCCCCTCTAGAAAACGGCATCTTTCTTAGGGACAGTTGCGATACTTGTAGGATTTGAACAAAAGTTAAAAGGGGTAGGGGCACAATAATGGATGTAGGCCCTTTATTTTTGGGGGGTTACTGGTTGGGGAAGCTTACAGTGGTCTGAAAGACTGACAGTGGGGAGGGGGATTCGCGTGGGGGAACAAATCCTAATCAGTCCGGCACGGATGAAAGAACTGCATACGGCAATTGAACGGGGAACGACGGATGTGCAAGAAATGATCGATGGGCTCGTCGACTACAAAGGGCTACTCGACGTCCAAGGCATCAGTGAAAGCAGCCTTGTGTCGACATACAACTATTGCGACGCACTCATTAGTATGATGGAGCTCTTGTCCGACAGTTTACAGCTACTAGGGGAAAACGCTACGCAAATTAGCGAAACCTTTCGCGCGACCGATGAAGACCTGGCGATGGTTCCTTGTCGTGACGGGTAGCGATTAGCGTGGTGGAGCGAATTGACTGAATGTGTCGTCAACAGAAACGAGAAAGTAATTGCTCGCTTAAAATCGACAGCATTAAGACTCAACAGGACACCCAGAAACAGCCAACAGGATGAACCGACGGAGAAGAAGCGAGTGAAACCTGTCATTAAGAATCAGGTAACTATGTAAAGAGGTGATCCTATGAGTCGACTTGTCGTTCGCACCGCGCCAATTGGGGACTATTTGCGGGAAGGGTATAATAAATACTCGCGGCAAGGAGATATTCCTGCAGAGTACTTAACGATCTTAAAGCGCGCGCGAAAAGTTCTTGCTCCAGAAGATTTAGACGTGGTAGACTATGAAATAAGCACCCTAGAAAAGAAGGCAGCCCACTACATCGACGACATCTTCCCCCAACTCCACCAGCTGCCGATTGCCACCAAGCCGATCGAACCTTACGAAGAAGCCGTGAGCCGTATCCAGCAGTTCGTTTACGACCATCAAATCTCTACACGATCCCCAGTCACCTATTTAAGGTGCTATTTTTTATTGACAATAACATACCAACCGGTTAGTATAAAATTGAAAGGAGGGTACATAATGAATTTTTCCTATTCAAGCAAAGTCACCGCTTTACAACAGCAGTTAACCGAGTTTATGGAAACGTACGTATATCCGAATGAACACCTGTACGAACAACAACTGAACGCGCAGGCGAGTCGCTGGTCGGACGTACCGCCGATTATGGAGGAATTGAAGCAAAAGGCGCGGGAGCAGGGGCTGTGGAATTTGTTCCTCCCGGATCGGGAATACGGTGCCGGCCTGACGAACCTTGAGTACGCGCCGTTGTGTGAAATTATGGGGCGGTCGTTAATCGGGCCGGAAGTGTTCAATTGCAACGCCCCCGACACGGGAAACATGGAAGTGCTCGTCCAGTACGGATCCGAGGCGCACAAAGAAGAATGGTTACAGCCACTGCTTCGAGGGGACATTCGCTCCTGTTTTTCCATGACTGAACCGGATGTCGCTTCCAGTGACGCGACGAATATTGAAGCGAGTATCGTCAGAGACGGCGATCACTATGTGATTAACGGTCGGAAATGGTGGTCCTCTGGCGCCGGTGATCCGCGCTGTAAGTTGGCAATCGTCATGGGTAAAACGGATCCTACCGCCGCCAGACACGAACAGCAATCGATGATTCTCGTGCCACTCGATACGCCGGGTGTGACCGTTGAGCGCATGTTACCTGTGTTCGGCTACGATCACGCGCCGCATGGCCATGCGGAAATAACATACGACAACGTGCGCGTCCCTGCGGCAAATATGTTGTGGGGCGAAGGAAAAGGGTTTGCCATTGCCCAAGGAAGGCTCGGACCGGGACGCATTCACCATTGCATGCGGCTCATTGGGGCAGCGGAACGCGCGTTAGAGGAAATGTGTAAGCGTGTACAGGGGCGGGTCGCCTTTGGCAAAAAGTTAGCGGAACAAGGCGTCGTTTGCGAATGGATCGCGCAGTCGCGCATAGAGATTGAACAAGCCCGGCTACTCACGTTAAAGGCAGCTTACATGATGGACACGGTCGGCAATAAAGCGGCCAAGGCGGAAATTGCGATGATAAAAGTGGTGGCGCCGAATATGGCGCTGCGCGTGATCGACCGGGCGATTCAGGCGTTCGGTGGTGCAGGCGTAAGTGACGATTTCCCGTTGGCTGCACACTGGGCTAATGCGCGTACACTTAGGCTTGCCGACGGTCCCGATGAAGTGCACATAGCGCAACTGGCGAAGTTGGAACTGCGGAAGTATTCGTGAGTAGAGGATTAAACGGTATATTGGGAAGGTGTGGCAGCCAACAGGGAAAATGTTACAGCCAACAGGGGAAGTGTGGCGGCATGAGTGGAAGGTGTTATGGCATGTGGGCGATGTGTGACAGCATGCGAGGCATTTTTAACGATATGTAGGAGAATGAGTGTCTGAATGTGTGTTCAATCGAGCTTAGGAAACATAAGCGCATCCTCGTAAACTAGTGTACCTCGATTTAGAGTCATATTAACGAATTTTAGGAATTTAGGGGGTTACGCGATGCATGTGTTTGATATGTTTAAATTAAACGGGAAGACAGCGCTCGTTACCGGTGGTGGGCGTGGACTCGGGGCACAAATCGCAGAAGCGCTAGCCGAAGCGGGCGCCAACGTCGTCCTCTGTTCGCGAAAACGAGACGTCTGTGAACAGGTAAGTGCGCAACTGCGGGATCAAGGGGTGCAGTCTTTAGCGTTTGCCTGCGATGTCACTAAGCCTG
This sequence comes from Numidum massiliense, assembly GCF_001375555.1. Taxonomy (NCBI): domain Bacteria; kingdom Bacillati; phylum Bacillota; class Bacilli; order Caryophanales; family Bacillaceae; genus Numidum; species Numidum massiliense. The sequence goes on along the minus strand of NZ_CTDZ01000009.1, from coordinate 2,669,186 downwards.
AAGACGTAGCGCGCGTTGTGGCACAAACAGTGCATCATTTCGGAGCCATCGATATTTTGGTCAACAACAGCGGGGCGACGTGGGGGGCGCCGGTCGTCGACATGCCGCTCGCTGCTTGGCAAAAAGTGATCGATGTGAACGTGACGGGCACTTTTTTAATGAGCCAAACAGTGGGCAAGGCGATGATCGAACGGAAAAGCGGAAAAATTATTAACATCGCCTCCATCGCTGGTTTCGGGGGAACGGATCCGCGGTTAATGGATACGATCGGTTACAACACGAGCAAAGGCGCGGTGATGACGTTTACGAAAGACTTGGCAGTGAAGTGGGGGCGGTACAACATTCAGGTGAATGCGATTGCACCGGGCTTTTTTCCGACGAAAATGTCTCACGTGCTCATCGAGATGGGAAAGGAACAAATACTCGAGGAAACGCCGCTTGGGCGCCTCGGTGGCGAGTCCGATTTGAAGGGGGCAGCTCTGTTTCTCGCGTCGCGCGCTTCTGATTACGTCACTGGTGAGGTGATCGCGGTGGATGGAGGGGTTCACGCCTTATAACGGGGACAACATTGGTGGAAGATGTGCTGTAAAAACGTTACAGTGTATAAGTGAAACATGCACATGGATGCGCATGATTAAGTGAAACGTGAATAAGTGAAATATGAACATGGATGCACATGATTAAGTGAAACGTGACTAAGTGAAACGTGAATGAGTGAACCAACATGAGGACACAGCCTAACGGAGGAACGAAGACACCATGAGAGACAAAATTGTTGCGCAAAGTATCCGGCTGTTTGAGCAAAAAGGGTTTAGCCAGACATCCATTCAAGACATTGTCGATGCGCTGAAGGTGACCAAGGGCACATTTTATTACTATTTTTCGAGTAAAGAACAGCTGCTGATGGAGATTCACCTAGCGTACATCGACGATCTGCTGCGTAGGCAGGCGGCTATTATGGCCGAACGATCGACGACCTTCAAGGAAAAGTTGCACCAGAACGTCTATCTGTTGATCGGGGATATTCAAGAGAAAGGGCCGAGCGGGCGCGTGTTTTTTCGCGAGATGCGCCATTTGTCGCCGGAAAACGCCGCCGACATTCGCGAAAAACGGACGACGTTCCGTAAAAATATTGAGCAGATCGTTTCCGAGGGGATTCGTAGGGGAGAGTTTCGCGAAAATCTACAGGCACAAATGGTCGCCTTCGCAATTCTCGGGATGACGAACTGGAGTTACCAGTGGTTCGACCCACACGGGGGCGTTACGGCAGAAGAGCTGACGCATATTTTTATGACGATGATTTTACAGGGGATCACCCCATTCGCTGAGGTTGCCGAAGGAGCTGAGATCACGCCGGACTGTTAAGTAGGTGTAGGGTACATCGGATCGTTATGCAGGCGGGGGTCACGGGTGAAAGTCACGTCGGACGATGAGTAAGCGGTGAACGGGGAAAGCGGTATGTACACTGGAGGTAGGGAATATACACTGGAGGTAGAAGCGACGCATCATTTGAGATACGAGATTAATCATCGTTCATACGAAAGGAGAAATGAAAGGAGAGGAAATATGACGCAGATGAAGGACACAATCGCGGTAAGAAAGGGCGAGGAGTTGGACGCGGCAGTCGTTGCGCGCTTTTTGCGTGCGGAATTGCCGGACGTACCTGACGGTGACTTAGAGATTGAACAATTTGGGGCGGGGCATTCGAATTTGACGTATTTACTGCGCATCGGGGGGTGGGAGGCGGTGTTACGACGTCCGCCACTCGGTCCGGTCGCGCCGAAGGCACACGACATGGAACGGGAATACAAGATCCTTTCGTACCTAAACCCCGTTTTTCCAGCGGCACCTAAGCCGTACCTCTTTTCCAACGATACGCGCATCGTCGGCAGTCCGTTTTTTGTGATGGAACGGCGGAAAGGGATTGTGCTCGACAGTGAATTCCCCGCTGGGATCGCCGATACGAAACAGCTTGGGCGACAAATCTCGGAACAAATGGTCGATACGTTAGTTGCTTTGCACCGCATCGACTATACAAAGACGGGACTAACGGCGATGAGTAAACCGGAAGGTTTTATGGAGCGCCAAGTACACGGGTGGATCGGTCGTTATGAGCGGGCAAAAACGGATGAGATCCAAGAGGTTGAGGAGCTTGCGCGCTGGATGGTGACGCATTTGCCGCCTTCTCGAGAAGCGACAGTCATTCACTACGACTACAAGTTGAACAATGCGATGTTTTCACCTGATTTTTCTCGTATGACCGGCCTGTTTGATTGGGAGATGGCGACAGTCGGCGATCCGTTAGCGGATGTCGGAGCGGCGATGAGTTATTGGTTCGAAGTCGACGACCCCGAGTTGTTGCGAAATGGACTAGGGAAGCCCCCGGTCACGGTGTTGGGCGGCTTTTTCACGCGGAAACAGTTTATTGAACGGTATGCGCAGAAAAGTGGACGCGATGTGTCACACATTCATTTTTATGTGACGTTTGCCTACTTTAAACTTGCCGTCATTTGTCAGCAAATATATTACCGCTATAAAAAGGGGCAGACAGACGATCCGCGCTTTGCCCGCTTTAACGAATTTGTCCGGCGTCTCATTCAGCATGCGTTGGTCACGGCAGGGGGTGGTTAAGAAAAATAGATTGGCCGTTAGCAGGAGGATTAGCAGGAGGATTAGCACAGGAGGATTAGCAGGAGGAAGAGTACATGCCCGTAGCGAATAATAAGGGCATGCACGCGGTAATCTTTTTGTGGGAGGCAGTACGTGCGATGTGCGTCGTACGTCCTGCTGTACGAACGATGCAAGTCGGTAAACCGCATACACACGAGTTGTAAACGCTTACCGATACATTAAAACAGTTAGAGGTGAGAGCTATGCACAATGCACACTTCCAATTTTGGCCGAAGCGTGTAACGAAAACGTTAACTGTTCCGGAGACGACGCTGTACGACAACTTGGCCATGTCGACGAAAAAATACCCGCAAAAAACGGCGATTTATTATTACGGTCGCTCGTACACGTACGCTGAGCTCCACCGCGAGGTGGAGGCACTTGCCGGGTATTTGGAAAAAACGCTGCAGGTGAGAAAAGGCGAACACGTGCTGTTGTTCATGCAAAACTCGCCCCAGTTTGTTATTAGCTATTATGCGATTTTGCGGATTCGCGCCGTCGTCGTACCGATCAACCCGATGAATAAAGCGGAAGAACTCGCTTTTTATGTGCAAGACTGCGGCATTAGGCACGCGCTCGTCGGTCAGGAGTTGTACGACCGCGTCGCACCGTTGAAGCAGTCGACGACGCTGGAGAACATGATTGTCGCCGCTTATGCGGATTATGCCGATGTCGAGGGTACGGCTCGGGCTCTGGTGGCACTAGGTGATGCAAATAAGGAAAGCGCTTTATCCAGTTTGCCGGCGGAAGTGCGGGCGCCCCGCCATCCGTTTCCCGATGACATGTTATGGGTTGACGCCCTCGCAGCTGGCGGGAGACCATCTCCGTATGAGGGACACTGTGACGATGTCGCGGTTATGCCTTATACGTCGGGCACGACTGGTCTGCCAAAAGGATGTGTGCACACGAACGCTTCCGTACAGGCGAATACGGTCGGCGCGTACCATTGGGTGAACACGACTGCCGATGCCGTTTCTTTAGTGTCGCTGCCGCTCTTTCACGTGACGGGGATGCTCCACAGTATGCATACGCCGCTTTATGCGGGGAGTGCCATGGTCATCTTAACCCGCTGGGATCGCGATTACGCCGCGAAGGCGATCAAAGCGTTCGGCTGTACGCACTGGGTCAACATTAGTACGATGCTCATCGACTTTTTGGCGAACCCGCGTTTAGGCGATTACGATATATCGTCCTTGCAGGTGATTGCGGGCGGAGGCGCACCGTTGCCAGCCGCAGTCGGGGAAAAGCTGTACCAGGTGACGGGGCTTCGCTTTGTCGAAGGGTACGGGCTTTCCGAGTCGATGTCCCATACGCACTTTAACCCACCGGATCGACCGAAACTGCAATGTCTCGGAATCCCTTCGTTCGATGTCGAGGCGCGGGTGATCGATCCGTTAACCGGTCGCGAACTCGGTGTCGGTGAAGCGGGGGAACTCGTCGTCAACGGGCCGCAACTGTTTAGAGGCTACTATAACCGGCCGGAAGAAAATGAGCAGTCTTTTATCGAGATTGGGCATAAACGGTATTTCCGCACGGGCGATATCGTCACGATGGACGAGGAGGGCTACTTTTTTATCGTCGACCGGGTGAAGCGCATGATTAACGCCTCTGGATATAAAGTATGGCCGACCGAGGTGGAGTCTCTTTTATACAAGCATCCCGCGGTGCAACAAGCGTGTGTCGTCGGCGTACCTGACCCGCGGCGAGGAGAAACGGTGAAGGCGTTCGTCATTTTAAACGACGAATCTAAAGGGAAGGTGACGGAAGAGGAAATCATCGCTTGGGCGAAGGAGCAGATGGCGGCTTACAAATATCCGCGCGTCATTGAGTTTAGGGAGTCGCTTCCGATGACGAGCAGCGGGAAAATTTTGTGGCGTGAGCTCCAAACCGCTGAACGTGAACGCGCTGCGGAGAAGGCGGAGAATTAATCGGTCGTAGCGGGCGGGAACATCGCCGAAACTTTGATCGATAGAGATGGACTTGAGCCTTCCCTGCTGTCATGCTGCTGGGGAAGGCTCAGTTAAGTTGCTGGGGGAGATTCTGCCGTGTTTGCAAGCTATTTTAGGCGAATCGAGCGGACAGTAAAGAAGGCTAGTGACCCTAAAGTAACGATTAGTATTATTGGTATCGTCCAAGTGCCTATCGTTTCGCGATGGCCGCAGGCGACTCGTTCAGTGGTATAGATAAGGTACACGAATAAGAGCAGTATTTCATTTTTTAAGACGTTGATCATAAGCCGACAGTTTTTATATTGTCGTTCCGCGTTTTCTTCCGTTATTTTCGTAGGGAAGTTAAGCATGTGCGGGACTTTCTCGAAAAACGTCATAATGACCCAAGGGAACACTCCGACAATCGGAAGGAGCCAAATAGACCCCTTATTCCCCCAGCGATCCGCTTCTCCCTTAAAGTTAAAGTGAGTCGGTATTTTGTCAGGGATCGCTGACCATCTGGCGATTAGGTAAACGAGAATTGCGAGAAAGAAAATTAAGGAAATGATATTTAAGGTCTTCTCTAACGGCGTCTGCGGAATAGTTACGGTAGGGCGTTGTTCAGCACTCACTCTTGTACCTCCCACTATAAATTAGGTTTCCTATTAACGATTGACACTTATGTCACACTGTGAAACACTCATCCATTATCCATCATACAAGCATCTTACACGCGTTATACGCACCATAGATTATTATAGATCATTGACATTGCGAAAAGGGAAGTGTTTTAAAAGCGAAGCATTTCATGAGGGGATTAAGAGTGAACGATCATTAAGTGAGTACTCACTATAAAAACGATTGACAACGACATAGTCTCGGGTATATACTGTTAACATTAAAGTGAGTACTCACTATAAAATGTGACCTGTGGAGAGAGGAACTTTGTTCCACGATGACGGGTGCAACCTGTGTCTGTCGTCCATGACGGGTGCAACCTGCGTCAGTCGTCCACTATATTTTATGAATGGGGTGTAGAGGAAAATGATGCGACGTTTACTGGCTTTAGTTCGCAAGGAATTCGTGCAGTTAAAGCGCGATCGGCGCACGTTAGCGATGCTCATTATGTTACCGGTACTCTGGTTGGTTGCTTTTGGCTATGCGGTCAATTTTGACATCGAACAACTCGACGTCGCCTATGTCGACGAGGCACACAACGAGGTCAGTACAGAAATCGCCAAGCAGTTGCGAAAGGATGACCATTTTCAACTAACTGGAAACGATTGGAACCGAGCGGAGGCTAAGCAAGCGTTAAAGGAAGGGCAGATCGATGCAGCAATCGTGATCCCGCGCGGGTATGAGTGGCTATCGACGAAAGATAAACCGCATATTTTCGTCGACGGGTCGCAACTGTTTTCTGCGCAAGCCTTTAGTCGGCATTTTCAGGAGTTTTGGAGTGACTTACAGCAAGAGCGCGTAGCGGAGCTAAAAGAGGAGATACGCGCATCGATGACGCACGCGGATATCGAATTAGACGTGGACGTGACGGAGTTACCGCAAGTTGCAGAACTTTCACAGATGTTGCCCCCGGAACAGTTTGCGGCGCTGCGCGAGGGGATTGGGCAAGGGATGCAAGGAATGCAGCAACAATTAAAAGAGAAGCTCGCTGGGCAGATCGAACAGCGCGCCGATGAGGCGTTGGGGAAAATTCCCGACCTAGCAGAGGCACAGCCAGACGTTGACGTGTTGTACAACGAGGACATGAAGACGGTGCAAGTGATGATTCCCGGATTAGTTGGACTTGTGCTCATTTTTATTACGACGTTAATGACCGCATTAGGCATTGTGAAGGAAAAAGAACGGGGTACGCTGGAACAACTCGTCGTCTCACCACTCTCTTCACTCGAGTTGATGCTCGGAAAAGTGCTGCCGTACGTGCTCATTGCAACCGTCGACTTCCTGCTCGTCTTTTTGCTCGGCGTCTATTTGTATGACGTCCCGTTTAAAGGAAGCTTTTTCCCGTATTTCCTCGTCTCACTCGTCTTTTTAGTGTGTAGTTTAGGTATCGGGTTGCTCGTCTCGACCGTGTCGGTGAACCAACAGCAAGCGATGCAACTTGCGGTGTTGACACTCGTGCCGCAAATTATTTTATCGGGGTTCATTTTTCCGCTGGAGGCGATGCCGTGGGGAATTCGCTGGGTCGCGTATTTATTGCCGCTCACGTATTACGTCCCAATCAGTCGCGGTGAGTTTCTAAAAGGTGCCGAGATCGCTACATATGCCCAACCGGCGCTCATTCTGGCAGTGTACGCGTTGTTGATCTTGCTCTTTGCGGTGGTGCGCTTTCGCCGTGGGGTTCGCTAACAAAGTGAGGCACGCTGTACCGCAACAAGTATACCGCGACAAGCGGGTAATATTTTCAGACAGGGGTGGTTTAGGTGGTGAACGATCCGGCTTTAACGCATATGTCTAACGCGTCTACTGACACGCCTTTACGCGTGGACGATTTATGCGTTGCCTATCGGGGGAACCGCGCGATAGATGACGTCACGTTTACGCTAAAGCGAGGGGAGATCCTCGGGGTGATCGGTGCCGACGGGGCGGGAAAGACGAGTCTTTTGCGCGCGGTTGTCGGTCTCGTGAAGCCAGCGGCAGGGGAAGTGGTATTGGACAAAGACGTACGTCTCGGTTATGTGTCGCAGCCGTTCAGTTTGTACGGCGATATGAGTATACAAGAAAACATTTCCTTCTTCGGGGCACTCTACGGACTGACCAAGCAGGAGCTCAAACAGCGCGGTGATGAACTGCTAGAGTGGACGGGGTTGGCGCCGTTTCGCGATCGGCTGGCGCAGGCGTTATCGGGAGGGATGAAACAGAAATTGAGTATCGCTGTTAGTTTGTTGCATCGACCGAGCTTGCTCGTGCTCGATGAGCTAACGAACGGTGTCGATCCGCTCGCGCGGCGCGAGTTGCTAAAGCTCATTCAAAAAGTAGCCAAAGACGGCGTTTCTGTCCTTTACGCGACTCAGTATTTAGACGAAGCGGAGCGCTGTGATCGCGTGTTACTGTTGCACGAGGGACAAACGGTGCAATACGGGAGCCCGCGGGAGCTTTACGCTCGGTACCCGTTCCGCGTGTGGGTTGTCCCGGAGAGCGGTCACTTGCGGCGAGCCTTGGCGAATGGGCTAAGAGGTCAGGATGGAATCGCCAATACGTATTCCCGCGGCAGTGATACGGTGTTGATCGTCGACGATGAACGGGCGGCAGCACAGGTTCTGCAGCAGTGGCAACGTCAGCAACGAGAGCACCGAGAGCAACAAGCGCACGGGCACGATTTTGATTTCGCATGGGAGGAACGGGCGCCGCGCATGGAGGACGTGTTTATCGCTGCGGTGAAAGCGGCTGGATATTCAGGTGAAAAAGTGGATAAAGAGGTAGCTAAAGGTGGCAGCCTAAAACATGATAAAGAAGGCGGTACAAAAGGAGGGGATCGCTGTTGATTGTTTTACGTGGGATCACTAAACGGTTCGGTAAATTTACGGCTGTAAAAAATGTCGACTTAGCAGTGGGGAAAGGGACGGTTTACGGGCTGTTAGGGGCGAATGGGGCGGGCAAAACGACGCTCATAAAAATGCTCTGCGGTCTCCTCGTCCCGACGTCCGGCCACGGCGAAGTGTTAGGGCGCGATCTCGTGTCCGGGAGAGCGTACATTAAACAGCGCATCGGTTACATGTCGCAAAAGTTTTCGCTGTACGACGATCTAACGGTGCGGGAAAATTTATCGTTTTACAGTCAGCTGTACAACGTGGCGAACAGGGAAGAACGCATTGCAACGTTGCTAAGGCAGTTCGACATTAGCCATGTTCAGGAAAAAGTGGTATACTCACTTAGCAGTGGGATTCGGCAGCGGGTCGCGTTTGCTTGCGCCATCGTGCATGAGCCGCAGCTGTTGTTTTTAGATGAACCGACGAGCGGCGTCGACCCGATCGCAAGACGGGTGATGTGGGACTGGTTGTACGAACTCGCCGCGTCGGGGATGACGATTGTCGTGACGACCCACTATATGGACGAGGCGGAACACTGCGACCGCGTGGCGTTCATGAATGCCGGGGAAATCGTAGCGGAAGGAACGGTCAGCGCGTTGCGCCAGCAATTCGCAGATGCGGACTCGGACGGTCAGGCGCTTCCGTCGTTGGAGGATGTTTTCGTCCGCGCCTGTAGGAGGGAGCGTGTCACGTAATGGCAACACAAGACCGGGAACAAAGGAAACGTGAGCAGCTTGCTCAAGGGATGGCACGACGCGAACAACCTTCGCGAAATGAAAGTAAGCAAATGGCGGAAAAAACGAATGAACTAAACGAGCGGCAATCCGGGTCGTCTACGCGCATCGATCAGTTGTTTTCCGACATCCAAAAACAAAGCAGAATGACGGAAAAGCAGCGGCGCATCTTGGAAACGGCCATTGAATTGTTTGCCGAAAAAGGTTACAATGGTGTTTCGACGAGCGAAATTGCCAAGAAGGCTAACGTGGCAGAAGCGACCATTTTTAAACATTTTAAGACGAAAAAAGGGTTGCTGCTCAGTATTGTGTATCCGGTTCTGGCAAGGGCGACAACGCCACTGTTCAAGCAGACGTTGGAGTCATTTTTGGGAGCGGGCGAGCAGTCGTTTGAAGATGAGATGTTTGCGTTGCTGGTCGACCGCATTGAGTTGCTAGAAAAAAATTGGTCGCTCGTCAAGGTTGTTATGCAAGAATCGATGTACCACCCCGAATTGAAACTGGTCATTGAAGAACATCTAGGAACTAAGGTGATCGCCATAATAGAGCGCGTGATTCAAGAAAAGCAGGAAGCGGGGCAATTCCGCTCAGACTTATCGCCCTTTGCGATTGGACGCGCTATTCTTTCCAGTGTGTGGGGTTACGTTTTTGTAAGCCAGTTTTTGCCGGATAGTGGTGGTCAGCGCGAGGAGCAGGAAGATCTGCGCGATGTTATCGATATTTTGCTACACGGGGTAGCTGCGCCTCCAACTGTTTGAAACGAAACGATATAATTACGAAGCGGTAGGATGTAGGTTACCTACTCTGTATGCGCCCGTAGCTCAGGGGATAGAGCACCAGACTTCGAATCTGGGTGCCGTAGGTTCGAATCCTACCGGGCGCGCCATGTAAAACGTTGATATGACGCGGTTTTTCGTCTGTGCGCGAAACCGCGTCGTTTTTGTCTGAGGCTCATTTGCAAACATATTGCTAACCTTTATCGGGGTAAAGCGTTATTAATTGTTATGCTGTCTTTTTGCTTTGTCCATTCCCTCATGAAAGATCTCTACTGCTGTATCCTGTAAGCCACTGATGACGTGTCTGTTAGGTAATCACCGAAGGTTATTTTAGTAGTTCAACAAACGTCCCGCTGTTAATCTCGCTGATCGTTTCAGCCATAGCACGTTCAGCCTCTTTTTTCGTCCGATAGCCACTGAACCATTTTTGCCGGCGCTTCCCTTCTTCGTCGCGTCCGAGATCGAGTACGAAGCACCATTTAGATCCACGTTTTCTGATGTGTCCTTTCATGTTATTACGTCCTGTGGGTACGTATGTTCTTATTTTGCCGTAAAATAAATGCCCCAATGGGCGAAAGAATGTTGAATTTGATTTTGTCAAGTGGTATATTGATGGATTATCTTTTTTTGTGCGTTAAAGCGACTGTTCTTACAGCATGGATTAAAGATCGTGAAGGCAACGTCAAATTGACAAGCCTACTATTAAGCCCCTATAGTAACTTGGACATCACTAAACACTTTAAGTTATACTAGTGATGAAAGGGGCAGAATCAAATGAAACGCCGTCAGTTCACCAAGGAATTTAAAATCCAAGTCGCAAAGGAAGCCATGGAGGTTGGTAACCAAGCGCTAGTTGCTCGCCGCTATGATCTCGGTTCTAACTTGCTTAACCGATGGGTTCGCGAATATAAGGACGGGCACTACGGGGACGTCCCGATCGAATCCGCCCAACCACGCGAATTCAGTGATCTTGCTCAGGAAAATGATCAGCTAAAACGGTTGTTGGGCGAAAAGGATTTAGAAATTGCCATTTTGCGTGATCTTGTAAAAAAGCAGCACCCTCACTTGCTGAAAAGATTGAAGTAGCGGACAAGTGGATTTCTAAGGGATACCCGATCCAAACCGTTTTACGGATTGTCCACGTACCGCGTTCCACCTATTACTATCAGAAACACTATCGGGTGAAGGAGAAGAAAGTAAGTGGGGGGAGACCGGCACCAGGTTACTCCTTCACAAACAGCGGGCAAAAAGTGTCCGACGAACAAATTAAAGAATGGCTTATGGAGCTCGTCTCGGGTGATGGCTACGCGTATGGGTACCGAAAATTAACGGTGGCGCTCCGTTCGACGTACGATTTAGTCATTAATAAGAAAAAAGTGTACCGTCTCTGCAAACGGTTAGGCATCTTACTGCCGCAGCGACGGAAGCGAATCCGCCACCCTAGGCGCCTTGCACGTAACCGCCTCGTTGAGCGATCGAATGAGCTGTGGGAAACAGACATCAAGTATGGGTACATTGCCGGAGAAAACCGCTTTTTCTTCCTGCTTTCCTACATTGACGTTTATGACCGTTCGATTATTGACTATCATGTTGGATTAGCTTGCGAAGGTCAAGACGCTGTTCAGGTGCTACAACGAGCGCTTTCGACACGCGGGCTTCAGGAGGCACAAGAAAAGCCGATCATCCGGACGGACAATGGTCCACAGTTCGTATCTAAAGTATTCGAAGAAGCTTGTGAACACTACGGTTGTGAGCACGAACGTATTCCGCCGAACACACCGAATAAAAATGCCCATATTGAGGCGTTTCATCGGATCGTTGAGGACGAATGCTTCAACAAGTATTCCTTTGAGACGTACGAGGAAGCATATCGTACCGTCATAGGCTTTATGGACTTTTATAACAACCGCCGCATACACGGTAGTATTGGGGACATGAGCCCCGCGCAGTTTTTCCATGCGCATCAAACATCTTCGTTGCGCACGAAAGCCGTTCGACTCTGATCCTTCCCTTTCGTCTTCCAAGCCAACAGCCGCTGTAAGACGTGACGTCAAGGGCGAGCGAAAGCGAGGGCGTAGCCTTTACCCTTGACGGAAGGTCTGAAGCGACTACACTTCTATTGACGAAAGGAAGCGAGAACCAGAGATAACGTGAGCTTGTAGTTATGTATGTCCAGTTTTAAGGGGTTTATCCGCCTATACGTAAAATAAGGAAGGTGATAGAGTTGTATAAACAGTTTTCCCGCATCTTAACAAAAGATGATCGGGAAGCCATAATAGTCGATGTTTACAAAAGTCCGCCAGGATATGCAATTGAGTATATTGACGAACCTGGTAGCACTTATGGTTTGCTTCCTGAAAAAATTAAAAAATTGATTGAAGGTGCCTAGAAAAAGGTCTTGTATCCAGAAGATACGAGGCTTTTTATTTTCGTCTTTTTTTGCTGTTTGAAGACGTTAGAGAACAAAGCGGCGAAACTCCACGGGCCGCACCCGTTAAAAACGTAGGAGGATAATGATGGACAAAATAAAAGAGCTTTTGGAAAGTTGTCGAAAGGCGAAATCGCCTTTGCGCTTGGGCTTAAAGGAGGAGAAATGATGTATAACCAAGAACTGATGGAAAGCGTACCAAGTACACGGGGAAACCTTTACGTTTTGGAAAAAGGGTTAACAAAATGGAAAAAGGGTATTATAATAATATAAAGGGTGTTATCAAACGATAACACATGTATGAATCGTTGACCGTGCTGGCAAATAGTTCTAAGATAGAAACAGACAATGAGGACAAGAGGGAGTGGTAAAAGCATTGTCTGTTGCCAGCGTTGATCAGGTAAAGCGCTTTCTAAGGGAAGTTAAGCGCTTAATAAAGGACGATAACGGGGACTTCGAGGTAGCGGATAGAGACGAAACCCAAGAAACTTTGACTAAATTGGGTATTATGCCGGAACGCGTTGAAGAGGAAGTTCTCGAATTAACAATTGAAAATTACAGCAAAGGGCCGGAAGAAAATAAAAGCAGGAATGGTAAGAACAACTCTAAGATATGGGTATTCGGTAAAATGGTTTGCGATATAGAAATTTATATTAAATTTTCTTTAACTCAAACCAAAAAGTTTACGAAATGCATTTGTGTATCTTTTCATGAAGCTAGGTACCCACTGCAATATCCTCTTCGTTAAAGCTCAAATAACCTAGTAGGAGGGATAAAAAATGCGTGAAAAATTCTGCCCGGAATGCTTGGATTACACAAAATGCGATCTAGTAACCGAAAAAAAGACGTTTACAGTTAAAAAAGATGAAAACATCATTATCGAGGCGAAGTATTTAACATGCCAAGAATGTGGAGAGTATGTGCCCGATAAGGGGCTCTCTAGGGAGAATTACAGTAAAGCCTATAAGGAGTACAGGAATAGGAAAGGCTTATTGCAGCCAGAAGAAATTGTTGAAATCCGTAACAAGTATGGGCTCAGCCAACGCCAGTTGGCAAAAATTTTAGGTTGGAGTCATGCTACGCTTTCGCGCTACGAAAGTGGTGATATTCAAAGTGTAAGTCACAATAACCAACTTGAGCTAATTAAGGATCCGTGCAATTTAAAGAAGTTGGTTGATAACAATATAGGTTTAAGTGATGTAGATCGCGAGACCATTGGTTCTAAAATAGGGAATGTCGGTGTTAAACAGGATTTTTTAACAAGGATTAGGGCATTGAACTTCGTTCCAAAAAGGGTTTTGGATGTGTTCACTGTTGCTAAGTACTTTCTTACTAAACCCGACAGGGGAGATGGATACGGCATCACTCCGCTTAAGCTTCAAAAAATCTGTTACTATGCACAAGCGTGGTGTCTTGCATCTAAGGAGACGAGGTTGTTTAAGGGAACTTTTAGGGCTTGGCGATATGGGCCGGTTAATTCTGATCTTTGGGGACAATACAATGGTAAGAGGGACATCGAATATCCAGACGACTACGATCCGAGTTATCTAACGGATGAAGAAAGGCATTTTTTAGATCTAATATGGGAGGGGTACGGGAAGTTCTCTGCCGAGCATTTGAGAGACCTCACCCATGAAGATGCTCCTTGGAAAAACGCAAGAGGCAATCTTCCACCCGGGGAAAACAGCTCTGCCCCAATAAGCGAAGAGGACATGATTTCTTTTTATCGACAACACCCAGACCATCCTAATGTGTAAAAAAGGGATGGTCTTTTTCCTCCCTTCCAGACAAACATACGTTCACGTGGAGACAGCCCACCAGCAGCAAACAAACTGCAAACATATTTGCAAACCATCGGTACATAAAAAAATGAACATGCACGAAACGGGCATGTTCAAAACCATTTATAACTCAATGTTTGAAAGTTGTTACCGAACAAGCATAAACGCCTAAAAAACCAAAAAAACCAGACTTCGAATCCTTCCGGGCGCGCCATAGAAAATGTTGATGTGACGCTCCGCAAAATAGCCAGAATCAGACGAATCGATCTGGTTCCGGCGGTTGTCCTTGAAATAAAAATGAACGAAACCGCTCTACTGTCCGTTATATAGGGTGAGAATGAAATAAGAGAGGGGATTTTGCATGGAGACGACGCGAGGAACGAAGCAATTACAATTGAAAGGGCTTTCGAAATTAGTTGCAGAGAAGCTAGAGGAATGGAACGTGCCGGGCGCGGCGGTTGCCGTCGTCAAGGATGATGAGGTGGTGATGGCCGAAGGCTTCGGGTACCGCGATGTCGATCAGCGGCTCGAAGTAACGCCGGAAACGGTCTTTGCGATCGGTTCGGTGACGAAGTCGTTTACGACTGCCGCGATGGGTGTATTGGTTGACGAGGGAAAGTTAGACTGGGACGAGCCTGTAAGGGATTACTTGCCAGGTTTCAAACTGCACGACCCTGTGGCGACAGAACGGTTGACGCCGCGCGATTTGGCATGCCACCGCAGCGGGCTTCCACGGCATGAGTTCGTATGGTACCACAACGCTGCTATTACGCGCGAGGAACTGATCGAACGCCTACGTTACTTAGAGCCGAACGTCGATTTTCGCGAGAAATGGCAGTATCAAAATTTAATGTACACGACGGCCGGTTATATGGCGGGTAAACTTGCTGGAGATTCTTGGGAGGGTTTTGTGCGCGAGCGGTTACTGACACCTCTAGAAATGCATGAGAGCAATTTTTCGGTGGAAGAGATGCAGCGGCTACCGAATTACGCCCTACCCTACAAATTAAAAGATAACGTCCTAAAACAAATTCCGTTCCATAACATCGATGCGATCGGCCCTGCCGGTTCGATCAATTCCAACGTGTTGGAAATGGCCAACTGGGTAAAGTTCCAGATAAATAAAGGGACATTCTCCGGTAAATCGCTCATAAGTGAAGCGACGATGGCTACGATGCACACACCACACATGCCTTGTACAATCTGCCTGCCCTCAAAAGAATTACCCATGTCTAATTACGGGCTCGGCTGGTTTATCGATCCTTACCGCGGTTACCATATGCTTCATCACGGGGGAAATATTGACGGGTTTTCAGCTCTCGTTTCGTTTATGCCGTATGAAAATATTGGTCTCGTCATTCTTACAAACATGGATGCTAGTCCGCTGCCATACGCCCTTAATTTCTACATTTATGACCAGCTACTCGGGAACGAAGCGATCGATTGGAACGGACGTATGAAGGAAGAACAGAAGAAAATGAAAGAAATGCAAACTGGGTTAAAGGGGGCGCCGAAGTCGGACCCAATCGAAGGGACGACGCCTTCCCATCCGCTCGAAGATTATACAGGTAAGTACGCACACCCGGGCTACGGGGAGCTAAAAGTGGAACTCGTCAAAGGCAAACTCCAAGTATTTTTTAATTCCTTTGCCTTGCCATTGACTCATTACCATTACGATACGTTTGTGCTCGATTTTGAGCCGGTCGAGGCGAAGTTTTTGACTTCGTTTCATACCGACGTCCACGGTTATATTGCGCACTATACCATCCCGTTGGCGCTCGAACCGGGAGCGGCGGAAATTAAATTTGCGAAGTTGCCAGATGAGATGCTGTCTGATTCCGCGCGACTGGCTACCTTCGCTGGACAGTACGATTTGGAAGGGAAGCAGCTTATCACAGTTTCCGTAAAAGGAGAAAAAACACTACACATGTCCATTCCAGGACAACCGGAATACGAACTCGTCCCTCATGCGAACAGGTCTTTCAATATCAAAAACCTGTCAGGATTCAGCGTTCGCTTCGAGGAAGATTCCGCGGGAAAAGTCACAGGGATTCGACTGAATCAACCGAACGGCGAATTCGTTGCCGAGCGGAAAAACTAGTTCGTTGCAATCACCGATCCTGAGGCGACCACCCTGAGAAGTAATCTCTCGGGTGGTCGTTTTCTATGGCGGTGGCTTTAAGTTGCAAGATACAACCGTATGCGATGCGAAGCGCGGGACGTTACTGTTTTGTTTTGAAAGAGACGGTTTTTCCGTTGCTCGTGGCAGTGATCGTCCGATGTTGATCGGTCCGGTATATCTTTTTCACTTTTGCCTTTTTAAGTCGACTAAGCGTTTCTTTCGTCGGGTGTTTATAGGCGTTCTTTTTTGCGACACTAATGACGGCGTATTTTGGTTTCACCTTTTTGAGGAAGGCGGTACTCGTCGAGTATTTGGATCCGTGGTGCGCCACCTTCAGGACTGTTGCGGAAATCGGCCGTTTTTTCACGCTTTTTACCATGTCTTTTTCCGATTTAGTCTCGGCATCTCCGGTGAAGAGAAACGTATTTTTGCCGTGTTTGACGCGGATAACGGTACCCCAGTTGTTGAGGTCTTTTTTACTGTACGATTTAACTGGGGCGACGATTGTCGCGGTAGCACCTTTTCCGACGTTCAGTTTAACGCCGGCTTTGGCCGTCGCGATTTTTAGTTTTTTCTTCTTTACTGCCCGCAAGAAGTCTTTGTACGTTTTCGTCGTATGGGAGACTTTTGGAGCATAAACTTTTTTAACTTTCGTCTTCGACTGCAACACGGGTATTAAGCCACCGATATGTTGTGCGTCTGGGTGTGTGGCGACAAGTATATCGATTTGCTTTACTTTAAACTTTTTTAACTTGCTAAGGACTATTTTGCCTTTCCCTTTTGAGCCACCGTCGATTAACATCGTTTTCCCCGACGGAAATTTGATGAGGGTGGAGTCACCTTGCCCGACATCAATGAAGTGGACGTGCATTTTTTTCTGCTTCGCGGCGTAGACGTCGCTAGCAGTAAAGGTGCTGATTGTAAAAGTAAAGACGAGAGCGAGGACTAACGAAATAGATAAGAACTTTTTAAATGTGTGTTTCAATCTTCCCACATCTCCTCCATCAGTTTTTCGATTGCTTTTTCTCGTTTAGCTGTTTCATCTTTGTCGACGTGCCAATTGCCGTTTTTTCGGAAGACGACATCGCCGCTGTCTGTGTAGGCGGGTAGCTCGCTTTTATGTACGTCTACGGTGTCTGCATTGTCTAGCCATTCGACGACAGCGAAATTTCCTTCGAAACGATCGATCACTCCTTTGCGCAATGAATCACCTCCTTTGGCGGCGCTTGCTTTTTCGTTTGCGTTTTTTTGCTAGACACAGTGACATACGTAAAACCGCGCTGCCGTTTTGCACGTTATGCCGTTGTCGTATCCGTGGGGGTATGGATATATAGCTCACGAATGGTAACAATTACTATTATATCACGAATGAATAGCCAGTAAGTAACAATAATAGAACTAAGTAGACGGGATGGAATCAGGTGGGTGTGCCGGATGAAGATGAGATCACTGTTTACTGAAGAGGACGGTGGCAGGCGATGTGTGGACGGTTTACATTAATCGCGGATATGGACTTAATTGTGCACCGTTTTAAGATTGCCTACTTGAGTGACGGGCTTCAGTTACTGCCGAGGTACAACATCGCTCCTTCCCAGCAAGTGTTGGCAGTCGTTAACGACGGGGAGAAAAACCGCCTGGGGCAACTGCGCTGGGGTTTGATCCCTTCATGGGCAAAAGATACGCGCATCGGCAATAAGCTGATCAATGCGCGCGCAGAAACGGTCGATGAAAAAGCGAGCTTCCGCCGTTCGTTCGCGCGGCGCCGCTGTCTGATTCTTGCTGACAGTTTTTACGAGTGGAAACAAGGTGACGGGAAGAAAATGCCGTTCAGGATCCGTTTGAAGTCGGGCGAGTTGTTCGCCTTTGCCGGCCTGTGGGACAGGTGGGTGTCCCCGGAAGGTGAGGCCGTTTATTCGTGTACGATTGTGACGACCAGCGCGAATGCACTCATGACAGACATTCATGGGCGCATGCCTGTCATTTTGCAGCGGGAGGATGAAGAGGTGTGGCTGGATCGAGGGTACGATGAATCGGACGATCTGAAACAACTGTTACAACCGTATCCGGCCGAACAAATGGAAGCTTACGAAGTCTCGCCATTCGTCAATTCACCGCGCAATGATACGCCCGAATGTATTGAACGGGTGTAACCCGTGCCCTCGAAGTGTGCGTTTTTGACTTAAAGGTGGTATGTGTAACATTTCTCTCGAAGGGTTTTAGCAGGAATTTGGAGGGAGAATATAGAAAAGGAAGACCTAAATAGTACTCCTAACCACCACGAAAGGAGAGGTCTTCCTTGAAAACCATTATACCAGAAATCGCTACTATCTTGGAACAGTCTACAGATATGTTGTCGTTTTGGGAAAGCTTACGTATTCGCCTGATGGAAGTGATGGCTGATCTGTTCGGAGAATTTTTGGAGCAGCTCGATCAGATGATGACGACGCATTACAAGGAAAAATACGGTTGGAAAAGTGAGCGATTGGACAGCCGGGAGTTCACCAGTTTTTTTGGGACAGTGTCCTATAAACGCCACTTGATGTACGACCGAAACGGAAACGCACATTACCCTGTCGATGAGGCAATCGGTTTAAAACGCCGTAAAAGATACAGCCCAGACCTTATGATGCTCGGAGCAGAGTTAGCTGCAGCGCCGGGAATGACCTACCGCCTCGCCTCAGAGGTCACGCAAAAACTTGCCGGTATAACGATCAGCCATACGACGTTTCAGCGCTTAGTAAAAGAAGCAGGTGAAGCTCAAGCTGTCATGGATGCTGAAAAAAGGGATCGAATTTTTGAGGATACGGTAATTCCTAACTCTCCGTCCGTTAAGCACTTATATTGCGAAGCAGATGGCTTATACGTCAAAGGGAGAGGCAAAGGAATAGAGATCAAAAATATGCTTGCCTATACCGGGTGGGAGCAAAACGGACAGCGTGTCTCGTTAACAGATCGTCACGTCTTTTCTACCGTTGAATCGGTGGATGACTTTTGGGAAATAGGTTATGCAGCGATTCGACATCGTTGGGATCTCTCACATACACATGTGGCGACTAATGCGGATGCGGCTTCATGGATCTCTGAGGAACGCGTTCAAAATACCTTTTCTGAAGCGACATCGGTTGTCCGCCAATTGGATCCTTTTCACGTAAAGAGGAGTATTCGTCGCGGGTTGAGCCGCCAGCCAAGGCTCATTCCTCAAATTGAAAAGGCAATATCCGAAAAAAATAAGGATAGGTTTAAAGCGGTGATTGATACGGCACAGGGAAATGCAGAGACGGAGCGAGAGGAAAAGCGTATCGAGAACATGCAGAAGTATCTTGAAGGGCACTGGGAGATCCTCTGCGACTGGCGTGAGGTTAGTCCAGACGTGCCAAAAAATGCTCGTAGGATGGGATGCATGGAATCGAACCAGAGACGTCTGGCATACCGCATGAAACGTCGTGGCATGTACTGGAGTGAAGAAGGGGCTCAAGCCATCGCCAAAGTACAACAAGGCGTTACCAATGGGACGTTGAGACAGGCATTATTAACTGTCTGGCCCAACCGCCAAGTGACACAAAAACTAAAACGCCATGCGAGGCGAATAGGTAAGTCGGATCACATTGGGGTTCAAGTTGGCAGGATCCAAGTAGGTGCCGCATCAGCTTCAAGTGCTATTGGGTATTTGGATAAGGTGGTTAATCGCCGTCCTTGAAGAGTTAACTCCTCAAGGGCGGACAACAAGTGAACGTTAGGGAATGACATATTTAGGTCTTTAAATCCTTGATCCTGTAAGGTCGTCGAGTAAAGCTTGACACATACTTAAAGGTGACAAGCTTTGACACCACCTATACATGCCTGATATACTAAAAATTGTTGTATAATCCCAAGGAGGGTGCTCTTCAATGAAAATGGAATTTGTCAAGCAGGCATTAGATGAATGGGGAGAGATCATCATTCAAACGTCTTCAGGTCAGTCGTTTGAATTGCACACGGGGGATACGACGTTTGACACCGACCAACGGGTGATTCAATTTACCGCGTCGAACGCGAAGTTTTTTATTGACGGCGATTCGGTCGAAATTCTTAAAATGCACTTTAGTCACGCGGGAGAGTGAGTAGCGGATTCGCTCGCGACTGCCGTGTTGGCAAACGATGTCGATCGTGACGCTGGCGTTAAGTAAGTTTACCGGAGGACGACCAGTCGTGTGCTGGTCGTCTTTTTTAGTCGTCCGCCATTTCTTGACTAGCTAGGCGGGGGCTAGTCAAGGATCATAGCTTTAGGGAACGTTGGAATTATAGCTTTAGCGAACGTTGATTTAACATACATTATGCCCCCGTAGCTCTAGAAGGGAAGAGCGCCGGAAAACGTTGGGTACCGGGTCGCAAGGCGAGGGTTGCAGAAGCACCGAAAAGCAAAAACAGCTGAGACAGGTGAAATTCCTGTCGGTGAAATTCCGTAGGGAAGCGCGTTTCCCCTAGCCTACGCTTACGAAAGGAGTGCGGGTTCGACTCCCGCCGGGGGTACCACTGACAGTTTGAAAGAGAGTAGTTTTTAGTTCTGCGTCCGTCCAGGGCGTTTTTTTATTTGCCGTCAATCGTTCACCCCTGTAAGGAGCTTCTACAAGGCACAACGTTCGATTTCAAATCCGAGATCTTCAATCATTCGATAATCGCCTGTCATTTCCTGTCCGGGTGTCGTCAAATAATCGCCGACGAAAATAGAGTTGGCGGCGTACAACGCGAGTGGCTGCAATGTGCGCAAGTTCACCTCGCGTCCGCCAGCGATGCGAATTTCCTTCGTCGGACAAATAAACCGGAATAGCGAGAGCACTTTCAGTCCGCGTAAGGCGGGTGTACGGCCGTAGTCTTCTAGCGGTGTCCCTGGGATCGCGTTTAGAAAATTGATCGGGACGGAATCGGCGTCTAATTCGCGTAGGGCGTATGCCATCTCCACAACTTCTGCGTCACTTTCCCCCATCCCGACAATCACCCCGGAGCAAGGAGACATCCCTGCTCGTTTAACTGCGTTTACTGTTTCCACGCGTTGGTCGTACGAGTGGGTCGTTGTAATATGACTGTAATGCGAACGGCTCGTGTTCACATTGTGGTTGTAACGGTGAACGCCCGCTTCCGCTAACCGCGACGCTTGTTCTTCGTTTAATAGGCCGAGACAGGCACATATTTTTAGCGGCATCGTCGCGCGAATCTCTTTTACAGCATCGATCACTTGCTCTAGTTCGCGGCAGGTTGGGCCACGTCCCGAAGCGACGATGCAGTACGTGCCAGCTTTGCGGTTTAGTGCTTCTTTTGCCCCTGCTAGCAGAGTGTCTTTGTCTAGCATCGTGTACTTCTCGATTGGCGCATTCGAGACGATCGACTGTGAACAGTAGCCGCAATCTTCCGGACATAGCCCGCTTTTCGCGTTGATGATCATGTTCAGCTTTACTTTTTTCCCGTAGTACTGTTTGCGCACGCAGTAGGCGGCGTTTAAGAGCGGCAAGATCTCGTCGTCGTCCGCCTGTAACACGGTGAGCGCTTCTTCGGGAGATAGTACGTCCCCGGCCAATGCTTTGTTTGCGAAGTCCGTCCAGTTGACAGACGTTGCCAATTGGTTCATTAACGATCTTCTCCTTCAGTTAACATTTTTCGGTCAATGCGGTTGCGAATGTCACTCCTCCAACAGCTTAATCAACAGCATAATTTTTACTCAGACTAATTGTCAACCTAAACATTATTTTAGTTTACAATGAAAATCAAGTTTTTGTTATTGTTCGGTTCACGTTCTTTAAGGTGTCGTTTGTTTATATAAATAGTATTAGTTACTATTTACTAGTTTTCTTTAGCGTAAGGGACAGGCGGATATATATACATATTTCGGTCATTAATTTACGTATTATTAAGTGTTTAACGTGGTTTTACATACTTGTTTGAGAATGATTATTGACTTATACAAGGAAATGGGCTACGATTTAAATAGTAACAATTACGATTTAAAAAAAGGGGGGGTAAAACGTGAGCGAAAAACAGTGGAAAGAACCTGTCATACATCGCGGCAAACTTTTCGGGGACGATCGTGTCACACGCCGCAGGAAACAGTCTGGGGGCGATCGTGTCATACATTGTGAAAAATACTGGATGAATCGACGCTGTCTTACGGTAGTGCTTTTGCTTTTGTGCACGATCCTAGTGGTAGCTTGCGGTACGTCGGATACATATGAGCAGCAGGAAAAAGGGGAGACAGTCGCAACGGTAAATAAGAAGAAAGGAGAGGAGCCGTTTTTAACGTTTACGGATGATGCGAAGAAGACGGTGACTCTCGTGCGGCAACCGAAGCGGATTGTCGTCATTACACCGGAATTTTTAAAGATGCTCTACGCGCTCGGCGGGGAGGCTGTCGGACGCATGACGACGAGTTCGATCCAAGTGCCGCCGGAAGCTGAGCACGTGCAGCAGCTAGGAACGATCAATCAAATTAACGTCGAACAGTTAACGGCACTAAAACCCGACCTCGTCATCGGCGCGCCTTCCTTCCACACGAAGTTGTCTGATGTTATGGCAAGTAACGACATTCCGTTCGCACTGTTACAAATGCGCGCTTTCGACGATGTGAAGGAGAAGGCAGAGCTTTTAGGGAAAATCGTCGGTAATGAAGCAAAGGCGGTAGAGGAGGTCGCGCGGACGGAAAAAGGCATGCAGGAACTTGCCGGGAAATTGACTAAAGGGGAACGACCTTCGTTCGTCGTCCTAAATGTCAGTCCAAAAAACGTCTCAATTCAGCGGGCTAATACGACAGCCCTCGAAATAGGCGACTTGTTACAGATGGACAATGTGGCGAAACAGATGGACCCGAGCCCGGACAGTCAGACTTCGGCGCCGTACAGTATGGAAAAGCTCGTGGAAGCGCAGCCGGACTTCATTTTTATTACGGTACACGGCGCGGCGGAAGTCGGGATGAAGAAAGTAAAAGAAGAGTTGGAAGGTAATCCGGCGTGGGCCTCGTTAAAAGCGGTGCAGAACAAGCGGGCTGTCGTCATCCCGTCCGACAAATTTTTAACGAACCCGGGTTTTGCCTACGACGAGTCGATGGCGTATATGGCGCGGATTGTTTATCCACACATTTTTAGGAAGGAAAAACGTTAAAGAGATGTGGCTGAGCGGTTAGGGAGTTGCCGTCGGAGGTAGATTGCGAAACGGGTGATTTAAAAAGCATCTAGAGGTATGGATGGTTTAAATTGTAAGGGTAACGGTGTAAAGATACGGATGGGGAAATTGTGAAGGAAGAGGTACGGATCGAGACGAGAACTATGGGGAGGTCATGATGCAGACTGCAAAAGTAAGTGGGCGGCACATGTTAGACCGGCTGTTCAAAGTAAAGGCGCTGCAAGAGCGCCTCAGTTGGCAAGTGGCGGTGCTGCTTGCGCTTGCCGTTGCTGCTGTGGCGGCGGTCGCTTTTAGCGTGCACAGTGGCGCGGTGAACGTTCCGTGGCCGGAGACGTGGCGCTATATTCTCGGTTTGGAACAGGCGGGGGAGATGCGCGACATTATTTGGAATATCCGTCTGCCGCGTACGCTCGTCGCGGCTTTAGTGGGGACGAATTTAGCTGTTGCGGGCGCTTTGTTACAAGGCGTGATGCGCAATCCGTTGGCCGATCCGTACATTATTGGCGTCTCTAGCGGTGCGGGGCTGTTTGGGATGATCGTCCTCATTTTGTTCCCCCATTTGCCGCATTTGTTGACTCCCGTCGCTTTCGTCGGGGCGACGACAGCCGCTGCCATTATATATGGTTTGGCGTGGAAAAACGGTATTGTGCCAGCGCGCATCATTTTAGCTGGTGTCGCTGTTTCTGCCTTTTTCGGCGCAGGTATTTCGACGTTAATGGTGTTTTACAGCGATCGGTTACACGGCACGATTGATTTTTTGGTCGGCGGATTGGCGGCGCGTAGCTGGCCGCAAGTCACGACGATTTTACCTTATACACTCTTCGGGCTGACGGTGGCGCTTCTCGGCGCGCGAAAAATGAATCTGCTAGTGCTCGGCGACCGAACAGCGAAAAGTTTAGGAACGCGCGTGGAGCTGACGCGTCTCTCGATGACGGCGACAGCGACGTTACTCGCCGCTAGTGCGGTAAGTGTGGTAGGCTTGCTCGGATTCGTCGGCCTGATCGTCCCGCACATGGCGCGGCTCCTCGTCGGAAATGATTATCGGACGCTACTCCCCGCATCGGCGCTGCTCGGAAGCGCTGTGGTGACGGGGTGTGATACGTTGGCACGCCTTATGTTCGCGCCAGTGGAAATGCCCGTCGGCGTGATAATGGGAGCGCTCGGGGCGCCGTTCTTTCTCTATTTACTGAGGAGGCGATCCATATAAATCGGCCAGCTAATTAACCGAGAAGACGAGTCACGTGCTTCGACAATTGATCGTCGGCGCGAGCGGCGTTACGTCTGCCATTGATCGTGGAGGCCGGTTTCGCCTACGACCGACGCGATTGGCTGCGTTGCCGGTATGACTGAGGAAGCGAGCAGCGTGGGGCACTGTTAGTTAGAGAGGTGATCGCATGAGTTTGCTACAGGCGGAACGGGTACATCACTCGTTTTACGATAAAACGGTGCTTGAAGAGGTAGATGTACGGATCGAAGAAGGGAAAGTATACGCACTGATCGGCCCGAACGGCAGCGGAAAAAGTACGTTGCTGAGTATTTTAATGCGACAGCTTGCGCCTAGGCGCGGAGAGGTGACCCTAGCCGGGGAGGACGTTTACCGCATACCCGTTAAAAAAGTGGCACAAACGATGGGGGTGTTAGCGCAGCAGACGGAGCGGGCCGAGGTGACGGTGTGGCAATTAGTCGCATACGGCCGTATGCCGCACAAACGGATGTGGCAGCGGTTGGACGATGACGATCACCACATCGTTCAGTGGGCGATGGCCGAGACGCGCATTAGCCATTTGGCCGATCGCCGGGTGGCTGTTTTGTCCGGGGGCGAGCAGCAGAGGGCGTGGCTAGCGATGGCGCTCGCGCAACAGCCGCAACTGTTATGTCTCGATGAGCCGACGACATATTTGGACGTGGCGCATCAGTTGGAAGTGCTGGACGTTGTCGCCAAGCTCAATCAGGAGCGCGGGGTCACGGTGCTCATGGTGTTGCACGACTTGAATCACGCCGCTGCTTATGCCGATGAAATCATCGTCTTGTACGATGGGCGAATTTATGCGCAAGGCGCGCCAGAAAGCGTCATCACACAAACGATGTTGAACGACGTGTTTCGTGTCGAAGCAGACATTGACACTGACCCCGAGAGCGGGAAATTGCGCCTTTATATAAAAGGACATCTTACTTAGGAATGTGAGCGAATGAAGCAGATGTGTACAGAAAAGCAACACGCGAATCTTTTGCGACGGCCCGGTATCGAGCCGCGACAGGTGGGGATCGACAGCCACCGCGCCGATATCGTACTCATAAAAACGGCGATGACGCTCGCAGCGATGGACTCTGTCTTTTTTGCAGGGGGTTTCTTCTGTTAGTACTTAGCGCATCGAAGGTCTAAACCCTGCTGCTTCGGCGTCTGCTTCTGTACAGAACCAATCTTCCGGAATGGTGCGATCGTAATACGCCCCTCCGGGTACGTGGTATATTTTTTCACCGCGACTGTTAATATTTCCTTTCACTTGCGGATCGGCACAGCCCGTACTGTCTTTCGATGCAGCTTGTTGCCGCTGGGAGTGTGAGTGATGATGCTCAGTCCGTTCACCAGTTTGACGATGCGACTGGTCCTGCTTGGCGTGCGCGTGCGTGGAATGCTTGGAATGCTTCGACTGTGGCGCTCCCGTCGTTCCGCCTGAAGGGTTGCTTTCCTCCGCGGCGTAGTCCTCCAGCGACCAAATGCCGACACCTTCTCGCTGTGCCTTTTTTTGTACGGCGCGGAACTCGTCGACGTATTTGACGTTTGGCGGGAACACGGCGACGCGCGCCAAGCCTTTCTCGAGTAGCGTCTCGTTAAACAGTTGATCGCCGAGCCATATGTAAGCAAGCAGCCGGCCATATCGGTCGCGTTCTTGTGCGTCTAATTCGAGTTCGACCGTTTGTCCTTCTAGCATTTTTTTCGTAAAGTCCGATGCCTCCGGACCGAACGGTTCGACTGGTTTGGACGGGTGAACCGTCTCCGGCGTATCGATGAGAACGAATCTGACCGTTTCCACCCGACCATCTAAATCGACTTTGATCGTATCGCCGTCGACGACGCGCGTCACTGGAGCCGCGATGAAGTCGCCTTCCTTAGGAATAGATGATGGCCGAGTTTGGGTGTCGTGTGTAGCCTGTGAGCCTCGTTTTTCTGGTTGCCTTTCTGTTGTGCGTTGTTTGTCGGCAGTTGCTCCTTCTGTTCCTTGCGCTTTATGCGCTTTATCCGTCTCCGTTTTATCCGTCTCCGTTTTATGTGTCTGAACGGGCTTTCCTGCAGTGTCTGCAGGCGACGCGTTGCATCCCGAACAGAACGCGAGGACGAGTACGGTGCACCACGTAAGTAAGACCGATCGTTTCAAAAGATGACCTCCTACAAAGATCCCATAGTGAAAATAGGCACATACCGCTTCGAAGTCTCGCATTTAAGTATATGGTTGTAAAGCAGTAAAATCAACGCGTGTTATAATACATAAATTCGCGGGGATGCCGACTTTTTTGCGGGAGACTACGCAATGATCGCTCATGTGCATGCAAAAGGTCGGCTACCAACGCCGGCCTTTTTTCGTTTGCCGACGACTCCCGGCGATTCAGACAGTTTATTCGACCGAAGATCGGAACTTTTTTTGGCGGGATAGGTAGTCACTTCACCACCGATCGCTACCGTTTTGCCAGCGTGGATTGCAGCTAAACAGTGATCGTAGCTGTGGTCGACTCGGATGCCATGGGATAGACGTTCACGAAACGCTCATAAAACGTAAGTTGCTCATTCCGTCATCGCGTGCACGCGTGGACGATTGTAGCAGGAACATATATACTATGTCATAGAACAATCCCGTAGTACAGTTCTCCAAAAAAAACGTATGAAGAAGAGTGAGTTCAATGACTGATAGAAACATAATTTTAAATAAATTGCAAGAAATCGTCGCAGAAGAGAATGTATTGACGGATGAGCCGCTACACAACTATACGATGACGCGGCTCGGGGGTGTCGCTGACTATTTCGTCACCCCGACGACGATCGCCGCCGCCCAGCAGCTCGTCGCGTTTGCTGCCGAAGAGCGCATACCGCTCATGTCGCTCGGAAACGGTTCAAACGTTATCGTTAAAGACGGTGGCATCCGCGGTATCGTCATGAGTTTGAAGAAGCTCAACGAACTGACGGTCGAGGGAGACAGAATGACTGTGCAAAGTGGCATCGACATTCGCGACGCTTCCAAAGCTGCATTACAGAACTGCTTGACAGGGTTGGAATTTGCCTGTGGTATTCCAGGTTCCATCGGCGGGGCACTCGTCATGAACGCTGGCGCGTACGGCGGTGAAATAAAAGACGTCATCGACAGTGTCGTCGTCGTTAGTGAAGAGGGCGAACTGGTCACGTTACTTAAAGACGATTTACAGTTAGGGTATCGCACGAGTGTAATTCCGAAGAAAAAGTATACGGTGCTACAAGCGACGTTTCAATTACAAAAAGGCGATTACGACTCCATAAAAAGTGTCATGGACGATTTGACGCAGCGCAGGGAGGAAAAGCAGCCACTCGAATACCCGTCATGCGGCAGTGTGTTTAAGCGTCCACCAGGGTATTTTGCCGGGAAGTTAATCCAAGATAGCGGACTGCAGGGGACGCGCGTCGGCGGCGCGGAAGTTTCGCGCAAGCACGCGGGATTCATCGTTAATAAAGACGGCGCCACGGCAACGGATTACATATCGCTCATTAAGATTGTCCAGCGAACGGTAAAGGAGACGTTCGGCGTCGAATTGGAAACGGAAGTGAAAATTGTAGGGGAGGACCCTATTCCCGCTGAACGTTAGTCGATCGTAGCGACCGTCTCTGGTTGTTAACGTGCCACAGGTGTGGCCATAGGTGTGCACCACAGGTTCAATTGGCGGTTTCGTTCGCTGCTGTTTCGGTCATTTCGTGTAGTGATTGTGTTAAGCTGTCCGGCTCCGAGCTGTTGATCGACCGAAGCGTAGTCTGAATGGTGGAGGAACGTTAGTGCTTAACGCTAGTGTAACGTTAGTTTGCTTGTCGGAAATTCCCCGGGAAATTGAGGAGTCCGCTTTTATTGATAGTGCGAACGTGATGCACATTTTGTTGCCGATGGTGAAGCCGACGTTAGTGACGCTGGCCATCGGCAGCTTTGTCGGCGCTTGGAACAACTTCTTGTGGCCGTTGTTAGTGTTGGACGATTCGAGTATGTACCCGTTAACGTTAGGGTTGTACAAATTGGAAGGGACGTTTACGTCCAATACGCGGTTGATCGCTACAGGGTCAGTGATTGCACTAGCGCCGATTACTTTTTGTTCGTCTCGTTACAAAAGTACTTTGTGGACAGCTAATCATACTCCCATTTCCATTGTTCCTGTTAACCTTTAACCCTTTTCCCCTGCTCCTTCGATTTGCCAACTTTTCTTTAATACCTCTGTCACTTTTTCTACGTTTAGGGCACGTGTGGGACGGAAATAGTGTCATTACGAAGTATAAAGAGTGAAGTTTTATCGACGTTCACTGTTTTTTTCGATCATGCTCGGTTACATCCATTATAATTGATATAAGAGTAACATATCCGGGGACTCTGCAAGGACGACGATGGGAAACGACTTGAAAGTTATTGGGGGAATATTTTTATTTTTAAGATAAAAAAGGGAACTATTTTCTTGTATATATGGGAAGGGAACGATGTTTAAGGTGAGGATCGGCTACCGAACGATTAAAACGGCGGTTGGTACAGGTGTTGCAGTGTGGCTTGCGCGGGCATTAGAGCTCGATTCGTATACGCTCGCGGGAATTATTACAATGTTAGGAATTCAACCGACGTTGAAGCGGTCGATTTCTGGTGCGGTTGCCCGCGTATTTTTAGGTTTTATTGCCGTCGTCGGGAGCGGGTTGTTGTTTACGGTAATCGGTTATCATATACCGGCGCTCATTTTGTTCTTTTTGTTTTTTATCCCTCTTTCTGTATGGCTAAAGTTGGGCGAAGGGCTCGTTATTGCCGCTGTGCTCATTTTACATGTGTTCACTTATGAACAATTGACGTGGGAAATTTTTGTCAATGAAATGCTGCTCGTGATCGTCGGTTGTTTTGTGGCGCTTACGTTTAACGTGTTTATGCCCGACATGAGCGGCAAGCTGCAAGGCTATCAACAGAAGATCGAAGCGATGTACGCTGCGATTTTACGTCAAGTTGCTGACCGCGTGCGTACGGGAAATCGAGGAGAGGGCGATGCTAACGATTTGACAGCGGAATTGGAGAGTGCACGCGAACTGCTGCGCGATGCGAAACGGGTGGCACAGTTGGATAAGGAGAACGATTTTTTCCTGCGCAAACGGAATTGCCAAGAAGATTACTGTGACTATTTGGACATTCGTCGCCAGCAGTTTTATGAGTTGGAGCGGATGGTTAATATTTTGCAGACGATTCATGATAGCGTGCCTAACAGTGAGTTAGTTGCCGCGTTTATAGATAAAGTAGCCGCAAGGGCGGAGGCGGCAGCAGATGGCGGGCGATCGGTGCGAGGTGCGGAGTCGTCGGCAGCAGATGAGGAGCGATTGACTTCAAAGGGAAAGTCACCGACGAAAGACGAGGAGTTATCGGCGCCATGCGGCGAGTTAATGGAGGCATTCGCCGATTTATACGACCACTTTCGTCAAGGCGAGCTCCCAGTGACGCGGGAGGAGTTTGAACTCCGCTCCTCGTTGTTTCACTTGCTGCGCGTCACTTCGCACTATTTGCGGTGGGAACATTTGCTAGGTGAAACAGGGGAGGGTGCTTGAGGCGTTTGACACTGCCCAATCTTGCCACTCTCCCGATTGCAACCGCGAACCGCGAGTATGTTGTTGGCAGTTTGCGTCACGTTAACGGCGTAACTGCCACTTTTGTATTTGAAGCTTAAGGTATACGGGTGCACGAAGCTATTAGAACGTGGCTGTTACAACGTGGCTATTACAGTGGGGGCTGTCACTACGTGACTATAACAACATAAGTCTGTCTGTTATAATAGGTGAAACTAGTCATGACATACAGAGTAGGTGTTAAAAATAACAGTATGAGCATATCCGTGCGCGACTTCTAGAGAGGATCAGTTGCAGCTTGCCGGGAAATTGCAGCGACGGATGTTGTGGCACGTCATGGCAGTGACATCGCGGCCATCGGTGTTTACGGATCCATTAGTAATATAAAGGTTTGCAGTTGACTAGAGTAAATCAAGAGTAAATTAAACTACAAATTCTTTTTAAAATGTTGTTGACTCCTTGACGAGCATATGTAATATATATATATTACTATCTTCAAGATTAAAGGAGGCGTTTTCATGGCGGTTTTGAGGAAGTCTACCGTTTTGTTGATCCTGGTCGTTTTGATCTTTTCTGGAAGTATGGTTGGTTTCGCAGCAGACCACGAACTAGCTTTAACCGCAAAGCAAGAACAAGAAGTTGAACGTGGCAAGCAGGATACGAAGGAAATGTTGGATCATTGGAATAACACTATCGACGTCGAAGAAGTGAAAAAGATGTTTGACGCTCAAGGGCGTTCTTTCAATCTTGACATGGTTTCTCCTCAAGGTTCTGGCTCGATCGGCTCTAAGGGAGATATTCTCGTAACCCTTTCAGGTAGTAGCTCGGGCTCCTCCGCTTGGGTTGGTGGGCATGCTGGTATTGTTTCGGAAGTACCCGGGAAGGTAGTCGAGTCGTTTGGAAATAAGGGAAAGAGCAACAATGGTGTTAGGCATTGGCCTAATAATTGGAAGAATAGATATAAGAAGGTTAAAGCCTTAGGAGTTAGGAAATCGACTGGAGGAGATGTGACGTACGCGGCGTCATATGCTAGGGGGAAAATTGGAAAACCCTACAATTATAATTTTTGGAATGTGAAAACAGTTAATAGCTTTTACTGTTCACAGCTCGTGTGGAGAGCTTATTATAATAGAGGGTTTGACCTTAACTACAACGGTGGTGCTGTCTGGCCCGTCGACCTCATTAAATCGCCGTTAACAGCGGCTTATTACTCTCAAGGTTAATAAACTATTCAGTTGGCGGGGACTAGCATCTCCGCCGTCCTTATTTTTCCACAGAGGAGCGAGTCCTATGATGAACTTTCAAAATGTTATTACTATAGCTTTCCTGATTTTCTTTTCAGTTATGACCACCTCTTGTCAGTTTCAAGATCTAGATTTGAAAAATGGAGAATACGGAGTTGTTTATACCGATGCGTTAAATAATCATAGCGAGTTTATCGTATTCGGAGCGGACGGGGCAATGACTTCTTCGTCAGTCATTAATGATGCGAGTATTTTCCATATCGAGAAAAACAATAAGGGGGAGTTAATTCTCCCTATCCAGTTTGGGGATAAGCTTGCTGTTATTAATGATAAAGGGAAAATTACTAAGGTTGATTCATTAGACTATCCATTATACGTCAAGGAAAAAGACGGCGTACTCATTACTTTGTACAATACCGAACTTGAAAGTGGCACATTGAGAATTACAGAAGGTGAGCGAGTCACTGATATTGAATTGGATGGTATTTTAGGATCAGCAAATCTGGACGAAAAATATGTTTACGCTTTCGCTGATAGAACTCCTCCCGTCATGTACGTTATAGAACGTAAGCGTCGGAAAGTCGTGAAAGAAATATATTTAGATTATTATAATACGTACGACATACAAATCGTTAATGACAAAATACTTCTCACTTCTGTTCAAGATGGGACTAAAGCAATTACTGTCGTTGATCGACGGAATTGGGAGGTGAATTATATAAAGTTACCATACGAATGTCCAGAATTCATTAAACAGGATGATGACTACCTATATCTTACTTATGCTAGTCTCGATAAAGTCACCATATTAGATAAACGTACGTTCAAGGTTATCGATACGAAAGAGGTTGCACATCCAATTCATAAAGCGCACATTAAAGACGAATACTTCTATACAATAACCCAGTTGCACAGTGACGAACTGGGTGGGATTATTTGCGTTTACGACACACGTTCTTGGGATAAAAAGGGGGAAATTGAACTTCCAGCACGCAAGGAACGCCTTGTTCAAGACTTTATCCTCCTTAAGTAACAATAAAAGAGAATAATGGTTGACGAAGAAAATTGATTATTTTCCACGTTAAGGCTGTTTTATTTAAACGTCAATTAATTACTACAGTCTATTGGCCTAACAACCCAATAATGGTATACATATATTGGGATGTCAAAAATGAAGTCACCTTCATTATACTGAAGCCGCCGGCAGGGCGAATGAGTGTTGCTGCCGGATGTGCGGCGACGCAATCGCTGCGTGCAGGTGGCCAAATGGTGACTATTCCGACTTTATCTTTCGACTTGCGTTAAATGAAGGATGTCAAAGGGGAGCAAACATGCGTTATTTCGTCGGGGTAGACGTTGGGGGAACGAATATCGTGGTCGGATTGCTCGACGACGCGGGACAGCTACTAGACAAAAAAAAGCAGTCGACCGAGGCGGAGCGCGGCAGTGAATCGATCATTAGCAAAATAGCGGACGCGGTGCGGCAATTGTTGCAGGAAAACGCTCTTCACGTAAACGATGTACAGGCGGTCGGGATCGGCGTTCCCGGGTTTGTCGACCCACAACGAGGCATCTGCCAATTTTCCGCCAATTTGCATTGGCGCGATGAACCTGTCGCGGAGAAGGTGCAGCGCCAGCTGGGGATCCCTGTCTTTATCGATAACGATGTGCGTATGTACGTGTACGGTGAAGCGATGCACGGGGCGGGGCAAGGCGGCGCTCACGTCCTCGGGCTGACGTTAGGAACTGGCATTGCGGCTGCCGTCGTAAGCGGGGGACAGCTGTATTACGGCAACCGTTTCATGGCTGGAGAGTTGGGGCACATTCGCATGGAAGGGGAAACGGCACCTTGCAACTGCGGGCTGCACGGCTGCTTAGAAACAGTCGCTTCGGCGACAGGCATTGTGCGTCTAGCCCGGGAAAGGTTGACAAGTGGGCTAGGGAGTGGACAATCGAGTCTATTACAGCAATCGTTTGCCGAAGCGCCCGAAAGGTTGACGGCTCGTGACGTGTCCGTTGCGTATGACCGTGGGGACGAACTGGCTAAGCAAGTGTTTGTGCACGCTGGGACACAGTTAGGGAGAGCACTGTCTTATGCGGTTATGCTGTTCAGTCCCGACGTCATCGTCATCGGCGGCGGATTGGCAGCTGCTGGCGAACGGTTACTGCAACCAGTGCGCGAAACACTAAAGGCGTATGTATTGCCTGTTTACTGGGATAATTTGTCCATTCGCGTCGCCCAGCTACAGGGCGTTGCAGGGGTTGTCGGAAGTGCCCTTTTTGCCAAACAGAGACGTGCGCAACTACAACGATAACATTTAGTAGCACGAGGCTCGGGACAATAAGCGAACGTAAGCTAATAACGAACTCGCAGGAGTACTACTTGTGCCGCTACTTTGAAAGGCGGCACTGCTCGTGCGAATATGGTAAAATTAAGCGTGAGAGGAGTCGCATGAGGAAAGACATCGCACCGCTAAAAAGTAAGTACGATTAAGGGACAATAACGTACGATGAAGGGACTATTAGGATGTTACCGTAAGGGATAGGACTATTTATAGGGGGAAAGGGAGAGGGCGATGCGTGAAGTTGTCATTGTTGAGGCCGTGCGGACACCAGTGGGCAGGCGAAACGGGGCGTTGTCCGGAGTGCGGGCAGAAGATCTGGCAGCCGCGCCGCTGCGAGAGCTCGTACAGCGAACAGGCATTTCCCCGGAAATGATCGACGATGTCATATTCGGTTGCGTGTCACAAGTCGGAGAACAGTCGTTTAATATTGCGCGCATGGCGGCGCTGATCGCAGGTTTCCCGGTAAATGTTCCAGGGACGACGATTGACCGCCAGTGCGGTTCAAGTCAGCAAGCGGTCCATTTTGCAGCACAGGCAATTTTAAGTGGCGACATGGACGTGGTCGTTGCTGGCGGCGTGGAAAGTATGTCCCGCGTGCCGATCGGCTCGAATCGGGAAGGGATCGCGTTTAGCGAATCGCTCACGTCACAGTATGAAATCGTCCACCAAGGGGTATCGGCCGAACGAATCGCAGAAAAATGGGGTTTTAACCGCCAGCAGTTGGACGAATGGTCGCTTCACAGCCATGAAAAGGCAGTTGCCGCCCAAAAGGACGGTCGCTTCGAACGAGAAGTGATGCCCCTAGAAGTGGGACAGCCGGATGGAGAAAAAACGGTCGTCGCGACTGATGAAGGGCCGCGACCAGATACAACCTTGGAAAAACTCGCTAACCTACAGCCGGTGTTCCAAGCAGACGGCACGGTTCACGCTGGGAACGCGAGCCAAATTAGCGACGGGGCAGCCGCGTTGTTGCTAATGTCGCGAGAAAAAGCAGGAGCACTCGGCTTAAAACCGCGCTTTCGCGTATTAGCGCGGACAGTTGTCGGTTCCGATCCAACGCTCATGCTGACCGGTCCGATTCCTGCTACCGCTCACGTGTTAAAAAAAGCGGGGCTACGCCTCGAGGATATTGACCTGTTTGAAGTGAACGAAGCTTTTGCTTCTGTCGTTTTGGCGTGGCTTGCGGAGACAGGTGCGGATGTCCGTAAAGTGAATCCGAACGGGGGCGCGATTGCGTTAGGCCATCCACTCGGCGCGAGCGGGGCCCGACTCATGGCGACGTTAATGCACGAACTGGAACGGACGGGCGGACGTTACGGCTTGCAAACGATGTGCGAAGGGTATGGAATGGCCAATGCGACGATTATTGAGCGTCTCGCTTAACTAGGGATCGAGAAGCGCACAGCTGGGGGTGGCTTCCCTCGGCGCATGAAATGAACCCATTAAGCCAACAATGGTGGGCAACATCAGTAAACAACAACGGTGCCAATAATACACGTTTTCTTAAATCAACTTTCTTAAAATGAACGAAGGAACGACGGAACGAAGGAATATGTATACGTAGTACAAGGAGGATCCCGCGTTGCAAAAGCAGT
Source organism: Numidum massiliense (assembly GCF_001375555.1). NCBI lineage: Bacteria > Bacillati > Bacillota > Bacilli > Caryophanales > Bacillaceae > Numidum > Numidum massiliense. The sequence continues at coordinate 2,634,061 of NZ_CTDZ01000009.1, read as the reverse complement.
TAGATTACGATAGCGTCATACCGCTTTATCATCAATTGAAAGATATTTTACGAGAGAATATCGAATCGGGCGTCTGGAAGCCGGGGGAGATGATCCCTTCGGAAAATCAGCTGTTAAAACATTACAACATTAGCCGCAATACGGTCAAAAAGGCGCTGGACGATTTAGTAACCGAAGGGCTACTCAAACGGGTGCAAGGAAAAGGGACGTTCGTGTCGACTCCGAAGTTAGAGCAGTCGCTGTCCGGCTTTTACAGCTTTAGCAAAGTCATTCGCGCCCAAGGGTTGACCCCGAAAGATATCATTATAAGTGTCGAGCAACTCGCAGCCAAACGGAGTGTGGCCAAACACTTACAAATCCCGGAACAAACAGCGGTGATCGCACTTAGGCGGCTCCGCTGTGCGGACGAGGAACCGATTATACTGGAAACATCCTATATCCCACAACAACTCGCGCCAAACATCTCCCAAGAGGAACTAGAAAAGACCTCTTTGTACGACTTATTGGAGCAAAAGTACGAGATTACGGTGACGAAGGCGAAAGAAATATTTGAACCGGTGTTAGTGCGCGACTACGAAAGCACCTATTTACAAGTTGCGGAAGGCTATCCTGCGTTACTGCTCGATCGCATCGCCTACGATGCAAGTGGTCGCCCTGTCGAGTTTTGCCGTTCGATTGTCCGCGGGGACCGCTGCCGTTTTTACACGGAGTTGCTGTAACGGTGTGGGTTGCTAAGAAGGTGGTAGGAATCGTAGACGCGATGGCTGGCGGACGAGATGTCAACGCGTACGCGATTGTATTTTTGCATAACAATTGAATATGTACGTAACGACATTATGACGTCACGATATTGTGCTTCTGCCATACGAAGTTAAAATTGTGCCTCTGCCATACGAAGTTATAACATGTGAACGGGTTGACCTAGCGATCGTGGGCAAAGGTTGACCCAATACACACGCATGGATATGGTTTTTTTAACTCGCTTGCATACGGGTTGACCCAACAACCCGATAATGTTATAAATAAAGTGCGCTTACTTGTGAACACTTTTCTCTATCCGTTAAACAAATAAACAAATTTTCATGAGTGCACCATTCATCCTACGAGGAGGATCATCACGATGACTAATCATACGTATACGGAAATAAAACGCCAACCGATGACGTGGCAAAAAACGATTGATACCGTGTTAGAGCAACGTGACAAGTTGCGACAGTTTTTTCAAGATCATCGACCGGACGAGGTTATTTTTACCGGGTGTGGCACATCGTACTATATATCAATCGCTGCAGCCATGACATTCACCGAACAGACGGGAATTGCAGCAAAAGCGGCCCCCGCTTCGGAAGTTTTCTTGAAGCCAGACGCTGTTTTTGCCAAAAACAGACGCACCGTAATCGTCGGTTCCTCCCGTTCCGGGAACACGTCGGAAGTCGTACGCGCGCTGCGCTTCGCCGCCGGGCATCAATTGGCGCAAGGGCTGTCAGTGACGGCCAACCCGGACAGTGACATGGCGAAACAAACGCCGCATTCGGTCGTTTTGCCACACGTACAAGAAAAAAGCGTCGTCATGACGAGCTCGTTTACGAATTTACTATTAGCTTCACAGTTAATTGCCAGTATCGTCGCTGACGATGAAGACTACTTGGCGGAACTACAGCAACTGCCGCAACTCGGCGAACAGACAATGCCGCAAGCGGAGGCGTTAGCGCAAAAACTCGGCCGCGAAGATTCGTACGACCATTACATTTATTTAGGGCTCGGTGCCGCTTTTGGCTTGGCGTGCGAAGCAATGCTAAAAATGAAAGAGATGACGCAACTGTTTGCCGAGGCGTTCAACCCGTTAGAGTTCCGGCACGGGCCGATCTCCGTGTTGAACGAACGGTGCCGCGCGTTTGTCCTTAGCAACCGTACGATGAGCGACTTGGAACGGGATGTCGTTAGCGACGTACGCAAATATGGCGCCAACGTCGTGGCGATCGGTGACGCGGTTAGCGATTTTTCCGCCGACGAAGTGTTTGACCTCGCGAGCGGCCTAACGGACCCGAGCCGTAGCGTGCTATATCTTCCGCTATTGCAACTGACCGCCTATTACCGCACTGAGCAAATGGGTTTGAATCCAGATCGCCCCCGCAACCTGAATCAAGTTGTCGTGCTAAAAGACGAGGGGGGAAACTAGTTATGGCTCTCGTTTCTTCGCAAGAGATGCTCACCGACGCCTATAAAAACGGGTATGCCGTGGCCGCTTTTGCCACTCATAATTTGGAGATAATGCAGGCAGTCGTCGAAGGGGCGGAGGAATTAGGGGCACCGATTATTTTCCAAACGACGCCGAGTACAATCCGCTATATCGGCTTGGAGTACATGGTGGCGATGGCCCGCGCCGCTGCCGAAAAAGCAAACGTACCGATTGCGTTACACTTAGACCACGGCGACAGTTACGAGATCGTCGCCCAGTGCATACGCGCCGGCTATACGTCGGTTATGATTGACGGGTCACACTTGCCTTTTGCCGACAATGTCGCCCTCGTGCAAAAAGTGGTGGAACTGGCACACGCCGTTGGGGTACCGGTCGAAGCTGAGCTAGGCATGATCGGCGGGGTCGAAGACGACCTGTTCGTGGAAGAGGCAGACGCAACGTACACCGACCCGGAAGCTGCCGAAACATTCGTCGCCGAGACGGGCATCGATTTTTTGGCGCCAGCATTCGGAACGGCACACGGGACGTACAAAGAGGAACCAAAACTCGATGTCGCACGATTAAAGGCAATCTCGGAGCGCGTCAGCATTCCGCTCGTCATGCACGGGGCATCCGGCGTGTCAGAGGAAAGTGTCCGTCGCTCCCTGTCGTACGGGATTAGCAAAATTAACATTTCGACGGAGCTCAGAGCGCCCTTTGCGTCAGAGTTGCGCCGCTACTTGATCGCGCATCCGGATGCGACCGATCCGCGCAAATACTCTGTGCCCGCGCGGGAAGCAGTCAAAGCCATCGTCAAGCAAAAAATTCAGATGGTGCATCCCGACTAGATTTTTATTAATATGTTTATAAAGGTTTCATCAGTTAGCTGGCTTCGCTTGTTATAATAGTGCTGTCTGTTTTATGAGAACATAGATTTAACTGCTTTTGGAAAAGCGCGCCATGGGGGCAACGCGATTATTTTAGGGGGGTAGACATCACGTTGATTACAACCGTTACGTTAAATGCGGCCATCGACAAAACGTACTTTTTGAACGACTTCGCACTTAGCGGTGTGCACCGCGTGCAAAAAATGATCAGTGAACCTGGCGGTAAAGGGATTAATGTGGCCAAAGTGTTGCATCGACTCGGGTTAGAATCGGTGGCGACCGGTTTTGTCGGCGGGCACAGCGGAGAGCATATACTCGCGTTGTTAGAAGCGCGCGGCATTCGCCACCAATTCGTGACTGTAGCTGGGGAATCGCGGCTCTGTCTCAATTTGATCGACGAGACAGCGGGCATACAGACGGAAGTGCTAGAAGCTGGGCCGTCGATCGGTGCCGCCGACTGGGAACGTTTGAAAGAAACGGTGGCACAACTGGCGGGCGATAGTGAGTACGTCGTCTTTTCCGGTAGTTTGCCCGCCGGTGTGGACAGTGGGGCATACGCGGAACTCGTGCAAGTCGTACAACAGCGGGGCGCGAAGGCGATCGTCGACACGAGTGGCGAACCGTTGGCAAAAGTGTTGGCGGCAAAACCGTTTATGGTAAAACCGAACGAAAGTGAATTGGCTGTCCTTCTCGGGAAGGAGGCGCATACGCTTGGGATCGAGGAGATCCGCGACGCGATGCACCGCTGGCATGCCACAGGCATTCCGCTCGTCGCCGTTTCTCTCGGTAGCGAAGGGTCGCTCGTTTCTTACGAAGGGACGTGTTACAAGGTGACGCCGCCGAAGGTTGAATTAGTTAATCCGGTCGGGTGCGGTGATACGTTTGTCGCGGGCATGGCCGCAGGTTTGGCGCGCGGTTTATCGAGTGAGGACACGATCGTACTCGCGACGGCTGCCGCTGCAGCCAATGCGGAGGAAAGGCAAGCGGGATGTGTCGCAGTCGAGAAATTGGCCGATTTGCAGAAGCGGGTGAAGGTAGAAATTGTGAACGGGTGACGTGTGAGGGTTGTTAAAATAGGTTCGCTTTAAACGTTTGTAAGTCAGACTGCGCGTCCGGCAATTGTGTGTAGGGTTAAACGACCGCAGGATGATGGAATGGATTTGCAAAGGCGTGGCCATGCGGGAAGGAAATGGAAGGACTGGTGTTAGCGGTGCTGAGAAGTTCGTCGGGAATAAAGTTGCACCGGTCCTTTATATTTTTCGCTAATCGGTTAGCCAATAAGACCTAGCTATTTTCGTTAGCTCGTTTTTATTTTTGAATGGAATTCTTCAAAACGATGTTCGAGGAGTTCAAGTGCTTCTATGTGTTCGACTAAACGCTCTGTAAGGGCAAGAAGTGCTTCCCCATCTAATCTGAATCGAATTCCTTTAAAGGCCTCTCTGTGCTTTTCCAACAGGTATGACGTTAGATTGTTGTGGGTAATGTACGCTTGAAGAAACTCAATCTCTGCCTCTATATCCTTGCGCATGAGGTCTTTTAGTTGCAGCTGTTGAAGCTCCCTCTTTCCTTTATCACTCTTCAAGTAATTCTCGTACTCTTGCTCGTAAAAACTCGGTGCCAACTTGTCCCCTCCTTCATTGTTTCAAATTGAACCATTCTGCTAGTATGCGGTCGATTTCCTCGAATTTGTCCGCTATTTCTGTCATGTGGTAAGAAATTTCAGCAGTGTCATTGACTAAGTCGTTCAGCTGTTTCAAGACGTCGTCGTACAGAAATTGGTAGTAAAACAACTGATCTTTCCCGTCGGAAGAAAGCGAAAGCCACTTGAGGGCCTTGTCGACGTCAGCTGAGGTCAACTTATCAAAATCACCCGTTCCTACTAAGCTGTTATACTTGCTTCTTATCGACTTAACTGCATCATCGTGGACACTTGGGAAACGCTTGAACCCTTCCCAACTGTTTGTCACTTGTTGCAAGCTTTCGTTCATTGCTTCCGCATACTTCCGCATAATTTCGGTTTGCAAAAGGATCGCAAAGTTGCTTTGTCCACTGTTTTTAAGCGCTAATGGGGACTTCGATATTGCTCCTCCTGTAACCCCGTCAAACAAGACTTTGGGAAGAAAATACCCTTCGTCATCGTACAGACCGTCATCGTCGTAATTGGAAATAAAGTGACTAGAAATCCATTTCCATTTGAACTCGCGCGGATCAGCCATATAGTAGACGGAGCCGATCGCTTTTGAGAAAGAATTACCTATCGCGTCATCAGGGTATGTATACGCAATGATTTTATCGCGATAAACACCGTCCCTCACTTTCTTTTTCTCTTCATCTGTCAACAATTGGTATGCGTCAGCCGAGGCAAAAACGATGGCATTTGCATGGTGTTTAACGGCGTAAATCTGTGCCAAGGCTCCGCCTAACGAATGCCCAACAAAGGTGACATTATCAGCGCCGTACTTTTTGATGTACTTATTGACAACGTCTTCAAACGCCGTGAATTGGTTTTTGTTTTCATAAATAAGTTGCCCGTCTTTCAATTTTACCCTAGGATCTTTTAATAGCTCTTTGAGGCGTTTGTTGTGTTCAAGATCCCCATCCTTACCTATGTTAATCTCTTTTTCGGTGTATGCGGGTTGGCCGAGAAAGATGCCGTTTACATCTTCCCTTAAGTCGTTAGCGGCTTGTCTAATGCCTTTTTTTAGTTCTGTTCCTTCAAAGCTAATGACGACTTCTTTCGTTTTAGGGTTCTGGATGACGTACATGTGAAGACCTGTTTCCAGGTCTTTGACTTCTTCGATGACTTTCCAGATGGTACTTGAACCGTCATTCATTTTTACCTCGAATTTTGTTTTATTGTCCTCGTATGACTCCTTAGCAATCTCAACTGCCTCTTGCTCTTTAATCGTTGTACCCATAGTCACCCATCCTCCTTTTTGGTATGATTGGGAAAAGGGGGTTGGAACCTTGCGAAAAATAGCTGTAACGTCACTATTAGTATCTATTATAATACTAGGGGGTTATTTTGTGAAGAGCATTAATTCAGTTGATGAAGAAGTCGCCCGGAAGGCTAAGGAAAGTGTGGAGAAGGTTATTAGAGAAGAATATGAAGGGGTAGAAACGATCGAGTTCACAGATGTTACCAAGAGTCCAGTGTCGGGACTAATGGTTCGTGGAATTGTAAACGGTAAAGGGGGATTTTCGGCGAGTGTCAATAATAACTATCGAGTAGGAAGTATCGGCTCTGAAGAGGGGTTCCCACCATTAAAGAAAGAGTATGAGGAGAAGTCCCGCTAAAAATGATGCGGAATTTTAGCCGTTTACAGTAGGGGCGGTGCATGGGCGGTATACATGCTGCACTTTTCTATATTTGTATATATTTTCCACGCCGGATATATTAGGTGTCGGACAAGGAGGGTATTCATGGGAAGAGTGATGACAGCGGTTTCTCTAATTGCACTAATAATCCTTGGCGGCTATTTTGTGACGAGCATTAATTCAGTTGATGAAGAAGTCGCCCGGAAAGCTAAGGAGAGTGTGGAGAAACATATTCGAAAAAAATACGAGGGGGTAGAAACGATCGAGTTCACCGATGTTAGTAGGAGTCCAGTGTCGGGACTAATGGTTGATGGAATTGTAAACGGTAAAGGAGGATTTTCGGCGAGTGTCAATAATAACTATCGGGTGGGAGGTATCGCTTCTGAAGAGGGGTTCCCACCATTAAAGAAGGAGTATGAGGAGAAGTCCCGCTAATAAATGATGCGCAACGTTAGCCGTTTATAGTAGGGGCGGTGCATGGGTCGTATACATGCTGCCCTTTTCCATATTTGTACATATTTACTCCGGTCATATTCGGTCTCGGACAAGGAGGGCGCTACAAGTTTCCCTTTTAAGTATTTGCATAACCTTCTCTCGCGTATCGAGAAGGTTTGGATCATTGATGCTAAATAGGTGGTACCTTTCTGTTCGGTCGAGGGTCGTTCCATGACTACCCTCGACCGTAAATATTATTAATCGTCATACACGGGATGGATCATATACACAGCATACACCAAACGCTACTTCCTCCGACCATTTTTATCAATCACACTAAAAATCTCCTTACCAATGTCCGTATTGTCGATGAGGCCGGCAAACCGTTCGCTACCCGGACCGTAGGCGTAAACGGGGACATCGACCCCTGTATGGCCACCGGTTGTCCATCCGGTGTAGGTGCGGCTGTCAATCATTTCCGAAATTGTTTTAGCCACTGCCGCTTCTTTCCCGCCATCCGCTGCTTTTTGTACAGCTTGTATTTCTTCATCGGACAAGCGGAAACGGATATGTTTCGTTAACACGGCGGCAACATCTTCGCCGCTCATTATTTTTTGAGCCATAAACTCCGGGGTGCGTTTTACTTGCTTAATCGGTTCGGGATTCCACACGTAGGCGCCGTCACTACCGATACTGAGTCCGCCCGTTTCGTGGTCGGCCGTCGCAATGACGAGTGTATGCTTGTCCTTTTTGGCAAAATCGATTGCCGCTTGAAAGGCCTGTTCAAAATCTTTCATTTCACTCATGACGCCGACGACGTCGTTGCTGTGTCCGGCCCAATCAATTTGACTGCCTTCGACCATGAGGAAAAAGCCGTTCTCGTTTTTGTTCAGTTGCTTTAGTGCGGCGTTTGTCATTTCCTCGAGGGAGGGAATTTTTTTCCCGCGGTCAATCGCTTTTGGCAACCCTTCGTCAGCAAAGAGACCGAGCACTTTATTGCTAGAGCTATTCAGTAGCTGCTCGCGGTTCGTTACGAAATTGTAACCGTCGTTGCGAAATTGTTTGACCAAGTTGCGGTCCTTCCGCTTAAAGTATTTTTTGCCGCCGCCGAGTAACACGTCGACGGTATGTTGTCCATCGATCAATTCGTCGTAATAGTCGTCGGCGATGGCGGCGTAGTTTTTACGGGACTCGTTGTGTGCAGCGAAGGCGGCCGGTGTCGCGTGGTTAATTTCCGAAGTGGCGACGAGACCGGTCGATTTTCCGACGTGCTTCGCCCGTTCGAGGACGGTTTCCAAGGGGCGGTTTTTCTCATCGACGGCAATGGCGTTGTTATACGTTTTTTGCCCTGTTGCCATCGCCGTGGCGGCTGCAGCTGAGTCAGTGATGTTCTCTCTCTGGTCGTCCGGATATGTCGTTTGCATACCGACGAGGTACGGATCAAAAGCAGTCGGTGTCATCTCTTTCGCGAAGAAATCGTTTTTGTAATAGCGGTATGCGGTCGTATAATTGGGGCCCATTCCATCGCCGATGAGTAAGATGACATTTTTAATTTTGCCTTTGGCCAATTTGCCAGTGTCGACGTTACCAACATTACCGACCTTTGCGTTTGTAGCCGCTGCGGTCGGCAACACGGTAAACAGGACGGAAGCGACGAGGGTGACGATCGACAATTTCCACACGCTTTTTTTCAATTTCAGTGCACTTCACTCCTTAAGGGATGCTAGCTTTTAAAGCTATTAAAGCAAAGGAGTGTTAAGAGGGTGTATTTACGCTGTTAAGGCTTTGTAAACACGGAAATTGGCATCCGCGCTGTATGCAGTTGCGGTCGCTACGGCAAGATGGCGAAGGCGCGCACCGGAAAGCCGGAGGCGTTTTCTGGTTTAGGCACGATGTTGTAAATGACTGCGCCCGTCGCTGGCACTTGGTCCAAGTTCGTGAGCAGTTCCACTTGATACGTGTCTTGTTCGAGTACGTAATATTCACCGACGAGGGCACCGTTTTTTTGAAAATCGCGACTCGAGTCCGTATCGAAGGTTTCGTGGCCGATCGCTTTAATCTTTCGTTCTTCAAAAAGAAATTTCAGCGACTCCAATGACCAGCCAGGCACGCGGTTGTTGCCGTTCGCGTCTTTGTTGTTGAACGCTTCGACATCGGGCCAACGTTTACTCCAGTCGGTGCGCAAGGCGACAAATGTGCCTTGTGGAATTTTCCCGTGGGCGTCTTCAAAACGCAAAATATCGTCAACCGTCAACGTGTAGTCGTTGTTTTCCGCAGCCTCTTGCGATTTGTCGATGACGATGAGCGGTAACACGAGTTCTTTTAGCCCTAATTGGTGTAAATACCGTGTGTTGCGCACGAAGTGGATCGGCGCGTCGATATGTGTGCCGTACTGCCCGACAAATTTAAAACTTTGCGCGAAAAAACCGTCGTCGTGCGTGAATAACGTGTTGAATTCGGCGGCATCAAAGGCCGCGAAATGCGGAGATTGTGGACCGAACGTATGCGTCAAGTCGACCCACTCTTTTTCTTTCAGAAACGTTATTGCCTGGATCAGTTCGTTGGACATATACTCACCTCATCCCGTTTTGTGTAGAAAAATGATCAATTTAAGAAAAAGGGGGCATGTCGTCTAATTGTTGTTTGATTTTATATGTTTTTATATTAGGGTGTCAAGGGGTTGTCTGATATCGCGAACTGATCGAATGCTTGTTTAATAGTTTGCTTGCGGTGGCAGGCGTTGTTGCATGTGCGGTGGCAAGCGCTGTTGCATTTTATTTGACTGGTTTGCTTTAGAAGGCAGAAGTAAAGTAGCTAGGGAGAATCGAGCACTCTCCCTAGTTTGACTGGCCGATCCGGCAGCGTTATATTAGTCGTAAATTTCGTCGGCATTCGGGTAACGTAAGTCGTCGGATTTTGCCGCCGTCTGTGCCGCCTCGGTTTGCTGCGCGGTTCCCGTTTTTTTCTCTAAGGGACGAGCCGACTGAGCCTTGCTTAGTGTTAGTGTATCCGATTTCTTCCACTCGTTACGGTCTTTTTTCACCTTTTAATCACTCCCGTCAGCACTATTTCGGTTACTCGCTTTTGCTCCCGACTATTTCGTAGTGTTTGCAAGGAAAAAAAATAAAACCCCGTCTTTTTAGTCAGGGTATCGTTTATGAATCAGAGTCTTCCTTTTTTATCAAAAAACAAGGGGGAACGGAGGGCGTCCCCTTGTTGGTGTTTCGAACACTATACATCGTGTAACATGCGAATGACGCCCAATTCATTCCGATAAAGGGTTGTCCATCTTTTAGGCTTTTGTCCCATCCTTGAGGTCAACCGCAGGATCAGTCATTTTCCCGGTCATAATGTAGCGCCACAAATCGCGGAACACATTCGCCTTCTGGAACGTCGTAAGGGCGACGAGGGCGAGAATGCCGATGAATATGCCGAGCACGCCGAATAACTTCAAGCCAGCGAAAATAAAGACGAGCAACAGGAGCGGGTTGAGGCCGATGCTGGCGCCGTACACTTTAGGCTCGAACGAATGTCGCGTCGCAAGGATAATCGGCCACAAGACAAGTAAGCCTGTACCTAAGAAAACATTGCCGTCAAAAAAGGCGAAAATTGACCAAGGGACGATGATTGCCGGGATGCCCACGAGTGGGATCAAGTCGATTATCCCCCCGATAATGGCAATTGTGAAGGCGTTTGGTGCCCCAAGAATGAGCAGGCCGATATAAAAGACAAACGCCGTGATGCTGGAGAGGATGAGATGGCCTTTAATGTAGCCAAAGAGCGCTTTTTGTAAGTCGTGAGTCAAGGCGCTGATAGAACTGCGGACGCGCTTCGGGATGAGGGAGGCGCTTTTTTCCGCTAGTGAGTCCCACTGCTTACTGATGAGAAACGTGGCAACCATGACGATGACGGTGATGACGACGAACTTAGGTAGAAAGAGGACGGTCGATTTGAGGAAAGTGAACAAGTAGGTGATGACCGTCGTACCGACGTTGCTAATCGTACTTGTCATGTCGGACAAGAGTGACTGTACGTCTGTCATATTCATCATCGTAGTGACTTCTGACAGCAGGTGTTGGAAGTCGGCGGATTGAAAATAGTCGTCCAGCCATTCGAGCAACTGTGTCAGTTGTTCTTGCAGTAACGATAAAATGTGGGATGATTCGGCGATGATTTTTGTTGTAAACACGAAAACGATTAACGAGAGAACCGCTGCAAACAAAAGTAATGTCGCCGTGACCGCGATCCAGCGCGGGAAGCGGCATTTGCGCTCGAAAAAGCGGACGAGTGGGTTCATCGCGTAAGCGAGTACCCACGCGAGCAGAAACGGATAGATGATCGGAAAACTGTAATAAAGCAGTGCGCACACGGTCACGGTCACGATCGCGACCCACACGGCGCGAAAAATGCGGTGGACGAGTGTCACGTTAAATATCGGCATGGCGTTCTTCCTTTCTGATACGGCAAGTCGCGTTGGCGCCAATCGTTACTGCTTGTGTAGAACGCCGTGCAACAAATAGCTCACTGCCTGTTGATACATCTGTTTCTTTTCTTCTTGCGTGCGTTCGTAGTAAATCGTGTTCAATCCGTCAATCAAACTGGCAAAAACAATGGCGACGTTCTTGGCACTACCAGGAGCAATGAGCCCGACGTGTTCCGCCTCTTGGAAAATGGCGTTATAGAGCTGGCGCGGTGTCAGGACGATGTCTAACACTTGCCTCTTAACGCGCACTTTTTGTGCCGGTTGACTCATGTAAAAATCTTCCGCTACCTTGAGCAGTGGGTGTTGCGTATCGAGTACGTAATGTTCGGCAATGCCGTACAGTTTTTCTGTGACGGTCGGGTAACGCGCTTCCTTCTGCTTCCATTCCGCAACCCACGCGTTTAAATACCGCTCGATCAACGCCAAGAAAAGTGTTTCTTTGCTAGTGAAATGGTAATAAATACTGCCTTTACTTACCTCGCAATGTCGCACCAAATCTTCCATTGACGTCGCTGCGTACCCTCTACGAATAAATACTTCCTGAGCGCGATCCAAAATGTACGCGCGTTTTTGCTCGCTTTTGGATTTGGATGGCGTCATCTTCCACGCTCCCTAAACTGACTGTTCGGTTTAATTTTAGTGCAAGATAGTTTTGAATGCAAGGGAAATATCAAAGATATCGTTCTAGGGGAGATGTTTTTTGGTGGGATAAGGTTTGGTGGGATAAAGTTTGGTGGGATAAAGAGGATCAAGGCATACGGTGTACGTACCGCATGCCTGCAAGCCGTGAAAAACGTCTTATTTAAAGTTTAAAATACGGCATTCGATCGAGGGGCGTTTTTTCGATCGTGGAATGCGGCGCAAGGGTGCTGGGCCGAGACGACGTAGCTCCTGCCGTATCTTTCGTCCGAGCTCGTTTTCTAGAGCGGTAATGTCTGGGGGACTATCGATCAGATCGGATAGCGTAATCGTCGTATCCGGTTCGGGACATGTACGACTGGCGGTGTAACAAAACAGGGGGAATTTTTGACTCACGTTGTTTAGCTCCTTTTACGTGTATTTTATTTGTATCGTACGCCTATGCGCCGGACGGTGTGACCTGCGGTAGATGGCCTACAAAAATAGGCGTTTTCCTTAGCACAATAGCCCGTAAAAATCGTACGATGCAAATATGTATAGGCATTTGTACGATAGCCAAAATCAGCCAAAATGGTTATGAGGGAGAGGAAGCGTGCGTATGGCTACCATCAGTGAAGCGGAGTTTGTACAACAGTCGATTAACGAAAGTTTATTTTGGTTGCGAATTATGAAGGAACATGCGTTATTTATGTCCGAAGGATTTGATCGCAGCGATAAGAAGTTGATTCGCGAAGCGGATCAGTTCTTCGTCATGTTCGATCGACGACTGACCGACGTGAGAGCGCTACGTCGGGATCCGGATGTGGTACGGCGATTTAATGAAGGCACTATTATGCTCGCGCGACGGTTTCGCGAGTTTAAATCGAACGTGCTCCTGCTCATCATCCAGTGCAAAATAAACGGGTTTAATTTCCCGCTGTTGATTGATCACATAGCGCGAGAAGCCGGTTATTTCGTAGAAACATTGCGGAACTTGAACCGTGGAATGTCGGAACCGCTAGCTGACCGCATCGTAGACGAAAATGTTTTTTGGCTACGTATTATGGCTGATCACAGTAAATTTATCGCTTCTTTACTCGACCAATCTGAGCGGAAGCTGGTGACGGTCGCGAATACGTTTTCCGATGAGTTTGATCAACTGTTAGCTCAAGCGCGGGATTTAGAGTCGATGGTCAAGCAAACGGAGCCGTCATTTTTTAACACACTGACGCGCTTTACAACAGACGTGCAAATGGCGACGACCGATTTACGCAACTTTAAAAAGGACGCGCGCGACTTAATTCGACAGTGTCAATCTTTAAGTATCATTAACCCACTCTTAGCGGACCACGTCACGCGCGAAGCGAACAAATTCCTTTCGATCTTAAATGACCTTTCCAAACGTACGCCCCAAAATCCGCTTGCCTTGGACGAAGAGGACTTGTTATTAGTAGAAGAGTAAAGTAACAGCATGTCTCGTGTGTAGGGGGTAAGGGCGTCCTTACCCCGAAAAGGCCAGTGCTCATTTCCAGTATTCGTATTGCCGCTGAATGTTGTCGGCGGTAATGGGGGCTTTTTGCAGGACGGGTGTCGGGCAGTCAAAGTTGTACTTCTTTATTTTCTTATTAATAGCTTTGATCTCGGCGTTTACATTCAGCGCGGGATCGTCCCGTTTGATTCGCTCGAGTAACGTGCCGATCGCGTCGCGTATATCGTGCTGCAGTTCAAGCCACGGAGGTAAGAAGTTGGCGTTTTTTAACACGTTATTAAACGTATCGCCTTGTAGTGATTCCTTCGCAATCGGTTTCCCTTTGCCCGGCAAGTCGTCAAAGTCACCTTTCTGTTCGTGTTCCTTAAAGATTTCGTCGAGCCAATGTAGGGATGCGCGTTGCGGTCCCGGGCGTCGCTGCTCGTTTGCGGTTTGCTGTTGCTCGGGTTGCTGCTTATCGTCACGCAGATCGTCGCTCATGATCGTCCTCCTTTGCCGTTAGAATGCCGTGTCAACCAAAAACAAAAAGTTATGCCGTAAGCATGTATGTTGCTGATTTTACTTATTATAGCTGACTGCGACTGTGTTGCGTACCATTTATTTATTTCGACATCAAAAACTAACTAGTTCCCTTGCGAACGTCTATTCGATACAATAGGGGGAGAACGGATGAGGTGATCGATGTGATCGGACGCAAACGACTGCCAGACGTGTTACAGACGTTGCGCGAGGATGTGCGCCTTAAGGAACAAATCGTCCACTGGCGGACGACGGAGGAAAAAGCAGCACAGACGGTGCCGTTTCCGGGCGACCTGCACCCGAAGCTACGTGAGGCACTGACCAAGCGAGGGATTGCGCGCTTGTACACGCACCAGCGCACCGCGTACGACGCGGCGGTAGAAGGCGAGCACTTCGTCGCGGTGACGCCGACGGCTTCCGGCAAGACGCTCTGTTACAACTTACCGGTGCTACAGGCGATTGCAAATGATGGGGCGAGTCGTGCGCTGTACTTGTTTCCGACGAAGGCGTTGGCGCAAGATCAAAAAAGCGAACTGAGTGAACTAGTTGCTGCGATCGGTTTAGATATAAAAGGGTATACGTACGACGGTGACACGCCGGGGAACATTCGCCAAGTGATCCGCAAGGCGGGACAGATCGTCATGACGAATCCGGACATGCTACATACGGCGATTTTGCCCCACCATACAAAGTGGATTTCGCTGTTTGAAAACTTAAAGTACGTCGTTATCGATGAGCTGCATACGTATCGCGGCGTATTTGGCAGTCACGTCGCCAATGTATTGCGCCGCTTAAAGCGAATCTGTGCGTATTACGGCAGCCGGCCCATATTTATTTGTACATCGGCGACAATTGCCAACCCGGTGGAGCTTGCCGAGGCGTTGACGGGAGAAAAAGTGCGACTCGTCGCCAACAACGGGGCGCCGGTCGGACGGAAACACTTTTTGTTTTACAATCCGCCGGTTGTGAATCAGCCACTCAATATTCGGCGCAGTGCAACACTAGAGGCACGCGCCATCGCTAGCCTATTTTTGCGCGAACGCATCCAGACGATCGTGTTTGCGCGTAGCCGCGTGAGGGTGGAAATCGTCCTCAAATATTTGCAAGAACTCGTAAAAAAACAGCTCGAGCCAAAAGCGATTCGCGGTTACCGCGGCGGTTATTTACCGCGTGAGCGGCGGGAAATTGAACAGGGATTGCGCCGTGGCGACGTGATCGGCGTCGTCAGTACGAACGCGTTAGAGCTTGGGGTCGACATCGGCCAACTGCAGGCGTGTGTGTTGACCGGCTACCCGGGGTCGATTGCCAGTACGTGGCAGCAGGCAGGACGCGCCGGGCGGCGGCAAGGGGAAGCCGTCGTCGTATTAGTGGCGAGCTCGTCGCCGTTAGATCAGTATGTCATTCAGCATCCGGACTATTTCTTTCGGCGCTCACCGGAAGCGGCGCGTATTAACCCGGACAACTTAATTATTCTCGTCGACCATCTAAAATGTGCGGCGTTTGAGTTGCCGTTCAAAGCGGGCGAGTCCTTTGGGACGGTGACAGCGACGGAAGTGGAAGATGTGCTCGATTTTTTGACGGAGGAGCAAGTGTTGCACAGACAAGGCGATCAGTGGTTTTGGATGAACCAATCGTTTCCGGCGCACAACATTAGTTTGCGTTCCGCTTCGCAAGAAAACATCGTCATCGTCGATCAGACGGATGTCGCCGCCGTGCAAGTGATCGGGGAGATGGACCGTTTCAGTGCGATGACGTTGTTGCACGAAGAGGCGATTTACTTGCACCAAGGCAAACAGTATCAGGTGGAAAAACTAGACTACGAGGAGAAAAAAGCGTTCGTCCGCGAAGTGGACGTCGATTATTACACCGATGCCAACTTAGCGATTTCACTGAAAGTGCTCGAAGTGGACCGTCACGAAGAGCGTCTGGCTTGTGATCGCGCGTTCGGCGATGTAACCGTCAATGCGATGGCGACGATTTTTAAAAAGATTAAATTTGCGACACACGAAAATATCGGTTCCGGTCCGATTCACTTGCCGGAAGAAGAGTTGCACACGACAGCGACGTGGCTCAGTTTTAACGAACCTGTCGTAGCCAGTATGTCGCCGGAGGCGGTAGAGCAAGGGCTGGCGGGAGTGGCGCACGTATTGCGTCACGTGGCGCCGCTGTTCGTCATGTGTGAGGCGCACGATTTACATGTCGTGCCGCAAGTGAAGGCGGTGCACTCGGAAAAGCCGACAATTTTTTTGTACGACCGCTATCCAGGGGGTATCGGGCTAAGTGAACAAGTATACCGCGATTTCGACGTCATTTTGGCGGAAGCGTACGAATTGATCGCGCAGTGTCCGTGTAGCAGTGGCTGTCCGTCCTGTATCGGCATTTCGGATGGGGAAGGGAACGGTAAGCAGTTGGCGCTGGATCTTCTGCAACAGACGAAGGAGATGACGACATGTCCCTCCGGCGCAAGTTAAACCGGTTGAAAAAGCATATTGTGATAGAGGAAGAGCGTAAGGGAGCGGCAGAAGGACAAATGGTAGACTCGCAATCTACCTCAACCGATCGACAGTTGCAGGAGTCGGGATCTACCGCTGCCATGGAACAGAAGTCGCAAACTGCCGCTGCCTTGGAACAGGTGCAGAAGTCGCATACTAACGTTGACGAGGCGCGGGCACGGGTACAGGAATCGCGTGCTACCGGTAACGAGCCGCAACAGGCAGCTTCTACTGAGGAAGGGACGGCCCTCACTCATTGGGACAAGTGGGCGACGGCAGAGGTGCGGCGGGAGACGTTCCAAGGGCAGCCGTGTCTCGTGCGGGAGCGGGTTTATGCGCGCGACGCGCGGTGGGGGCGTTATGCGTTCGGAGACTTGGCGGCAATCGTTGCCAAGTGGCACGACTACGGTTATACGCACCCGTTGTCAACTCAAGGTGCTCAATGTGAAGACTTGCTTTTTTTTGATACGGAGACGACGGGGCTCAGTGGCGGGGCGGGTAATACGGTGTTTTTACTCGGGACGGCGCAATTGTTACCGGACGGCGTGCGGGTGAAGCAGTATTTTTTACCGGAACCTCAGGCGGAAGCGGCTTTGTATTACTATTTTTTAATCGACATGCATGAGGACCAGCGGTTAGTGACGTATAACGGAAAAGCGTTTGACTGGCCGCAAGTCAAAACGCGCCACACCTTCGTGCGGGATGTGTCGCCGTCGTTACCGTCGCTCCCTCACTACGACTTGCTCCACGCGGCGCGTCGCCTGTGGAAGCATCAGCTGCCGTCGCTTAGGCTGTCGATCGTGGAGCGGGAGAAGCTCGGCATCGTCCGCAGGGATGACACTCCTGGTAGTTTAGCCCCTTTGCTCTACTTTGACTATTTGCGGCACAACGATCCGACCGATATTTTGACCGTGTTCCGGCATAACGAGGCCGATGTGTTGTCGCTCATTAGTTTGTATACGCACGTGTCGACGTTACTTCTCGGGCTGGCAGACGAATCGTTAGCGGCGGAAGAACATTACGAGGTCGGCCGCTGGTATGAAGCTGTCGGAGAGCACGAACGCGCGCTCACTAGTTACCGCTACGCATGTCGCCGTGCGGTACAGACAGAAAAGGCGGTGACGTATCGCGCGAAAAAGGCGGCGGCGAACTTATATAAAAAGAAGGGGCAGTGGACGGAGGCGGTGGCGCTGTGGCAAGACTGTTGTCAGAATGGGCCGAAGCTCGACGACGAGCCTTACATTGAACTAGCGAAGGCGTACGAACATCAGTACAAGCAGTTTGACGAAGCGCTGTATTATGCGGAGAAGGCATATGAGATCTGGCGGGAATCCGGCCGCTTGTTGCGGGGAGGCGAGCGGAGGCGGGAACAGGAACGGAAGGCGTTTAAGAAGCGGATCGCGCGGTTAGAAAGTAAGTGCAGCCAGCCGTCACTTTTTTGACGACAAAGCGGGTGTGGCAGGTTAACTGTTGGTACGAAATTAATAAAACCATTGCAGGAATAATATGCTTGTGTCGCGAATGTTATTAAATAAAGAGGGGAAAGGGGGGAGTTTCTAATGTTAACGGTTAAAAATCTTATTATGTTAAATGACCTTACCCGGTTGTCCAAAGATGTGTTACGACAAATTTGTCACGCGATGGACGTCCCGTCAATCGGTCACGTGCACGATTTAGCGTTGCGTGTATGGAAAAAGGTGAAAGATGACAGGGAATTGCAAAATGAAGTGTTTGCATTGCACCAAGATAAAATTTTAGCCGGAAGGACGGCAGTGACGTGGTATCTAGCAGCGGACGAAAGGCTTAGTGGGATGAAAGAGTCGCTCATTCGGCAGCACCCGTTTAATCCGTTCGAGAGAATTGAAATTCCCCATCCGCAAGATCAACTAACAGAGACGCCAACGTTAATTGGCGCAGCGGGAACGGACGGCGCATACTATTTGCGCTTTATGTTTAAAACGGGAGTCACGAGTTACTTTTACGGCTCGGAGATGGTGGCGCACCCGCGCTGCAGTACGGGAACGGTTTATGTCGACGAAAATAGTGGGTGTGTCGAGATCCGTTCCGAGGCGCGCTATGCGGCGCGTATTGCAGCTAGCTTCGCCGATTTAACTGAGCGGTCACTCGTTTTCGACCAACAGGAGTTGTTGGCACCGTTCGCGCACGATGTGGAAAAAGTTGCTGACGCCCTTAGCGGGGAGCTTGTCGATGCAGTCGCGCGGCCGGAACTACTACTCGCCAACATTACGTCGCAACAGGCGAAGGCAGTCGTGAGTGTGCTGTCAGCTTTGGATGTATATTTTGACGAAGGTCATTTTGACAAATTACAAGAAACGCTAACACAGGCGAAAGAAGCGTTCGATAACGAGTTTTTTAGCATCCCGTTTACTGGTTTAATCTTAGGAGGGTTGGAAAAGGTGGGAATGGGCGTGTCAGGAAGGGACCTACGCGGCATTCCGATGTACGATTTTTTAAAACCTCATTTACAACACCAAGGCGGTTATATACAATTTAAAGTAGGTGGGGTGCCTTACACGATCCGCATAGGCCTTCCAACCAATAGCATCTATTTTGTCACTCATGCGACGGAAAGTGTCATAAAATACGTCAGAGAACGTATTTTTATGAAAACGTCCTCGCAAAGGCTAAAATAGGACCTCTTTTTCGGGGGTGGAACAATTTGTCGGCAGTGTGGGAAGTCGAACAATGGGTAAATGAGCAGTCTCTGGGGCCAGTTGCACGGTTTTATCCGACAGCGGTAGCGAAAGAGACGGAAATTTCACTGCAAGACGCATTTACGGTACTCATGCAGTTAGTTGAAACGAATAAACTGCGCTTGTTGTGGGAAATAAGGTGTCCGCGTTACGAATGTGCGCGTACCGTGCAGGTCGTGGCAGACGCCGCACAGCTGTTAGGAAAAATCGTTACTTGCCACGTGTGTGGCGAAGAATTTGACGTGGCCCCAGACGTCGTTTTTCCCGTGTTCGAAATTTGCCCGGAGTATAAAGACTACATAAAAAAAAACAAGCGTGACATCGTTCCGGTCTAAGACACGGCGGGCGGAGGATCGGCAGGCAGGTGATCCGACCGACGAACGTGCGAAGCGAAACGCTGATGAAGTGAAGGTGCAGGGCAGCGCGGGTTCTCACGAGGGCTTTAAGACCCAAAGCGACGAGGAACTAACCGATGAAACTGAGATTAGACAGATCGCGTATTCGGTCGGCGAACCGTTGTCACTTGTGCAACTTAGGCGCGAAGGTGTATCTGTACAGATTTGTGTCGAACAGCTCATTATAACCGGAAGCGAGCGTGATGTGATCGTGGCAAAGCACGTACGCAACGATTTACGGCGGATTGAGCAGTCGTTTAATCATGCCCAATTTGGGGATAACGTTAACGTGCAGGGGGACGATGTCCAGCAGACGCAAACGGCGTCTACGGCGTTTTTTGAGCGTGCTTACTCGGAGTTGTTGCAGGACATTGAGGAGCTTACGGACGGACGGGTGCGAGAACAAGCGTTGCATTTTGCCGAAGCGCTCAAAAGGGCTGTCGCAAGTGGACAAGAGTCTGAGGGGAAAAAGTTTTTTGCCTGGCTGAGGCCACTGTTGCGCGATACGTCGTCTGTCGTTAGCATCGGCAAAGCGTTTGGGTGGTTATAGTCTTTTCGGTTTCTTTTCGAAACAGGGCAAAAAACCCCCTCACTTCGCATGGAAAGGAAGTGAGGGTTGGGGAAGCGATTCCTCGCCCCGCAGTTAGGGATTGTCGTTTGCTTCTGTTCCGGACAAACCCTAAATTGAAAGGATATGCCCTTACGGAATCCTATCAGTCGTCTTATTCGGTACGCGTACCAATGCTGTTGCTAACGTAAGACGTAAGCGAGCGCGTCGAGGGCTTGTTCGACGTTGTCGACGACGACGTCCGCTTTTTGTGCCAATTCTTTTAGAGCGTGGTGTAGTTTTGGATCGCGGACGAGAATGAGCGGTTTGCCGGTCGCCAGGGCCGTCGCGGCATCCATCGCCGTGTTCCACTGTCGGTACTTGTCGCCGAACAAGGCGATGACGACGTCTGCTTTTTGCAGCAAAATCGTCGTGCGCAAGTTGTTAAACTCGGAAGCGGCTTCATCTTTGAAAATGTTGCTAGGCTGTGGGCCTTTAATTTTTTCGCCAATGTCGTCGGATAAATCGTGATTTTCTTGCGGACCGACAAATGTAAGCGGCAACCCGCGCTCCTCGGCTAACCGACGCAATTGGGCGCGCCAATCGTCGTGAATTTGCCCTGCTAAGTAAACTGTCAATTGCATCGACTAATCAGCTCCTTTATCCCTTTCATTGTACTGTATTTCGCGAAAATAATCGATGACGAACTGCCGAAAGCGCGTCGCGGCTGGTGAGAGGTACGCCTGTTTTGCCCAAGCGATCCCGACCATGCGGCGGCAGCGCGGTTCGCTGACGCGTAGCCAATACACTTTTGTTTTATTGGCGTCGCTAATGTCCGGCATTAAGGAAACACCGAGACCAGCGGCCACGAGTCCGACGATTGTCGTCGCTTCTTCCCCTTCAAACGTCACTTGCGGCGTAAAACCGGCTTCGCGGCACAAGCGATCGGCAATGGCGCGTAGGCCGTAACCTTTTTTTAAATTAATAAAAGGTTCGGCTGCAATGTCTTTGAGGTGGATCGCCGGTCGCCGCTGTTGGGCGAGCGTGTGTCCGGGCGGTACGATGACGTAGAGCTCTTCCGAGATGAGGTGTTCCCATGTCACGTGCGGGCGCTCGAATGGCGGCGAGGAGAGGCATAAGTCGACGTCTCCCGCTTCTAGTTGATCGTACAACAGTTCGGAGGCGTTTTGGAACAGTTGGAAGTCGACGGCTGGGTACTGCTGCCGGAACGCGCCGATTAGTTCTGGAATGACGTGGGAGCCGAGTGTGTGTAAAAAGGAGATCGCCACGCTACCGGATTCGGGGTCGATTTCCCCGCGAATCGCTTCTTTTCCTTCGGCAATATTTTGCATGGCGCGGTCGACGCGTGTCAGGAAGAGCTTGCCGTAGCGGTTCAGTTGCACGGATCGTCCTTGCCGCGTAAACAGCGGCACGCCGAGCTCGTTTTCCAGTTTGGCGATGGAGCGGCTGAGCGCCGGTTGGGAGATCGACAGCACGTCCGCGGCTCGCGTGAAGTGCTGCAGTTTGGCGACTGTTTGGAAGTACTCGAGTTGGTACCACTCCACGGGAGATCCTCCTCCTTTTCTGCGCTACTCATATTTTCTTTCATTCATAACTAATATGCATTGAATTAATGCAAATGATAAATTAGACGTCATAGATTGTCAATTGATATGATGAAGAGGAGGGGATCGGTGATTTCTATTGCAGTATATCGAGTATGGCACGCGGACGTTTTGGCGCGCGAATAGTGCCTTTTTCGCTGGAGGCTTTGTGACGTTTGCCATTTTGTATAGTGTACAGCCGCTGTTGCCGGAGTTTACGCAGCACTTTCACGTGGCGCCGGCGGTGGCGAGTTTGTCGTTGTCGGTGACGACGGCGATGTTAGCGGTGTGTCTGTTAGTGGCGGCGGTGTTGTCGGAAGCGTGGGGACGGAAGCGGTTGATGACGCTTGCTTTGTTTGCTTCGGCACTCCTTGCGCTCGTGACGGCGTGTAGCCCGAACTTTATCGTGCTCGTCGCGTTACGTACCTTGTTGGGCGTCGTGTTGGCCGGATTGCCGGCGATTGCGATGGCGTATATCGCGGAGGAATTCCACCCGAACAGCTTAGGAGCGACAATGGGGTTGTACGTTAGCGGGACGGCCTTCGGCGGCATGTTTGGCCGCATCGCGGTCGGCACGTTAAGTGACTTTTTTTCGTGGCAAATGGCACTCATAGCGATCGGCTTGCTCAGTTTAGCGTGTGCGGTTTGGTTTTGGATCAGTTTGCCGGAGTCGCGGCACTTTAAAGCGGGCCAGTTGTCGCTAAAGCAGTCGCGGCTTGCGTTTGCCGCACATTTGCGCGAGCCGGGATTGCTCGTTTTGTTTGTGCTCGCGTTTTTGTTAATGGGCAGCTTTGTCACGCTGTTCAACTATATCGGTTATTTGTTGTTGGATCCGCCGTACCGGCTTAGTCAAACGGCGATCGGTTGGATTTTTGTCGTCTATTTGTTAGGATCGTTCAGTGCGGCGTGGATGGGGAAACTGGCGGACCGCCACGGACGGGGAAAAGTGTTGGTGAGCGGGATTGCTGCGATGCTCGCGGGCGGGCTGTTGACGCTGCATCCTTCTTTAGTATGGAAAGTAAGCGGGGTGGCGGTGTTCACGTTCGGCTTCTTCGGTGCGCATTCGGTCGCGAGCGGCTGGGTCGGCTTGCGGGCGAAGGCACATAAGGCGCAAGCGTCGGCACTGTATTTGCTGTTTTATTACCTCGGCTCGAGTATCGTCGGCACGGTGGGCGGGCTGTTTTGGAGCCGTTATGCGTGGGGCGGTGTCATTGCGTTGATCGGCGGCTTGCTGCTCGTCGCGTGTGGCGCGGTGTGGGTGCTGGTGCGGCATGTGGGGCATGTGGCAGATGAGGGTACGTAGTGGGAAAAGGTGTTGGGGAGACAGAGGGAAGTGGTCGGGAAGTAGGGGGGGGAGGGGGACGTACGTATTGGATGTAGCTAGGGATCGGCAGGAGAAAAGCCCAACTTAAAGAACTGAATAGGCATAAGGTGAAAGGTTCGAGCCTGTAGCTCGAATGGTTGAAAAGCCTGAGTTGATGAGGTTGAGCGGAAAAAGGAGGGGTATAAATGTCCTTACCCCTTTGCATTTCCGTTAGTCACCTTTTAAAAGAATGAAGTGATCGGTTAGTGTGATAATCTCAATTGTTTTTCCATCCTTCGTAAACACTTGTAGGGCCCCCATTTGCTCTTCCTTTTGTTCTTCCCAACCCCATTTTTTAATTTCCTTAAAGTATCTGTCCGGTAGACCGTTTTCTTCTGTTAACCCATTTAATTTGTATTCGATATGCGAGTTTCTCTTTTTCGCGATGAGGGCGCTTTTTGGAACGGGAAATTCGTCATCGAATTCGGACCCACGAAACGAGGTGAGATCGATCGACGATTGTGAACAGGAGACGAGGAGGGCAACGACGGTAATGCAAACAATCGAAAAATAGAGGCGCTGTCGCATGTTTTTTCATCCTTTCTGTCGATCGGCTTTCCAGTTAGTTGTATGAAAAGGGTGAAGAGTAATAAAACTAGCGAGCGAGCGACCTAGCCTTCGTCCACAATCAATTAATCTCGCATGTTATCAAAGAACGTTAACGCATCCATTTAGGGAGAACAAATAACCGTTTTTGCGGCTTTAAGCGGATCACTTCTTCATGTTCTTCGTCGTTTTCACGCCAACGAAATTTTAGTTCTGCGATGTCGCTGTCTAATCGGGGCTGAGAAACGGATGCAAAATTATATTTATCCGTTATGTGCTCGTTCATCGTTTCACCTTCCTCCAAACCCGCACCAACACGACCGTTAATGATATATTGGATAAAGGTTAACGTCACTTCTCCTTCTCCTTGCCAGTAGAGATGCCCCTGCCACGTATCTTTAGTCGCCATTTCCTCGTCGTAGACCGCTTTCCATTTACCGTTAGCAGTTTCACCGACCCATATTGGCGATTGGTAAGTGGAATAAATGTACCAGACGATGACGATTGAAAGGATGATGGTTACACTAATGAAGATTTTTTTCACCTTTAGTCACCTGCACTTTAATTATAATTTGTAGTTTTTGGGAGGTGGGGAAGAAGGGGTAACGACCATGTATAGGCACCATTACCCCTAGTTAGGACTTTATTTAGAGCCTACAAACTTTATGACTCTAAAGCTCGCTCCTTCTATCGAGGAAAACTTTTTGTTCTTATTATCATTAGAATGATACGTGAACCAAAGGTTCCCTTTTTTGTCTTTTTTGGTTACCACCATTGAATGGTACCATTTTTGGTCACTTTTCCTTTTGATTTGGACGATGTCTCCTACCTTTGCATTTTTGTAAATGGTTTTCTTGCTCTTGGACGTAGTCGATTTCAGTCTTTTGCTCCAATAAGAATAAAAATCTGTGACACGGATCCAAGAAGTAGTAACGCTATATGATGGGTGACAGTGATTACCTCGGCAAACCCACCCCTTTGTACTATACCAGTATGATTTCGTTTCATTAATCCAATCTGGTACGTTCTTAGGTTTCTTCATTCCCTTGCCGCCAGCTTTTACTACTTGTGAAGTGAAATTTGTACAGTCATATTTAAAACTTTTGTAGTTGGAATTCCTTTTGTTCCACCACTTATAGGCATAGTCCCGCGCTTTAGTGCCACTGTAGGCGGCAAATGGCGACACGACATTGGGGTTCTTCTCTTTAAACTCAGTGATTTCCTTCTCAACTTGAGCTTCTTCTTCAGCTGTTTCCTTTTTGATTTGGCCAATTGTTTTGCTCTTGATACCTTCTAAATTAAAGGTGTCAGCGTTAGATTGGTTCAGCTCTCCTTTCAAAGATTGAGCGACCTGGTAGTTCTCGAGTTCGTGGATGTATTCCGTAGCATAAAACAAAATTAAATCGTATTGCGGATGTTTGGCGAGATCAGCATCAGCGTCTTCAATGAGCTGCGATAGGAGGTAGTCCGCTAGTTCGTCCGAGCCGACTGTAAAGTCATACCCTTTCTCTGTAAAATAATTGAAGAGGATCCTTTCGACTTCACCAATTGTGTAATCGTTTTCGGTCTTGGTAACTTGTTCAGAAAATGCAACATTGGGTCCAGTCAGTAGAACAACAACAAGAACAAATGACAAAAATACTTTGATGGCGGTTTTAAGATTGGCAGATGACAGCACTTGTAAACAACTCACTTTGAATAGTTTGATAGGTAGTTCTAGTCATATATTAAAGTATTCGTTTATCCATAGTCAAGGGAAAAATTGAAATAAATATTAAGTAGTCACGAGATACACTAGTATTTATTTTAATTATAGTAAATTTAATTTGTGGTACGTAATTATGTGTTATTTAGTTCGGGACGGTTTATCCTACTAATATAGACGATCCTAGGATGTGAAAGCGTTCCCTATAATGGGTAATTTTATAAAGAAATGTTGCCCTTGGTGTAGAATCCTTTTCGCTTTATGCGTATTTAATTTGGAGCCACCTGCAAGTTATGTTTTCTAATCTATACAGTAGACGTAGCAAACACGTAAGCGGTTCCCTTAAATTTGATAATAATAAGTGAAAGCGATCATTGGTTAGGTCGCACCTTAACGGGATGTGTGTTTGGAGAGAAAAAAACAAGCGCCGCGATTTCCCTCTAGTGATCGGGGTCGCAGCGCTTCGACTTTCCTTCGGCCATCTACTTAAAGCGCGGGTCTTGCAGCAGCCGTTGTAATTCTTCCTTGTGGCCGGTCTCGTCGGCGATCATGTCTTCCAGCTTCATAACGAGTGCGATGTCGCCGATTTTTTCCGCTTGTTCCCGTCGCTCTGTGTAGCGCTTGATCGTCTCTTCTTCCGCTTTTAACGCCGCTTCGAGCATCGCTTTCGTGTCTGTGAGCGGCTCGACGCGAACAGCTTCTGTCGTCGGTGTACCGCCGAGGATGCGAATTTTATCGGCGAGGTAGAGGGCGTGTCCCGCTTCGTCTGTGATTTCGCCTTCAAAAAACGGTTTAAGGGTGAGGCGGTCGAGTCCAGTGACGGTAGCGGCGTTGTACGTATACATGATCGTGGCGGCAAATTCATTCGCTAAATCTTCGTTTAGTCCATCGATTAACGCTTTGACGTTAGCATCCATGCTTGGCTTGACTCCTTTTTATCCGCTTGATGGTGTTAGGTTATCCGAAAGGAGTCGTTTTTATCATTTTATTGGAATCGCTAGCTGGGGATCTCTAACAACAGTATTGCTAACTAAATCAGATCGTGCGACGTGTAAGGACTAACGGTGCGCGGCGCGCCTTACCTCCCGCGATGTTTCGCCTTTGCTTTTTGGCGGCGAATGTCTCGCGTGCGGGCAGCTTTCGCCTCCTTATGCTCGCGGTGGTCTTTTTTTCGCTTTCGCGCGCGTTTTTCCATTTCTAATTGCATCGCCGTTTGCGCATACGTGGAGACGGGCTCGCGTGTCATTTCTTTCGCGACTTGACGTGCCAAGCGTTTCGGGTTGATCCGCTGTCTCTCGTGCACCTCGATGCTAACTGCTACAGACGGTTGGCTGATCAACGCCGCAAGTTCCTGCTGTACGAACTGTAAAACTTCCGTGTTGCGCGGCTCGGAGCCGAAAATGTGTTTCCAAGCGCGCAGTGACGCGCAATGTTTAGATGTCGTTGTCGCGGTTTGCGCGTCTTCAATGACGCCAACCCAAAAATGACCATCGAAAAATACAGACAGTTTCACTATTAAATCCCCCTTGTGTTGTTACCGGAACGACGGACGACCCCAAGGGAGGAAGGTTACTGACATGAAGGATGACCTCATGCGCTCGGACTACCAACCGAACCGTGTTTTTACGTTCCTGTCGTTTATTATATCGCCTCGATGTGGCAACGACAACAAACTACCTTCCCCAGTTCCTTCTCACATCCAGTTCCTTCTCACATCGCTCCATCCTTCCGAACTAGCATCAAAGCGGACAATCGTTTATAATTTTTAGATGGGTAAGTACCTACTTGGAGGTGGAGAGAGTGAGCATTTCCAAAGAAGAAGTTAGGCGCGTGGCCGAGTTGGCCCGTTTGACATTGAGCGACGCGGAATGCGCGCAGTTTCAAGAACAGCTAAACGAGATTTTACATTTTGCGGAAAAACTAAATGAAGTGGATACGGAAGGCGTACCGCCGACGACACACGTACTGGCGTTAAAAAATGCGTTGCGCGAAGATGAGGTTAAGCCGTCGTTGCCTCGGGAAACGGCGTTAGCGAACGCGCCCGACGCACAGGACGGACAGTTCAAAGTGCCGTCTGTATTCGAGGAGTAGAAGGAGGAGTCGTAAAACATGTCACTTTTAAACTTACCTTTGCGGGAGTTACATAAACGGATGGACGGCGGGGAACTTACGGCGACGGACTTAGTCGACGCTTCTCTCGCTCGCATTAAAGAAGTTGAGCCAGACGTCCAAGCGTTTTTGCTTGTCGACGAAGAAGGGGCGCGTGTGCGGGCAAAAGAGGTCGACGCACAGCTCGACGCACAGCGCAAAAGCGGGGACGAACGCGCACCGCTCGCCGGTCTTCCTGTCGGGTTGAAAGACAACTTAAGTACGGCAGGCATGAAGATGACGTGTGCAAGTAAAATGCTCGAGAATTTTACGCCCGTTTACGACGCGACGGTCGTGGAAAAGCTGAACGCCGCTGGAACGGTAACGATCGGTAAATTGAACATGGACGAATTTGCGATGGGGACGGGTACGGAAACGTCGGCATTCCATAAGACGCGCAACCCGTGGAACGTCGAGCGGGTGCCAGGTGGCTCGAGTGGTGGGTCTGCGGCGGCCGTTGCAGCGGGCGAAGTGACCTTTAGCCTAGGCTCCGATACGGGCGGGTCGATTCGCCAACCGGCCGCTTTTTGCGGCGTCGTCGGTTTAAAGCCGACGTATGGGCTCGTTTCTCGCTTCGGGTTGGTTGCCTTCGCTTCCTCGTTAGACCAAATTGGGCCGATTACGAAAAACGTGGAAGACGCAGCCTACGTACTACAAGCGATTGCTGGACACGATGAGCGCGACTCGACGTCGGCGAAGGTAGACATTCCGAACTACGCCCGGCAGTTGACGGGCGACATTAAAGGGCTAAAAATTGCCGTTCCGAAAGAATTGCTCGGCGACGGGATCGACCCGCAAGTGAAAGCGCGCGTGCAAGAGGCGCTCAGCGCGCTTGAGGGGCTCGGTGCACAGTGGGAAGAAGTATCTTTACCACATTCCGAGCACGCTGTTGCTGTGTACATGTTGCTCGGCTCGGCGGAAGCATCGTCGAACTTGGCGCGCTTTGACGGCGTGCGCTACGGGATGCGGGCGACCGAGGCAAATGACTTGCTAGACATGTACAAGCAGACGCGTAGCGAAGGTTTCGGCAGCGAAGTAAAGCAGCGCATTATCCTCGGGACATACGCACTCAGCTCTGACTATTACGATGCCTACTACTTAAAAGCGCAAAAAGTGCGCACGCTCATCCGGCGCGAGTTCGAGGAACTGTTCGCAACATACGATTGCATCGTCGGGCCGACAGCACCGACCCCGGCTTACGGTATTGGCGAAAAAATGGATCCGGTAAATGCCTATTTAGCCGATTACTGTACAATTCCTGCCAACTTAGCAGGTCTGCCCGCGATTAGCGTGCCGTGTGGTTTGGCAGACGGTTTGCCTGTCGGGTTGCAAATTATCGGGAAGGCGTTTGACGACGCAACGGTCTTGCGTGTCGCGCATGCATATGAACAACATACTGATTACCACCGGCAACGGCCGGCGTTGTAGGGAGGCGTTGCCTAATGAAACAGTTTGAAACAGTCGTAGGACTTGAAGTACACGTTGAACTGGCAACTCAATCGAAAATTTTTTGTGGTTGTTCCACCGAGTTCGGCGCCCCCCCAAACACGCACACGTGCCCGATCTGTCTGGCACACCCGGGGACGCTGCCAGTGCTGAACCGGCAGGCGGTGGAGCTCGCGATAAAGGCGGCGATGGCGCTCAACTGCGACATTGCGACAGAAAGTACGTTTGACCGCAAAAACTACTTTTACCCGGATAATCCGAAAGCTTACCAAATCTCGCAGTTTGCACAGCCGATTGGCCAAAACGGTTGGATCGAAATTGAGGTAAACGGCGAGCGAAAAAAAATTCGCATTAATCGCGTGCACATGGAAGAAGATGCGGGAAAGCTCATTCACGCCGACGGCGAGGCGGCGTCGCTCGTCGACATCGACCGCGCGGGGATGCCGCTGATCGAAATTGTGTCGGAACCGGACATGCGCTCGCCGGAAGAAGCGCGTGCCTACTTGGAAAAACTGAAGGCGATTATGCAGTACACCGGTGTTTCTGACGTGAAGATGGAAGAAGGCTCCTTACGCTGTGACGCCAACATTAGTTTGCGCGAGCGGGGGACGGAAGCGTTCGGTACGAAGGCAGAAATTAAAAACATGAACTCGTTCCGCGCGGTGCAACGGGGGCTAGAGTACGAAGAAAAACGGCAAGCCCACGTGCTTAACGAAGGGGGCACAGTCGTTCAAGAGACGCGCCGCTACGATGAAGCGAGCAACAAAACGATTTCGATGCGCTCGAAAGAGGAAGCACACGACTACCGTTACTTTCCTGAACCGGATCTCGTCACGCTGTACGTGGACGATGAGTGGAAAGAACGCGTACGCGAGTCGATTCCCGAGCTACCCGACGCGCGGCAAAAGCGGTACACGGAGCAGTACGGGTTGTCGTCTTACGACGCGGGTGTCATCACTGCCTCCAAATCACTCGCCGACTTTTTTGACGAGTGCTTGACGGAGACAGACGATGCGAAAGCGGTCGCTAACTGGATTATGGGTGAACTGTCCGCCCACTTGAACGCCAACGACTTAGAAGTGGAAGACGTGCCGCTCACGGCCGCCGGTTTGGGTAAAATGATTGCTCTTATCGACAAAGGGACGATTAGTTCGAAGATCGCTAAAAAAGTGTTCAAAGAAATGGTTGCCCACGGCGGCGATCCGGAGCAAATCGTCAAGGAAAAAGGGCTCGTCCAAATTAGTGACGAAGGAAAGTTGAAAGAAATTGTTTCCGATGTGGTCGCAGCCAACCCGCAATCGGTGGAGGACTACAAAAACGGCAAAGGCCGCGCACTCGGTTTCCTCGTCGGCCAAGTGATGAAGGCGACGAAAGGACAAGCCAACCCGCAAATGGTGAACAAACTGTTGCGGGAAGCGCTCGATCGTTAAGGACATACAGGACATATAGGGCGAAGTAAGTCATGAAAGTAAGTCATAAGAACTCCTTTGACGCTCTTCGGGGCGCAAAGGAGTTCTTTTGTGTGGTAAAGGAGGACATCGTGCATTTAAAGTTATATAATGTATCCTAATGTGTGTCCATTTCGTTAACGTTAGTCGTTGCGCGTGATGTATGTACTCATTCGTACCGTTTATAGCCTTGTGGCAAAACAATATCATGTAAGATTTGGTGATAGCTGTGCAGATTGCGCTGAAGGTAGAAGATACGACAAATAGTAATAACGGTGTCATAGGCGAGGCGTTACAGGTGTTAGCGCAAGAAATAGAAAATGCTGGTGACGACGTCACTGCCCACCAGTTTGCTCAGTTAGCGGAGAAAGCGGCGCTAGATGAGCTGTATATTGCGTTTTGCGGGCATTTTTCGGCTGGTAAATCGACGTTTATAAATACGTTAATTGGCAAGGAAGTGTTATCGTCTGGACCGATCCCGACGAGTGCGAACATCGTCTATGTGCGTAAGGGCGAGGAGAAAGTGACAGTTTGCTTAAAGGACGGCGTGGAGCGGACGGTTCCGCTCACTGATGTGTCTACCCTCGACGGCTATTTGCGCGACGGCGAGCAAGTGGAAGCGGTACAAGTAACGCTGCCGCTAACCGATTGGCCTGAAGGGGTGGCTATACTCGATACGCCCGGAGTCGATTCGACGGACGAGGCGCACCGCGCCGCCACTGAAGCTGCCTTACACCTTGCGGACATCATCGTGTACGTGACCGATTACAACCACGTGCAGTCGGAAGTGAATTTTCAGTTTACGCGCATGTTGCAAGAACGTGGTAAAGCAGTCCTATGGGTCGTGAATCAAATTGACAAACATCAGGAGTGGGAAATTCCGTTCAGTGAGTACTGTGCACGCATCGATGCGTCGTTTCGCGATTGGGGGGCGGCACCCGCTGCTGTCTACTTTACGTCGCTCGTCGCTCCGGATCACGACTTGAATCAGTTTACGTCGTTTAAGGAATTGCTCCAGGAGCTAGTCTTGAGTCGTGCCGACTGGTTGCAACAAGCGACTGACCGTGCGGTACGAGAGTTAATCGCACAACACCGCCGCTGGCTGGGGGATCGCCAGCGTGGGGAGCGCGATACATATGCAGCTGTCGTCGCTGCTGGCGAAGGCGAACTCGGGAAAGTCGCGCACACCCGACAGCAACTGGAACACGTGCGTCAAGCGCCAGACGAGCTCGAGGCACAGATGAAAGACGACGTAGCAAAACTGTTGCAAAATGCGCCGATTACGCCGTACGAGACGCGGGAGTTGGCGAAACATTACTTAGAGAGCCGACAGCCTGGGTTTAGAGCGGGCTGGCTGTTTGCCGGTAAGAAGACGGAACAAGAGCGGGAACGGCGTTTGACCACCTTTGTCGACAGTTTTAGGCAAAAAGTGCAGGCACATATCGACTGGCACGTCAAAGAGATGCTCATTCGCCTCGCGCGCGAGGCAGAGATCGCTGATGCCGCATTTGAGGAAGTCGTTTATGCGCTAGAAGTGCCCCTGGATGAGAGCTGGCTCGCCGAGCAAGTGCAAGGCGGTACGACGTCAGACACGTACGTGCTCACGTATATGGAGCAGCTTGCTTCAGCGGTAAAGCGCCGTTACAAGTTAGCGGCCGAGACAATTATTGAGCAAGCCGTTGAGGCCAAAACGAAACAAATGCTTAAGGTCGAAAAAACGCTACGTACGGAGCTTGCGCACTTCGCTAACGTCGTCGGGGCACAGGAACAGCTATCGCGCCTCGACGAGGCGGTAGACGAGGCGATCACAACGTTGCACACGCTTTGGTCGAGTAAGGTATACGGCGACCGCGGTGAAGAGGGGACGGAAAAATCGCCTGCACGCGACTTTCGCGACTGGTTGGCACAGTTAACGGGGGCGCATTCGGGAGAGGCGCATGCACTTGCGACGGCGGCCCTCC
Source organism: Numidum massiliense (assembly GCF_001375555.1). Lineage (NCBI taxonomy): Bacteria > Bacillati > Bacillota > Bacilli > Caryophanales > Bacillaceae > Numidum > Numidum massiliense. The sequence goes on along the minus strand of NZ_CTDZ01000009.1, from coordinate 2,601,764 downwards.
CCAATAGGACCAACCAAAGTGCCGCTGTACCCTCTACGGCCGGGACTTCTTCCGCCGCTGCGGCTGGCACAGGCGGAGCTGACGGCGATGAAACAAGCGGGGATGACGCGACAGGCAGTGAAGGATGTGGTGCAGCGGGAGAGGAAAAAACCGCTGCGGCTCGAGAAGCAATTACTGAAGTTGTTACTGAAGGTATTACTGAAGGTATTACTGAAGCTATCGAAGCAGTCGGGGCTAACGACGCGTGCGATGTGACAAGTGGAACGACGGCGCCGCTACAGCAGGCCGGGAGACTACTAGAGCAGACCGCTGAGCTTATTAGCGGTAAGGTTGGGCTACAGGCGATGGAAAAGGCGCTGCGGGAGCGGGCCGAACGGTTGCGACAGAAAGAAATGACCGTTGCCTTGTTTGGCGCTTTCAGTGCGGGCAAGTCGTCCTTCGCCAATGCAATGATCGGACAAGCTGTGTTACCTGTCTCCCCGAACCCGACGACAGCGGCGGTTAACCGCATCGTGCCGCCGCGTGAAACGCATCCCCACGGAACGGCGCGCATTACGTTTAAATCAGTGCGCAACCTAAGTGAAGATATTGCCGCCTCGCTTGCCGTTTTTGGCGAGACAGATTGTACCGACCTATTTTACTCCGACGACACAAAATCTCGCGACGGTGAACAAAAGGTCGACGCACGATTGCAAAGTGAGGCGGAGACGGGGATCCACATAAACAAATTGCGGCGGCGCGTCGAACGGCTGTACAAAAAGTCGACGCGGGCGAGTGCGAAACCGCATTTGGCCTTTTTGCGTGCAGTCGTTGCCGGTTGGGAGGAGAGTGCCCCTTACCTCGGACGCGAGCGGCTCGTCGATTGGGCGGCGTATGCGGGATACGTCGCGAACGAGGAGCAAGCGTGCTTTGTCGAGTCGATCGACGTGTACGTCGACTGCCCGCTCACGCGTGCCGGGGTGCAACTCGTCGATACGCCCGGCGCCGATTCAGTGAACGCACGGCATACGGGGGTGGCTTTTGATTACATTAAAAATGCCGACGCTATCGTGTTTGTGACGTATTACAACCATGCGTTTGCCCAAGCGGACCGCGCCTTTTTGGAACAACTCGGACGCGTGAAGAGCGCCTTCGAACTAGACAAAATGTGGTTCATCATTAATGCGGCCGATTTGGCGCGAACGGCGGCGGAGTTGGACGGCGTACGGGATTACGTCGCGAGAGAGCTGACAGCATGCGGCATTTCTGAGCCGCGGCTATACGCGCTATCGAGCCAAACGGCGCTCTGGGTGAAGCAAGCCGTTCGCGGAAAGTTGCCTGCGGCGGCAGAAAAGGAAATGCGGCGGCGCCTCGGTTTATCGCCGGTGCAATCGGTCGACGAAGCAGCAGGGCTACGTCGCACGGGATTCACCTCCTTCTTTACCGATTTTATGCGGACCGCGATTGTGGAGTTAGCCGAGTTGGCGCTAACGGGAGCAAAAAGTGAGGTCGCACGCACCAAGCGCGTCATCGACGGGTATGCGCAAGCGGCGAACCAAGACAAAGCGGAGCGAGAACGCCAAATTTCTGCCATAAACATGGAGCGACAACGCGCGCTCGCCGTTGTCGAGCAACTCGATTGGCAGGCTGAGCGGCTAAGGTTGACCCAAGACGTGCAAGAACTGTTATACTACGTAAAGCAGCGCTTTTTTTACCAGTTGCCAGAGAGAATCAATGAAACGTTTAACCCCGCCGTTTTTAGAGATGGGCGTAACCATAAAGGGCATCTCGCGGAATGTTTACGGGACTTACTTACCGCGATCGAGAAAGCGATACTGCAAGAACTATTGGCGACGTCACTCCGTGTTGACAAAGCACTCGCAAGAAGTGGGCAGCATTTATTTCGTCAACTTGCGCAAGGGATCGGTGAGGATCAGGAGGCCGACTGGTTAGTATCTTACGATTTTCCGGCGACTGCGGAGCCTGCTTGGCTGCGCGAGCCCTTCACGGTGCCGACGGCTGATTTTGCACCAGCGCTAAAACATTTTAAAAATGCGAAGGACTTTTTTGAGGGAGAAGGAAAGAAGCGTTTGTACGAGGCATTCGAGAGACAGTTTACCGTTGTGATGGGCGACTTTACGGTACAGTACGCATCGAAGTTTTCGAAGTACTACAGCGAGCAGCTGGACAAGAACGTCGTACAGTTACAGCAGCGAATAAAAGAGCAAGTGACCCAACATTACGACGGGCAAATCGCTGTATTGACACAGACGGAGACGGGCGAAAGATGGGCCGCGTTGGCGCGAAAGTTAGCTACGATGTTGCACGAGACACGCTAATCGGGTACGCTAATGCTCAGTTTCTGCTGTCGGTAGCTTCGCGGTTAATACGTGCAGGGTTACGTATAGCCCGCGATCAAAGTCGCGAGTGGCGGTAGTTACTCGCACAGATGAAGCGAGGTTGTGTGCAACTGCTGCGCGAAGGTATACTTGTGGCAGGTGGTTAGGTGAGAGGTGTTTAAATGTTCAACCTTTACGGTTTTGTTGTCATTTTATTCGTCACGCTAGGGATCGTCCGTTTAAATTCGGATCCCGCAGGGGCAATTTACGATTTTTTGATTGCCCTCTTCTTTCTGCTATTTTTCTGGGCGCTCAAGGGGAAACCGTTCTCGAAAGGAATGTACTTGTTCATCGCCCTTTGTTTTTTGGCCAATTCCGGGTTACAGTTTTACTTTGAGAATATTTGGAACGGTGTGTTTAGTCTCATCTTTTCGTTTCTCGCGTTTCGCATTTTGATCGATCTCCGTTCGACGTAGAATTGTTCCAAGGACAGACGAAGGCAACAAGAGGTGGACTCTGTTGCCTTTTGTACGTTTGCGCAACGCGTTTGTACTGTTAACAACGCGTGTATTGTGCCAATTTCCCACTTTTTGTGCTATTTTTTTGTACTACTTAACTGTCCTTTGTCAACCGGTCTTCGCAGCTAATGCCGTCGTTTTCGCTGTAAAAGCTGCTGTGATGGGTATTATGCTCCTCTTGAGCTAGCGCGCACGCTGTTTAATCTGTTCGCAGACGGCGTCGCCGAAGTCGCTCGTCGTCGCGGTGCCGCCGAGGTCGGGAGTGAGCACTCGTTTCGCCTCGATAACGTCTTCGATACTCGCTAACAGTAACGCGGCCGACTCCGTTTCTCCTAAGTGGTCGAGCATCATACTCGCGGTCCACAGGGCTGCAATCGGGTTGGCGATGCCGCGGCCGGCGATGTCTGGTGCCGATCCGTGCACCGGTTCAAACATGGACGGGAACTGTTTTTCCGGGTTGAGGTTGGCTGACGGCGCGACGCCGAGACCTCCGGCAATTGCCGCGCCTAAGTCGGTTAAAATGTCCCCGAACAAGTTAGAGGCGACGACGACGTCGAACTGTTGTGGAGAACTTACGAAAAACGCGGCCAAGGCGTCGATGTGCGTCACGGATGTCGTGACGTCCGGGTACTGTTCTGCGTACGATTGGACGACTTCGTCCCAAAACGGCATTGTATACGTAATGCCGTTGGACTTTGTCGCAGCCGTGAGGCGTTTCCCGGGACTTTTGCGCGCGAGTTCATAGGCGTAGCTTAGGACGCGCTCGACGCCAAAACGCGTGAAGACGGCATTTTGGACGACTGTTTCTTGCGGTGTCCCTTCGTAAATGCGCCCCCCGATATTCGAGTACTCCCCTTCGTTATTTTCGCGTACGACAAGAAAGTCGATATCTCGTGCGTCCCGGTCACGCAGTACGCTCGTGAGGCCGCGCAACAATTTCACTGGGCGCAAATTAATGTATTGCTGAAAGGCGCGCCTAATCGGCAGTAGCAATCCCCACAGAGACACATGGTCTGCCACGCCAGGGAACCCGACTGCGCCCAAATAAATGGCGTCGAACGGCTTTAGTTGCTCCAGTCCGTCTTCCGGCATCATCGCCCCGTGCTTTAAGTAATATTCGCAGCTCCAAGGAAAATCCCGGTATTCCACGGAAAAGCCGCCGTGTACCTCGGCAAGTGTGTTTAGCGCTTTTTGCCCTTCGCGAATGACTTCGACGCCGATCCCGTCGCCGGGAATGAGTGCAAGATGGTAGTTGTTCATACGTACTCCTTTCAACGGTAGAATATAGTTTACAAGTATATGATACATAGAAAACGATTACATGTACACGATGAACAGCACGATGAACGGGGAGCTGCGCGATGACTGCGGCGCTACGTGTGCAGATACGTAGGACGAGTCGCCAGATGATCCTCGAGGGCGAAGCCAATTTTGCTCGTGAACAGTAGAAAGGAGGTGTACATTGTCACGAAAAAGGCGTTCAGAAATAAATGTTCGACAATTATTGACTAATACTAGCTTGTATACATGATAGAATAGTGGGGATGATCACGATTATTTTTTTGAAGGGGAGAAGTTGTCATGGGAGAAGTTAGCTCGCGTGAACAGCCCGGTTACATCGTCGGTGTTGACTTGGGAGGGACAAAAATTGCGACCGCTTTGCTGACGACGGAAGGGCAAGTTGTCGCAAAGACGCGCATGGAAACGCCTGTGCATGAGGGGCCGGACGTCGTCATTGAACGGATGGCCCAAACAGTACGCGAGGTGCAACTCGATCGGGAAATTATCGGTGTCGGGGTAGGTTCACCCGGGCCGCTCAACAGTAAAACAGGGGTTATTTTATACGGACCTAACTTACCTGGATGGGAGAATATCCCCTTAAAAGATAAAATGGAAGCGCGTCTGGGCACAAAAGTGTTAGTGGCGAACGACGCGAATGCCGCGGCGTGGGGAGAGTACGTCTTCGGCGCCGGACGCGGGACGACAAACATGGTGTACGTCACCGTCAGCACGGGGATTGGTGCCGGTCTCATACTAAACGGGAAGTTGTTCGAAGGTAGCGACTCATACGGCGGGGAGCTTGGGCATACGATTGTCGACCCGAACGGTCCGCAGTGCGGTTGCGGTGCTGTTGGCTGTTGGGAGGCGTGTGCTTCCGGTACGGCGATCGGCAAGTATGCGGCAGCGGCGATTCAAGAAAAAGAGTCGCTCATAGCGACGCTCGCTGCTGAGGAAGAAGTTCCGGTCAGCGCGAAGCACGTGTTTATCGCAGCAGAACAGGGCGACGCAGTGGCTACGGAAATTTTTGAAAAGGCGATTCATTACTTAGCGATCGGATTTACAAACATTATTCACTCGTACAACCCTGAGCGGATCGTCGTCGGAGGAGGCGTCAGCAACGTCGGCGACTTTTTGTTCAACGCCTTGCGCGAAAAAACGGCGCAAACCGTCATGGCGCCGTACCGCGGCACGTACGAGATCGTGCCGGCCAGCCTGGGCAACGATGTCGGCTTTATCGGTGCAGCTGCGTTGTTTTTAGGCAAAAAATAGGTGGTAGGAGCGAAACTTCGAATCAGTATTCGTTTGCACGATTAGTGGGAGATGATCGAGTTGGCGGCAGTGGTCCGTATGCCGGGCATAGCGCCGCCCACTCGATATGGTAAGGAGTGTAACTGTTGGGAGTAGAACCGATTTTTTTAACGCCAGTGTTTAAGGAACGTATTTGGGGCGGTACGGCGCTAGCTGACCGTTTCGACTATGAGATCCCTTCTCTACAGACGGGTGAGTGTTGGGCTATTTCAGCGCATCCACACGGCCAGAGTACAGTAGCCGCCGGAACGTATAAAGGGATGGCGCTCGGAACGTTGTGGGAGCAGCACGGCGAGCTGTTCGGACGAAAGCAAGGTGCGGATTGCCGTGCAAGTGGTGCCGTCGATCGCCCGTTCCCGTTGCTCACAAAAATTATCGATGCGAATGCCGATTTGTCGGTGCAAGTGCACCCCGACGACACATATGCACACGCACACGAGAACGGCGAGCTAGGGAAAACGGAATGTTGGTACGTCATCGACTGCGCCCCAGATGCCCACGTCGTGTACGGACATACGGCACAAACGCGCGAGCAGTTAGCGGAAATGATCGCCCGCGGCGAGTGGGAAGAGCTGCTTTGTAAGGTGAAAATTGCGCCCGGTGACTTTTTGTACGTGCCGAGTGGGACGATTCACGCGCTCTGCGCCGGTACACTCATTCTCGAGACACAGCAAAGCTCGGATACGACGTACCGCGTGTACGATTACGACCGCGTCGACAAAGAAGGCAACAAACGGGAATTGCATTTGCAAAAAGCGATCGACGTGACGACGGTGCCGCACGTCGATGGCACGGACGCGCGTTCGGAGATGCCCTTTTCGGGGGGGACGGTGACGACGTTTGTGGAAAACCGCTTTTTTACGGTGCAAAAGTGGACAGTCACTGGCGAGTTGCCGTTAACGCAAGATGAACCGTATATGTTAGTGAGCGTCATCGACGGTAAGGGGCAGTTGACGTGTGACTCGGGAATGTATCCACTACAGCGCGGCGACCATTTGATTTTGCCGCACGGCTTCGGGGCGTTTACAGTGAGTGGGCAGTTGGAGGCAATCGTTTCTCGCGAGTAAAACTGATCAGACGATTGACGTGTAGAGGACGAGCAGACCGCGACTTAACGGCGTGGTGTTAGCTCGTCTTTTTTTGTGGAAAAAAAACGGCTACTCATTTTGATTTCTTTTTGAACGTGTGGCGAACTGTATTGACAATGTTGCAGTCATGTACGTATAGTTAGGTTGATGGTTAATTATATAATAACAAAACGTTATTTAACCTAACAAAAGAGTTGTCATTTATGTGTGGATGTTATGTTGCATTCGTATCATCCAGGAAAAAAAGGTGCTCGTATCCATTTTTAGGGAGGCGTATGGCGTGAATCGAGTCGTTCTGTTTTACGATCCGGCTTTTCCGTATGACGGGGAGCGTCCCCCGGAGACGTTCGACCAGCGAGTAGGCGAGCAGGTGACAGTTGTCGGTGCGCGGCAGTTGGCAGATGCGTTAACGCAAGGGGATGTGACGTGCGCGATTTTCTTGCACGGACCGTATTTTCCCGCCGATGCGTGGCCGGCTATATTAACGCATGTTCGGCAAGGAAAAGGGTTGGTACACGTAGGCGGTATGCCGTTTCGCATACCGTGTCACTGGGAGAACGGGGTGTGGCGACAAGGGCGGGAACACGTCACGTACCACCGCCAACTGAACATTCACGAAGTGCTGCCCGTCGATCCGGAACCGATTGACCACTTCGAATGGGCAGACGATATCCCGTTGTTTGCGGAAGCGATGCCGTTGCTCTCAGTTGAACCGACGTCCAATTTCGTCTTACACGTGTCGAAGGCGAGTCACACGGAGGAGGAGATGGGGTCGAGCGGTCCGATGGATGCCCGCATTTACCCGCTGGTGAAAGGGATGTCGCGCGACGGGCGCTTCGTCGCTTCCCCCGCCGTACTATTGGAATATACGAAGGGCGCGTTTGCCGGCGGCCGTTGGGTGTTCCTCAATCAAGTCGTGCGGGCGCCTTTTTGGGACGGAGGCGGCGTGGAGGAACTGTTAAAGTGGGCTGCCTTTGCTGGGCGCGGCGTGACGGAGATGTGGTTAAAGACGACGTACGCGACATACGAAGTCGGGGAGCGGCCGACGCTCCTTTGGCAACAGCAAGCGCTAGGGGCGCTCGACGATTCGGCACAGTGGACGGTTGAATTGGACGTGCAGCGCGATAATGACAGGGAAACTGTTTTTACAAAAACGCTCACAGTTGCGGCCTCGCGGGTGCTGCAAATGGAACGAGTGACGCTGCCGGTCGACATAGCCCCCGGCTTCTACCGCGTGACGGCGAAAGCGACGTCTGACGCGGGAGATGTACGGCTGTTGCGGCAAGGTTTTTGGGGGATGGACCGCGAGCTGTTGTCTGCCGGCGAACCACTTCGCTGTGACCGGGATTACTTTTGGAAAGACGGCAAGCCGTTTCCGGTCGTCGGGATGACGTACATGACGTCTGACGTGGCGCGCTACTTTTTGTTTTTGCCGAATCCGCACGTGTGGGATCGCGATTTTGCGCAAATGAAACGCGCCGGCATCAATCTCGTCCGCACGGGCATTTGGACAGCGTGGCGCCATATGATGTTAGCTGACGGCCACATGCGCGAAGACATTTTGCGTGCGATTGACGCGTTTGTCCTGACGGCGAAGCGGCACGGAATAGAAGTGACGTTTACGTTTTTCTCGTTTACGCCAGAGATGTGGGAAGGGACGAACCCGTATTTGGACCCGCGCAGTGTCGAAGCGCAAAAACGGTTTATCACGTCAATCGCCTCTAGGCACCGTGAGACGACGAACGTGCAGTGGGACTTAATTAACGAGCCGTCGCTGTTTGACCCGGCACGGACGTTCGCAGGCCCGCGTTCGCTGCACGACCCGTACGAAAAGGCGGCGTTCATCCGCTGGTTAGAGCAGCGGCACGGGACGGTGGAAGCGTTGCGCGAGCGCTGGCAGATGAGTGAGGTAGAGCTCCCGTCGTTTTCCGAAGTGTCTTTGCCTGAACCCACTGAAATTAATTTTGATGTGCAAGATATGCTTACAGGGAAGAACGGTCTCGTCTGGTTGGACTATACGCTGTTCACGATGGCGATGCACAATCAGTGGGCGAAGTCGCTGGCAGATTCGATTCGCGAGACGAACCCTGGGCAGTTGGTGACAGTTGGGCAAGACGAGGCACTCGGCGCACAGCGTCCGTCGCCGTTCTTTTACGCGGAGGCGGTCGATTATACGACGGTTCATTCGTGGTGGTTAATGGATCAGCTGCTGTGGGACGGGATTTTTACTAAAGATCCGACGAAACCGAATCTCGTTCAAGAGACGGGCATTATGTATGTGGAACAGCCGGACGGGAAGGCGAAGCGATCGGAGGCTGAGTTGCGGAGCATTTTGGAGCGCAAGTACGCCTACGCGTTTGCGGCTGGAGGGGCCGGAGCGGTACAGTGGATTTGGAACACAAACTACTACATGAACAACGCGAACGAGTCGATGATTGGCGCCTGCCGCGCCGACGGTTCGGAAAAGCCGGAAGCTGACGTCTCTTACGATTTCGGGGCGTTCATGTCGTCGATTCGCGACTTATTCGTCACGCGGGAGCTGGAGGACATCGTGGCCATCTTCCCGTACACGAATGATTTTTCTAACCGCCCGCTCGCCTTTGACGCGACGACAGCGCTGACGCGGACGCTCGCCTACGAGTTGAAGGTGCCGTTTCGCGCGTTAGGGGAGTATCACCTCGACGACTTGTCGCAGCACCCGCCGAAACTAATCGTCGTGCCGAGCGCGCATCACTTTTCCGATGAGGCGCTGGAAAAGCTGTTGCACGTTGTACGGGAACACGGCGCGACGCTGTTGTTCACAGGACCGATTAGTATTGATAGTTACTGGCGGCATACGGGGCGGCTCGCGGATGTCCTCGGGGAGACAGCGCTTCGCAACGTGCGGCGCGAAGAAGTGCTCGAACTGAACGGCCAGCTGTATCCGGTGTCGTTCGGGGAGCGGCGGATCGCTGAGGTGACGAAAGAAGCGTTGCTGGATCAGCCCGACGCCACTGTTCAGGATGTCCCGTTAGGGAAAGGACGGCTTATCTGGTGTGCGCTGCCACTCGAATTAAATACGCGTCCGGAACCGCTCGCTGCGATGTACCGCTACGCGTTGGCGCAAGCGGGAGTCGCACGCGAACTGGAGTGGCGGAGTGGCGATTTACCAGGTATTTTCGGCCGCAAATTGTCGTTTCGCGACGGGGCACTGTTCGTATTCGTCTCCGAGTACGCGCGTGATGCTCGATTAGAAGTTATCGATCAGGCGACAGGGGTGGCGTATGCTTTTTCACTTGAGGCGGAACGGTCGTTGTTGTTTGCGACGCGGAAGGACGGGCAATTACGCGCCGTACACCGCGATGTGACCATCGACGTATCAATGACTAGCTCGTAACGATCGACCTAACCGGAGGAAGGTGAGCGGTGGAAAATGGGCAAAAAGGTGACGATGCAACATATTGCCGACGACGTTGGCGTTTCCAAATATGCCGTGTCCCGGGCACTGGCGGGGAAGGAAGGAGTCAGTGAGGCGACGCGGGCGCGGGTGATCGCGGCAGCTGTACGGCTCGGCTACCGCGTCGATCCCGTCTTTTTGACGAAGGGCGGAGGAGCGGTACAGGTCGGGGAAACAGCAGCGAAAGGTACGAAAGTGGCGGCGGAAGGTGCTGACACAGCGGATGGCGACAAAGTTGCGGACGGTGTAGGAACGGAAGCCAGAGAAACAGCTGCGGGTGCAGCGACTAGCGGGCTAGATTCGAGGGGGGAGCAGGATCCGACGGCTGCGAAGGCAGGGCAACAATTCGTGACGGTCGTCATTCCCGGTTTGCACGACAGTGAGGACGGCGCGTTCTTCTGGGGGCGGATTTTGACCGGTATATCCGAGGCACTGCGCGAGCGCCAGTTAGGGATCATCGTCGTGTCAGAGGTGACACCGCACCATTTTGCACAAATTGTAAACCCGCAAGGGACGCTCGGGATGATCGGTGTCGGCAGCTTACCGACAGAATTGTTGCTAGAGGCGAGCAAGGCGCATATACCGTTCGTGCTAGTCGATCACGAAGACCCCCTTGTGGCGTGTGATACAGTGTTTGCGAACAACTTCGACAGTATGTATCGACTGACACACTATCTCATTGGGTTAGGCTACCGGTCACTGCAATTCGTCGGAGATATTCACGGAGCAGAGAGTTTTTTTAACCGTTGGCTTGGCTTTCGTACGTGTGTAGAAGCTCACGGGATTGCTTTGCGGCAAAACGAGCAACTGATGCGCATAGCGACAAGTATGGTGGATCCTATGCGCCAATCGCTTGCGGGCGCTTGTCGACAGTTGGCGCTGGGCACGGATGCCGCGCAAGATGAGATGCCGCCCGCTTTCGTCTGTGCGAATGATGCGACGGCGATCCATTTGCTAGAAGTGCTTTCGGCTATGGACATTCGCGTTCCGGAAACGTGTGCCGTCACCGGTTTTGACGATATTGAGGCGAACGTTCCTTCTGAACCGCGCTTAACGACGGTGCGGGTCGCTAATGAACGGTTGGGTGAGCGCGCGGTAGAGTTGTTGCTGTGGCGACTAAGTCGGCCAGATGCACCGACGGAAAAAGTGCTCGTCGCGGGTGAGCTTATCGTGCGCGATTCGACAGGAGAATTGCAGTCATAAGCGGAGCCGACGGTGGAGCCGTCGCGTGGCAGCCACAAATTGTAGTCGATATCTATATAAAAAAAACAAAAAAACAAACGGGAGGTATAATTTTTGGCGACACAAATTCCCGCAGTGATGCAGGCACTCATCGACGACATTGCGGCAAAGGTAGGACCTGATACGAAACTGGCAAAAATGTTTGCCGCCTGTTTTACGAATACGTACCGTACGACGTTACAACCACAACAAGACGGGACGACGTTCGTCATTACGGGCGATATTCCGGCGATGTGGTTACGAGATTCGGCGGCGCAAGTGCGTCCTTACTTACTCCTCGCCGCACAAGACGAACAAATCGCGGCGCTCGTCGCCGGAGTCGTCAGGCGACAAATGGCGTACGTCGTACACGACCCGTATGCGAACGCCTTTAACGAGACGGCTAACGGCAAAGGGTTTCAGGACGATGTGACTGCTATGACGCCACTCGTGTGGGAGCGCAAGTACGAGATCGACTCGCTCTGTTACCCGATTCAACTGGCGTACTTACTGTGGCAAACGACAGGACAGACAGCTCACTTAGACGCCGTGTGCCGCGCCGCGGTACACAAAATTGTGGCGCTGTGGCGGACAGAGCAAGATCACGAAGCGTCGTCGCCGTACCGTTTCGAGCGAAAAAACGTTCGTCCTTCCGATACGCTGACGCGTGACGGCAAAGGGCCGCTCGTCGCTAAAACGGGGATGACGTGGTCGGCGTTTCGTCCGAGCGACGATGCGTGTACGTACGGCTATTTAATTCCGGCCAACATGTTTGCTGTCGTCGCGCTCGCGTATGCAGCAGAAATTGCTGACACCGTTTGGCACGATGCGGTACTAGCAGAAGAGGCGCGGCAGTTAGCGGCGGAAATTGATGCGGGGATTAAACGGTACGGTACGGTGGAACATCCGCAGTTCGGCACGATTTACGCGTACGAGACGGACGGGCGCGGCAATTACAATTTAATGGACGATGCGAACGTCCCCAGTTTGCTCGCCATGCCGTATGTCGGCTATGTCACACCGGACGATCCCATTTACTTAAACACCCGCCGCTTTTTGCTAAGTGTGGAAAACCCGTTTTATTACGCGGGAGACGTGGCGCGAGGCATCGGCAGTCCGCATACGCCGCCGCACTACATTTGGCATATCGCCCTCGCCGTGCAAGGGATGACAGCGACAGACGAGGCCGAACGCGAGGACATTTTGGCGACGTTTCAGCGGACAGATGCAGGGACACATTTAATGCACGAAGGCTTTCACGTCGATGACCCGACTCACTTCACACGCGAATGGTTTGCTTGGGCGAACGCGATGTTTAGCGAATTTGTGTTAAGTATGCACGGCTACTACGTGAAAGGCAGCCCACTTGCGCGATTTTACAAGTAGACGACATCGTTGCTTGGCGCGTTGTATCTTGAGGCGTGTCGCAACTCTACGTCTGTCTGCGAAAGGAGAGGCAGCTCCTAGCAGTCTGTCTGCGAACCTAATCGGTAGGGGGTATGCACTGCGCTATTGCCAGTGTCGCTAGCCAATATCGCCTGTCGTTTTACTAATAACATTGTTATTATTAGGGGATAGAAGTCCTTGCTTAGGGCGTCCATATCCGGAAGGTACGGATATAATAACGACGACAGGTGATTACTATATGAAACGAGCACGGCTAATTTATAATCCGACAGCAGGGAAAGAAGATGTGCGGCGCAACCTAGCAGACATTCTCGATCGATTGGAAAGTCGCGGGTTGGAAACGTCCTGTCACGCGACAAAACGGGAAGGTGACGCGATCGCATTCTCGATCGATTGGAAAGTCGCGGGTTGGAAACGTCCTGTCACGCGACAAAACGGGAAGGTGACGCGATCGCGGCGGCGCGGGCGGCCAGCGCGTACGACGTCGTCATCGCGGCGGGGGGCGACGGAACGATTCACGAAGTGATCAACGGCTTAGCCGGCATGTCGACACGCCCGCAACTCGGCATTATTCCAGCTGGGACGACGAACGATTTCGCGCGGGCAATCGGCATTCCGCGCAATATGAGGGAAGCGTGTCGCGTGATCGGGGACGGGTATACGCTACCGATCGATATTGGTCGGATGAACGAAAGGTATTTTATTAACATCGCTGGGGGCGGTTGGCTGACCGATGTCACATACGACGTCCCGAGTAAATTAAAGGCGGTGATCGGCCAGCTCGCCTATTACGCGAAAGGATTAGAAAAGATCCCTACCATTCACCCGATTCGCGTGACGATCGAGACGAATGACGAGACGATAGAAGAGACGATTATGCTGTTTCTTATCGCTAATAGCAGTTCCGTCGGCGGCTTTGAAAAACTAGCGCCAGAGGCAGATTTGAGTGACGGTCTATTCGACGTCATCGTCGTCAAAAAGGTGAATTTACCGGAATTTATACGCATTGCGGGGATGACGTTGCGCGGGGAACACGTCAATCATCCGCAGGTGCGATATTTTAAAACAAATCGATTACGCATTACTTCTCCAGATGAAGTGTTAATCAACTTGGACGGTGAACAAGGCTCCGAATTGCCGTGTGAATTCGAAGTGCTGTCCCATCACTTTCAATTAATTGTGCCAAAGGAAGTTATTCATGACCGAGCGAAAACAGCCTTTACGAGTAGGCCAAACGATCGAAATCGAGCTAACAGACCACGGGTCAAGCGGCGACGCCGTCGGTAAAACGGACGGGTTTACCGTCTTCGTTTCCGGGGGAATCGAAGGTGAGACGGTTGTCGCTCGGGTGATAGAAGTGAAACGCGCATTCGCACGGGCAGAGTTAGTAGAAGTTGTCACTGCGAGCGCGGCGCGGGTGCGCCCGCCGTGCCCTGTTTACGAGGCGTGCGGTGGGTGTCAACTGCAACACCTCTCGTACAAGGCGCAACTTCAGCTCAAAACGGCGCGCGTCCACGACAGCCTCGAGCGGATCGGCAAATTTAACGGTATCGATGTGCGCCCGACGATCGGGATGCGCGAGCCGTGGCGCTATCGCAACAGGGCGCAAATTCCGTTCGGCGAGCAGGACGGCGGCCTCGTAGCTGGTTTTTACGCTCGCGGGACACACCGCATGGTTGACATGGACGCCTGTTTGCTGCAACACGAGACGAGTGACGAAGTCGTGCAAACGGTCAAGCGCATCGCGCGCGATTTAGGGATTTCTGGTTACGATAAGCGGCAGCACCGCGGCGTGTTGCGCCACGTCGTCACGAAAGTTGGCGTTCATACGGGGGAGCTAATGATCGTCCTCGTGACGAAGGGATCCCAGTTACCACGGAAAAAACTATTCATACACGCCTTGCGGGAACAGTTCCCCCAGCTCGTCTCACTCGTGCAAAATGTGAACAGCAAGCGGACGAGTGTCGTGTTAGGGACGGAAAACCGCACGTTGTGGGGGCGCGAGACGATTACTGACACGATCGGCGGGATACGCTTTTCAATTTCGCCGCACTCTTTTTTCCAAGTTAATTCACAGCAAACAGAAGTGTTGTACCGCGAAGTGTTGCGCGCCGCTGCCTTGACGGGCAAGGAAACCGTTGTCGACGCCTACTGCGGCATCGGCACGATCAGCTTATTTTTAGCGCAACACGCGCGGCAAGTGCTGGCGATGGATATCGTCGACGCGGCGATTGCCGATGCGAAGCGCAACGCGCGCTTAAACGGCATTGCGAACGTACAGTTCGCCGTCGGGAAGGCAGAAGAACTGATGCCGCGGTGGTACGCACAAGGCGTACGACCGGAAGTTGTCGTCGTCGACCCCCCGCGCAAAGGGTGTGACGAGCGGTTACTGACGGCAATAGCGGACATGGGGCCAGCGCGCGTCATTTATGTGTCGTGCCAGCCGAGTACGCTCGCACGCGATTTGCGCTTTCTCGCTGACCGCGGGTATACCGTGCAAGAGGTGCAACCAGTCGACATGTTCCCGCAGACGGCTCACATTGAGACGGTCGCAACTCTCGAAGGCACCTCTTAATCCTTCTTCCACTCGATCTATTCCAACAGAAATGAGGTTATTATTCCATGTCACAACAGACGATTGCACACATTATTTCACACACGCATTGGGATCGCGAGTGGTATTTGCCGTATGAAAAACATCACGTACGCCTCGTGGCACTCATGGATCGTTTACTAGAGACACTCGCGGCAGATCCGGAATATAGGAGCTTTCACCTCGACGGCCAGACGATTATGTTGGAAGACTACTTACAAGTTCGTCCAGAAATGCGAGAAACACTCGCTGCGTTCATCCGCGCGGGCAGGATTCATATCGGGCCGTGGTACGTGTTGCAAGACGAGTTTCTCACGAGTAGTGAGGCGAACGTACGCAACTTGCTCTACGGGCACCGCGACGCGAAGTCGTACGGCGCTATTTCTAAACTCGGTTACTTTCCCGATTCGTTCGGGAACATGGGACAGGCAGCGCAACTGCTACAGCAGGCTGGTATCGACACTGCCGTCTTTGGTCGCGGGGTGAAGCCGACTGGCTTTAACAACACTGTCACTGACAGCGACAGTTACGAGTCACCTTTTTCCGAGATGGTGTGGCAGTCGCCGGATGGCTCGTCGGTGTTAGGAATTTTGTTTGCCAACTGGTATTCTAACGGCAACGAAGTACCGGTTGACGAGGAGGAGGCGCACGCTTTTTGGACGCAAAAATTAGCTGACGCACGCAAGTATGCGGCGACGAACCAGCTGTTATTTATGAACGGCTGTGACCATCAACCGGTGCAGACGGATTTGTCGACGGCGATCCGCGTGGCGCAAAAGGTCGCCCCAGACGTCACTTTTATCCACTCCAATTTCGCCGACTACGTCCGGGAAGTGAAGCGAGAGCTGCCGCAAGATTTAAAGGTCGTCCAAGGAGAATTGCGGAGCCAGCGCACAGACGGCTGGTCGACGTTAGTGAACACGGCATCGTCGCGCATTTATTTGAAACAGCTGAACCAACGCGGACAGACGCTCTTAGAAAAAGTGGCGGAACCGCTCGCCGCGTGCGCTTACGTTACCGGGGAAACGTATCCGCACCACTTATTCGCGTATGCGTGGAAGACGCTCATGCAAAATCATCCGCACGACAGTATTTGTGGCTGTAGCGTCGACGAAGTGCACCGGGAAATGGTGACGCGTTTCGATAAAAGTAGGCACGTCGGCGAAGCGATCGTTGCCGACAGTTTGCGAAAGATCGGCGGCAAGATCGACACGCGTAGCTTCGCTACGAGGGGCGAAGACGTCTTACCATTCGCCGTGTTCAATACGAGTGCGTGGCAAAAGAGCGGGACGGTGACAGTGCAACTCGACGTGAAGCGCATTTACTTTAGCGAAGGATATGCCACGGATGAGATGCAGCGGCGGCTGCAAGCGCTCAGTTTAGCGGAGTGGCAGCTGATCGATGTGCAAGGGCGTACTGTCGCGTGCACTGTCGACGATTTAGGCGTGCAGTTCGGTTACGATTTACCGGACGACAAGTTTCGCCAGCCGTACATGGCGCGCCGCGTCCGACTCACTTTCGGTGCGACAGAGATCCCGGCATTCGGCTATGCTGTGTACACGTGGGTACGAGGACGGAAGTCTACGAGCGACACGGATTCGGCAGTCGTGAACGGGGCAGCGACGGTTGTGTTACAGCAGCAGGAAGACGAACTCACCGCGGCACAAGCACAAACGCTACTCAAGAATGAGCGCAGGCTGGAAAATGCGTACGTACGCGTCGACATTGCCGCAGATGGCTCGCTTGCGGTGACGGAAAAAGCGGGTGGTCATACATTTCGCGACTTGTGTGTGTACGAAGATGTTGGCGACATCGGCAACGAGTATATGTTTAAACAGCCAGACGGCGACGTAGCGCTAACGACGAAAGGCCTGCCAGCGGACATATGCGTCGTCGAAGACAAGCCATACCGCGCCACAGTGGAAATCCGCCATCAGCTAGACATTCCGGTGAGTGCTAATGAGGAGTTGCGGCGGGAGCAAGAAGCATACGTCTGGTTTACTGAGCGGAAAGCACAGCGAGCCGAGGAGACGGTGCCGCTAACGATAGTTACACGCGTCAGTTTGGAGAAAAGCGGGCGCGGTGTCACCGTGCAGGCTTCTTTTGACAACAAGGCGAAAGACCATCGCCTGCGCATGCTTTTCCCGACCGATTTAGTGGCGGACCAACACGAGGCTGATTCGATTTTCGAAGTGGCACGCCGTGACAACACGCCGGCGCCAGGATGGAAAAACCCGAGCAACTGCCAGCACCAGCAAGCATTCGTCAGTATCAATGACGGAGCAGCCGGCTTAACAATTGCGAATAAAGGCTTGAATGAATATGAAATATTGCGCGATGGGCGAAACACGATAGCGGTAACGCTACTGCGCAGTGTCGGAGAGATGGGCGACTGGGGCGTATTCCCGACGCCAGAGGCGCAATGCTTAGGTGAACATACGGTGGAAGTGCAAATGATCCCCCACCAAGGTGACGGGCTAACTTCTGGCGCGTATGTGGACGCCTACCAATTCCAGATACCGTGGAGCAGTGAGCAGCTCAAATTACAGGGCGGCTCGTTGCCATCCGTTCACGCGTTTGTGGCGTGGGACGGTGCGAGCGGAGGAGTGACGACTAACGAAGCGGATACGATTAACGAAGGGGATACGACTAACGAAGGGGTGACGACAGTAGCCCACTCGACTCTAAAAGTGGCGGAAGAGACGGGGGACGTCATTTTGCGCTGGTTTAACATGGGACAGGCAAAGCAGCAGCTCGACGTCTGCGTGCCGTTTGCCGTGCATAAGTGGTACAAAAGTAACATTCTCGAACAGCGGCTGGAAGAGCTCTCCTTGGCGGAACACGCAGAACAAGCGGAACACACGGTACGGACGGTTGTGGGTGGCCATGAAATTGTGACATTAAGTGTGAGTCGGCGGGGCTGATAAAGTTGACAAGGTACTCGTAAACGAGAGAGACACAGAAAGAATGACGGGTTGTCGATTGAGATCCACTTGGGAGAAGTCATAGTGACGAGGAGCGCATATATTCGTTAGGAGGGCGAACATGTTTTTAACGGAAAATAAACTGGCGGCGCGCATTAACGAGTTGTCACCGTACCGTTACCGAGAAATGATCGAGATCCCGGCGTTTCGCTGTACGGAAGACGGGACACAGGCGATTGACAGTTACCCGCCCCAAACAGCGGAGTGGGGGACAATGGCTGTCGGCGAGCAGTGGAAAGGACGCGACAAATACGTTTGGTTGACTGCTGACGTCCATCTTCCCGCTGCTTGGTCGGGGAAACAGGTCGTCGGGTTGTTCGATTTTGGGTTAACGGGTGCGGGCAATAATTCAGGGTTTGAATCGCTGCTGTTTTTGAACGGTAAACCGTATCAAGGGGTCGACTCGAACCACCAAGAAGTGTTTTTTCCTACAAGCGCAACTGGCGAATCGGTCGCACTCGCCTTCCGCTTGTGGTCGGGGCTCGAAGGCGGTGGTGAACGGAAAGAACAAACCCACGAAATTAAACGCGCTGCGCTCGCGTGGTTAGATCCGGTCGCCGATGATTTATTTTACACGGCGCGCGCCGTCTCTGAAGCGGTAAAAGAGTTGCCGGAGCAAATGGCCGAGCGCGCCTTGATGCTCAGTGCATTAAACAAGGCGTTCCATTGCCTCGACTGGTCGCGGCCGGGCTCAGAAACATTTTATGAGAGTGTCCAAGAGGCACGGCATGTGCTTAGGAGCGAATTAAGGAAAATCGAAAAACATCATCCGGTTACGGTGCACTGCATCGGCCATACGCACATCGATGTCGCTTGGCTGTGGCGACTCAAGCATACGCGGGAAAAGTCGGCGCGGTCGTTTTCGACGGTCATGCGGTTGATGGAACGCTATCCCGAGTACGTCTTTTTACAAACGCAACCACAGTTGTACGACTACTTAAAAACAGATTACCCGGAACTGTACGCGGAAATTAAAGAGCGGGTGCGGGAAGGGCGCTGGGAAGCGGCAGGTGGTATGTGGGTGGAAGCGGACTGCAACTTGCCGTCCGGCGAATCACTCGTCCGGCAATTGCTGTTTGGCACGCGTTTTTTCCGCGAAGAGTTTGGTTCGGAGTGCCGCTATTTATGGCTGCCCGACGTGTTCGGCTACAGCTGGGCGCTACCGCAAATTTTGCGTAAATCGGGTATCGACACATTCATGACGACGAAAATTAGTTGGAACCAATACAACCGCATGCCACACGACACGTTTAAGTGGCGCGGCATTGACGGGTCTGAAGTACTCACTCACTTCATTACGACGCCTGAACCGTGGTCAGAGCCAGGATCGTGGTTTTATACTTACAACGGAAAAGTGACGCCGAAAACGGTGCAAGGCATTTGGGAGGCGTATCGCGACAAAGAAGTGAACCAAGAGCTTTTACTTTCCTACGGTTACGGTGACGGCGGCGGGGGCGTCAACCGCGACATGTTGGAAATGCGGCGGCGCATGGACGAGTTGCCGGGCTTACCGCACACGAAGACCGGGACGGCGGGGGAATTTTTCGCTCGTTTGCACGAGCGGGTGGCGAACACGTCGAGCTATGTCCATACGTGGGACGGTGAGCTTTACCTGGAATACCACCGCGGTACGTATACGAGCCAAGCGTACAACAAGCGGATGAACCGGAAGCTAGAACTGCTTTACCGCGAGAGCGAATGGCTGGGCGTACTAGCGAGCGTGCTCCGTTCGGACTGGACATCGTACCGGCAAGGCGAGCTGAACGACGGCTGGAAAATCATTCTCCGCAACCAGTTTCACGACATTATCCCCGGCTCGTCGATTCGCGAAGTGTACGAAGACAGTGTTGTGGAGTATGCGGAAGCAGAACGCCTCGGCCGCACCGCGTGGCAAGAAGCGGCACAGTTACTGATGGCCGAAGGGGAGACTGAACCGGAAACTTCTCGAGTAACGGTATTTAACTCCGCGCCGTGGCCGCGACAACATATTGTAAAAATTCCGGCTTCCGCGGAGATGGATCGCGCCGGCAGCTGGTTTGACGCCGCCGGCAAACCGCTTGTAGCCGACTACTGTGACGACTACTGGCTCGTGCGCACGGGTGAATTGCCGCCGATGGGGTATTCGACGCTGACGTTTAAATCGGCTGTAAGTGTCGCGGTAGCTGATAGCACGTCGGGCGAGTCAATCGCGCGACGGGATAGCGAGTCGAGCGCCGCTGGCAGAGGCAAACCAGTAGTAGCGATAGAAGCTGGTGGCCGCGGGGAAGCAGAAGCCGATGGCAAGCGAGTAGCAGAAGCTGACGGCAAGTGTGCAGAGGAAGTCGGCGGTAAGCGAGCGGTAGAAGGGACAACGACGCCGTTCGTTGTCTGGGAGAACGGGATCGATACGCCGTACTATGCCATCGAGTGGAACGATCAGGGGCAACTCGTGAAACTTTATGACCGCGAGAGTGCGCGAGACGTCTTGCCTGTGGGAGCGCGCGGTAACGTGTTGCAAGTGTTTGAAGACAAACCGCTCGCCTTCGACGCGTGGGATATCGATATTTTTTATCAGCAAAAAATGAACGAAGTCGTCGACCTCCGTGCGCGCCGCGTCGTGGAAAACGGCCAATTGCGGGCGGTCGTTCGCTTCGAGTGGGTGTATGGCGACTCCTCCATCGCGCAGGACATGATATTGTACGCTGACAGCCGCCGCATCGACTTTGCCACCAACATTGATTGGCAGGAGCGGCAACGTTTACTCAAAGTCGCTTTTCCCGTCGACATCCGCGCGACGGAGGCGACGTACGACATTCAATTCGGCAACGTGAAACGTCCGACTCACTGGAATACGAGCTGGGATTACGCCCGCTTTGAGTCGGTAGGGCACCAGTGGGCGGATTTGTCCGAACGCGGATACGGTGTCAGCTTGCTCAACGACTGTAAGTACGGGTATGACATTAAAGACAACGTGTTGCGCCTCTCGCTGTTGAAGTCGGCGATTCATCCGGATACAGAGGCGGATCAAGGAGAACACGTATTCACGTATGCGCTACTGCCGCACAAAGGCGATTGGCTGGAAGGAAACACGGTGTACGAAGCGTGGTGCTTAAATAACCCTTTAACGGTTGTGACTGGACATTCGACTGCGCCTGAGCTGTCTTTGTTCCGCGTATCTTCGCCGTACGTCATGGTCGACGCAGTAAAAAAAGCAGAGGATCGCGAACAAATTGTGTTGCGCGTGCACGATTTTTCCGGGAGCCGCGGTAAAGTGGAGATAACGAGTGACTTACGTATTCGCTCGTGGCAGGCGTGCGATTTAATGGAACAGCCGCAAGGCGAACGGCACGAAGGCGACGTCATTCACTGCACGTTAACTCCGTACGAAATCAAAACATTTTTAGTGGACGTCCGGCGGCAGTAGTTTCTTTGGCGAGGTGCGTTCCATTAATTCCGTGCTACTAATTCTTCGCTGCGTTTGACTTAGGTTGGCGGGTGAACGGCACGCTTGGAGAGTGGTGGAAGGTATCCTGATATGATCGAGTACTTTGAGTGGCGTAGGACAAAAGAGCCTGCCACCAAAGTCACTCACATCGCGTAGGCTTGACATGGAGGGGCGGGCATGATCGGCTGGGGCGCGATCGGCTGGGGCGACATGTGGTGCATCGCCCCAGCGCAAGCGCTAGAAATCATGCCCGTAGAAGCTCTATGTCAAGCCGTCAGCGGTGTGATTCATTCATGTTAGTTAAGTAAAGATTCGCTCGTTACCACTGAGGTGGTGCGGGGTGTCTCTTTCTGATATGGGTCTAAATAAGCTTCACGCAATTCATGTCGCATCCAACCCATCAGGCCGAGTACTAAAATAAACGCGGCGAGTGACAAGGCCAAATATGGCTTCTTATCATTCTTCATCAGTAATGCTAAGAAAAAGATGAGTAACAGTGTCACTAAGATCGAACCTATGAACAAACCGGTAAGCAGAGGATCGTCTCCCATATACAGGAGCCGAATCTCGCGGTCAAAGCTCATGAAGAGCCACGTCCCTGCGACGAGTTGCATGGCGGTCGTCCAGATCATTACTTGCAAGCCGAGTTTTTTTCCTTGACGGTGGACCAAGGCCTTCACTATATCGTCGCCATTCGTTGCATCAGCTTTTTTTTGCGAGCGGTTATTCCAAAAATACAGATAGATTCCAGCGACGGCAAAACTGGCTAAAATAAAGTGAACATAGCGTTGCCATATTTGCGGATAATACACCAGCCCGTGGAAAAATCCTTTGGAGCCTTCCCACATGTCTGGATAGAGCATAGACACGACATTGACAATAAAAATGAGCGGGACGAACAAGAGGAGTAAACTGCCAACTCCACCAATCAATACGTGAGCCATTTTTTTCCCGCCCGCCTGCATTTTTCGCCACGAAAATTTATAGGCATACAAGATGAGAAAGGCGGAGATTAACAAAATAATGAGAGATAACCACGCCTTACCAACTAAAATAGTTGAAGGGTAGAAAAACTGGGTGTATATGACACTGATCAGAAGTAATGGCGCCACACCGAGCACGACAGCAATACTTTTTAACACAGAGGTGTGATGGGCCAATTGGGCGGCGAGTGCATCGTGTTCTTGCTTTTTCGTAATCATCCCCTTGATTTCTTGAAACACGGCCATAGCTGACGAACCGATCGTAATATTGACAAACAAAATATGCAGTAAAAAACTGACCACAATAAGCACTTCAAAAAAACCGACATTTCCGGGGATGGCTAATTCAATATCGTTAGGGATGAGGGAACTTTCCAGAAACATCGTCATTCGCCCCCTTTAGCTTCAGTTGATTTGTTAGCATCAGTTGATTTGTCTTTTTTCTGTTGGTCGCCATTAGAGACCGTTTGCAAAAAGTGAGCCAAAGCGGCGCGCTCCTCTTCCGTTCCGGCGAACGGCGGCATGAACGGTCTAGCTTCATGAAGTGAACCAATATAGTTGTCGATTACTTCTTCAGACCAGCCCGCGAGTCGGTTGGAAAAGGCTCTTCTTTCCCGCCAGCCGTCCACCGTATGACAGGCGATACATTGGCCTACATACAGCGCTTCACCGGCTTCGTACCTGTTATCTGCGGTCACTTCCTTGACTGGTGCAAACGTAGAATTCGCTAGATATCCTTCTTTTTGATAACGTTCGACATCTTTCGCAAGCACGCCGTTGGCATACATGTAGTCATAAATGATAAATGGCTTGCGCACGGATTCGCGTACCGCCTCAAATTCGGCAATAAAACCGATCGAAGCTCCGAAAACGGCAAGTGATAAAATAAGCGGAACCTTCTTTGGCCTTCGTGCCATCCAAACAGTAAACACGATGAATGTCGCCAATCCGAGCAAATTGACCCAACTAAACATACTTTTGCTCATTCCGGTCGACCAGACGATCAAATCGTACGCTTCTTTTGGAATGCGGGACAAATACCACACCCCAGTAAGTAAAATACCCGGTAAAGCGATTGCATTCCAAAGCCCAAACACTTTAAAGATGTCTTTTTGTAGCGGTTTATTTTTCATAAACAATTTAAGCGGCAAGCCAATGAGCGCCGTTGCCAAGACGATGGCGATAAACGTGCGAAACGCTAACGAAGGAAGGTATGTAGGGTTAAAGAAAGCGTTCCAGAACGAAAGGGTATCGGTCCATTTCCCCGGAGTTAATTTTGCCGATAAAATTCCCGTAATAATTGCTGCTGTAATCCAAGAGAAAATGGCCAGTGCGATTCCGATGCGGTTATGAATGACCCGCTTCGCCCCTTGCCACTTATCCCATGTGTAATAATAGATGATAAGTAGGACGACTTCTGTGACGAAGACAATCCATTCTACAAACCAAGCCCAAAAGAAAATACGTAGTAACGACCCTATGGAGTCGGGCTGAATGACGGTCGTGGTAAACCAAATCCCCACCCCCGTCACCGCTCCTACTGTTGTCGTCAAAATGAGTATCCACTTACTAAACTTTCGTGCAACTGCTAAGAGGCCGTCGTTATTTTTCTTTATTCCTACATACTCCAGCGACACCATCAGCGTCGTCGCGCCGATGGCCACGCCGTGACTAATGATGACATGGATGATGGCAACGATTGCAATAACGGTACCATTTCCAAGCCATGGAAATTCAACGACTGGAAAGTTCATGGTCGTTTCCTCCTTGTGTTCCAGTAATTGGGATGCTCGATGGCATGGTAATAAAAGCTCTCATCAGCTCTCCCTTCCTCTCTGATAGGTTTTGATACAATATGATTTAATTTGTTACATACTAACAAGATTAGTGTAGCAGCAATTGTGGTTACCGGGTAGGTTTAAGATTTTACAAAATGGTGACGATATTAGACCGCTGTCGCCGCTTATTGTGGTGGGTGGTAAAATCAGAAACAAGGGGTTATGGAACTACATCAGTGTTTCAGTTGTCATTGACTTTGAATGTGGGAACACACTAGAATAGTTATAGAAATCAATTATTAGTGGACGATTCTAGGTTTTTAAATGAGGGTAATTGGGGGAGATTAAGAAGAAATTCGTCTTCGCAAAAAGTTAGTGATACAAATTTTGAAAAAACAAGAAGTGGCTTAATGTGCTCGGATTTCCACGAAAGGACTGCGTGCACAATTGCTCGGGGCTACGGCAAAGTAATGTAGAGATGATGAGCAAATCGCAGATCAATCGTGATAAATGTGCCATGGAACACCCTAAGGTGAATCTCACGAAGGCGACGTCATCCGCTGCACGCTAGCCCCGTACGAAAGCCAAAACGTTTTTAGTGGCAATGGAGGGAACCGTCAATATTTGAGGCGAAAGGACCGGTAGTTTTTGAGCTGATCTGTCGTACGGACTTGGACGTGCTGCACTTTGGAAAAAGGGCTGCCTTTTTTCACACGCTCAATAAAGCGCTTTAACTGTTCTGACTCTCCTTGCGCTTCGATTTCAACCGTGCCGTCGACATTGTTTTTAACCCAACCGGTAATCTCCAGGGACTGGGCTTGTTGCAACGTGAAGTAACGGAAGCCGACACCTTGGACGTGTCCGTGAACGAGCAAGTGCGAACGGATCATGTGAACACACCCCCAATATCATTATACCAGTATCATTATATATGAAAACGGGTGTGTTCAAAGCGATCACGCTAATAAAGTGGGGAGGGAAGGGTACTCCAAATATACGCAAACAGAGAGGAGTTACAGGAAAAAGTCGAGTTATTTAATATTAGTGTTTAAAAAATACACCAAAAGGGAACAGACAAGTATAACCTCACGTGGGCGGTGGAAACCCGCTCGAGCCTCATCCGGTTAATCCCGGATTAATTTCCTACCTAATAATCCTCTTTTGGACAGTCAGATTTGTCCGACCTGCCTCGTGGTAGGTTTATTTTTTTGTATCAAATGTAGACTATGTGATCATCTTCACATAACTGTCATGTCGCTTACATACATTAGATGATACAATATATGTGGATATAATAAATGTCCCTAAGACACCATTTTTACTTGTCAGCCATATTTTCGCTCACACATCAAACGTTGCTGTGACATGTTAATCATTTTGTGAAGTAAATCACATATGAAGATAGAAAAGAAGGTTATAGTGGGAATAGGGCTGCACGGTGCACATCGCGATGACTATGCGAGGAGGAATGGAACATGGGCAACAAATTGGCCGAACGGTCGCTTAAGACCGCATGGGAAGGATTTAAACTAGGGGAATGGACAGAATCGATCGACGTTCGCGATTTTATCCAGCAGAACGTGACACCGTACACGGGTGACGAACAATTCCTCGCTCCGGCAACGGAAAACACGAACAAGCTATGGGAAAAAGTTATGGAACTGATGAAACAGGAACGCGAAAACGGCGGAGTGCTCGATGCCGATACGAAGACGGTATCGACGATTACATCCCACGCTCCCGGATATATTGAGAAAGACCGTGAAAAAATCGTCGGTTTACAAACAGATGCACCACTTAAACGGGCAATCATGCCGTTTGGCGGCATCCGTATCGTCAAAAATTCGGCCGAAGCTTACGGTTATGAGCTCGATCCGGAAGTAGAGAAAATTTTTACTGAATATCGAAAAACGCACAACGACGGTGTGTTTGACGCGTATACGCCGGAAATGAGAAAGGCGCGTTCAGCGGGAATTATTACCGGGCTACCTGACGGCTACGGTAGGGGCAGAATCATTGGCGACTACCGCCGCGTCGCACTATACGGTATCGACTTTTTGATCGAGCAGAAACAAGCCGATTTGAAAGTTTTAGAAACAGACGTCATAAGCGAAGATGTCATTCGCGACCGCGAAGAGATTGCAGAGCAAATTAAAGCACTGAACGAATTGAAGCAGATGGCCGCTTCTTACGGGTTCGATATTTCTAAGCCGGCGGCAAATGCGCGCGAAGCGGTGCAATGGCTCTATTTCGCCTACCTCGGTGCGATTAAAGAGCAAAATGGGGCAGCGATGAGTCTCGGACGCACGTCGACTTTCCTTGACATTTACATCGAAAGAGATTTAGCTGCAGGCCGCATGACCGAAGCTGAAGCGCAAGAGCTCATTGACCACTTTGTGATGAAACTACGGTTGGTGAAGTTTTTACGTACACCGGAATACGACGAATTGTTCACTGGCGACCCGACGTGGGTGACGGAGTCGATCGGCGGCATGTCTCTCGACGGACGGACGCTCGTTACGAAGAACTCGTTCCGCTTCCTGCACACCCTCGACAACCTCGGCCCAGCGCCAGAACCGAACTTGACGGTCCTCTGGTCGACGCGCCTGCCGGAAAACTTTAAACGTTACTGTGCGAACATGTCGATTAAGACGAGTTCGATTCAGTATGAAAGTGACGACCTCATGCGCGTCGATTACGGCGACGACTACGGGATCGCTTGCTGTGTATCAGTCATGCGCATCGGGAAACAAATGCAGTTTTTCGGAGCGCGCGCGAACTTGGCGAAGGCACTTATTTACGCCATTAACGGCGGTGTCGACGAAAAGTCGAAGAAGCAAGTTGGACCGGCGTATCGGCCGATTACTGCCGATGTTCTCGATTACGACGAGGTCATGGAAAAGTATGACAAGATGCTCGACTGGCTCGCAAAGCTGTACATGAATACGTTGAACGTCATTCATTACATGCACGATAAGTATTGCTATGAGCGACTGGAAATGGCGCTGCACGACCGCGAAATTTTGCGTACGATGGCATGCGGCATCGCCGGCCTGTCTGTCGTCGCGGACTCGCTAAGTGCGATTAAATATGCGAAGGTAAAAGTGCTTCGCGACGAAGATGGGATCGCGACTGACTTTGAAATCGAAGGCGATTATCCGAAATACGGGAATAACGACGACCGGGTCGACAGTATCGCTGTCTGGCTCGTGAAGACGTTCATGAATAAATTGCGCAAACATCCGGCATATCGCAACGCATGGCCGACGCAATCCGTATTGACGATCACGTCGAACGTCGTGTACGGTAAGAAAACCGGTAGTACGCCCGACGGGCGCAAAGCGGGCGAACCATTCGCGCCGGGGGCAAACCCGATGCACGGCCGCGACCAAAAAGGGGCGCTCGCTTCGCTGAACTCGGTGGCAAAAATCCCGTACTGCGACTGCCAAGACGGTATTTCCAATACGTTCTCGATCGTGCCGAATGCACTTGGGCGAGAAGACGAGTCTCGCGTCGATAATCTCGTCGCTATGCTGGACGGTTACTTTGTACAAAAGGCGCACCACCTAAACGTGAACGTCTTTAACCGCGAAACGCTGCTCGACGCGATGGAACATCCGGAAGAGTATCCGCAATTGACGATTCGCGTGTCCGGTTATGCGGTGAACTTTATTAAACTGACGCGCGAACAACAAATAGAAGTGCTCAACCGCACCTTCCACGAAAGCATGTAACACGTCGCGTTTCGTGTGACTCTCCTGAGTCAGGGCAGGCTGGGGGTTCGTTTGCCCCCAGCCCTCATTTTAGACAAGTATAAATTAGACAAGTATAAAGCAGAGCGAGCATGGGATCGCGAGATATTTTCCGAAGGTGGTGTACAACGTGAAGGCAAGAATTCATTCCGTTGAATCGTGTGGGACAGTAGATGGCCCCGGCATTCGTTTCGTTATCTTTTTACAAGGGTGTTCGTTGCGCTGTCATTACTGCCACAACCCGGACACGTGGAACGTACGTGGCGGCCACGTCGTTGATGCAGGAGAACTCATTAAAGAAATGGAAGGTTATTTGCCGTACATGAAGGCGTCGAGCGGCGGTGTGACGTTGAGCGGGGGCGAACCGCTCTTACAGCCCGATTTCGTATTGGACTTCTTCCGTCGCTGTAAGCAGCTCGGCGTGCACACCGCGCTCGATACGAACGGGTTTGCCCAGCCGAAAAACATTGCTGACATTTTGCAGGTGACCGACCTCGTCTTGCTCGACATTAAGCACATCGACGAGGCGAAGCATCGCGAACTAACCGCGCAGACGAATCGCCATACACTCGCTTTCGCGCGGCAGCTGGACGAATTAGGAGTCCCGGTATGGATCAGACACGTGCTCGTGCCGGATTATACGACTGATGAGGCCGATCTTGCCCGGCTGGGTGAGTTCATCGGGAGCTTGAGTAACGTGCAGAAGGTCGAGGTACTTCCTTATCACAAAATGGGTGAGTACAAGTGGAAGGAACTCGGCCTAGAGAACGTATTGGTCGACACGATGCCACCTTCGGAAGAACAGGTCGCTCGCGCGTACGAATTGCTAACGGCTCACCTAACCGAAACATCGACCGCATCGTAATAACACTAAGAAGCTGAAGAAACCGAAGAAGCTGAAGAAGCTAGAGCTGCAACTGCAACGCTGCGGGGTGGCTTAGATCGATTAACATACTTGCGCAAGAAGTCTCCCGCTTCTACAAGCGGTGAGATGAATGGCGTGTCAGACGAGGGAGGGGTGTTTTTATCCCCTCTTGCAAGTCTGACCATTTTTTAGAATCGTTGTTGCCTTATTTGGATCGCCTATTTGCTTGTAACCGTGAATCTGCCTCGGTTTTAGAGTTTGAGTTTGAAACCCCAAAAGGGACTCTCACCCACTCAATATCCATACCTGTTGCCGCCGAACGAGCGGATCATTTCCATGAAACCGCGAATGTAATCGCCTATTACGGGGAGGGAAATGAACTCCCTAAGAATTAAAAAAAAGAGTGCTAAAACGACGGTCGTGCCGACGGTGAGCCCTAAACCGCGCGCTACACCGGCGATGAAATTTCGCCACAGCAAACGGCGCGTATTCGTTACCGACATGAGGATATCGCGTAAATTGTAGGCGTGAATAAGTTTTTCGAGGCGGGATAGCTGTGCCCCCACATCTTCGAGCTCAGTCTTCACATCGCGTGTGATTACTGTTAAGTGGGGTTTTTCTCGTGGCGCTTTCTTTAGTTGATTCACTCCCACACCCTCCTCTTTTACGTATAGAACCCGTACCACAGTATAAGAAAGGTGGACAGTGAATATGCGGAGAAGTTTACGAGACGAGCTTTTTGGCCGTCAGTTGTGAGTTGTACAGAAAATTATGAGGGAGAGTGGTTTAGAGAGAGAGCATATTTTGCAGCCTAAGTTGCAGTTGCTTATAATGAAAGTATTCTTATTGGAAAAAAACGACGTGAACTGCAGAGAAAGGGTAGTGGACGATGGACTGGCTCATTTTTTTAGGGACGGGAGATTCTATGGGGGTACCGCGTACTTACTGTGACTGCGACGTGTGCCAGGAGGCGCGGTCGACGTGCAAAAACGCGCGTTTACGTAGTTCGGTCATGTTGCAAACGGAGGAAGGCGAGCGGCTCCTCATCGACTGCGGGCCGGACTGGCGCGCGCAAATGGAACGGTTTAGTGAGCGGATCATTTCTCGGACGTTACTCACACATCCGCATCACGATCATATCGGAGGCCTCCCCGACTTGGCTGATGTGGCGCGATGGACGGAGCGCAAAATCGACGTCTACGCGCCGGAGTGGGTGTTAAAAGTCGTTCGGCGACAGTATCCGTGGACGAGTAAAAGCTTGCGTTACATTCCGTTCGATGAGTACCTTGTCGTTGCTGGCTGGCGTATCAAAGGGTGGACAGTCGATCACGGGCGTAACGGAGAGTCGACGGCGTACCGCTTTGAACGAGATGGTCGCAGCTGGGTGTATTGCCCCGATTCGATCCATATGAGCGAAGCGCAATGGCAGCCGATGAAAGGTGTCGACTTGCTCGTGCTCGGGACGAGCTTCTGGCACGAACAAGCCGACGTACACAAGCGCTCCATTTACGACGTGCAAGAAGCGCTATCCCTAATTGAGGCAGTCAGTCCGAGGAAGGTGTGGCTCACACACTTATCGCACGGCATTGATGTCGTCTACAGGCAGAGCCAATTACCCGACGGCGTACACTTCGCCGCCGACGGCACCATCGTGCGCGTCTAACGGTGGATGGCACACGGTGTCCTTACGGTTAAATACTTCCGCCGTCCAGTGGTGTCGCCGGGTAAGCAGCGGGGGTGTCCCGCTTAGCAGGAATGAAGCATAGTAACAACGGCACGAGTAACAACAATAACGTGGACGCGTAGTCTCGCGAAAACGACATTAACGTGAGACTACCGATCAAACAGTTGAACAAATAGTGCGCGATCATCGACACGAGTAAGCCGTACTTTTTGTACACAAAGTACAAAACCGGTCCGACAAAAAACGTTAATTCAATAACGCGCAAGTACCACGGGTGCACGTTGTACCCTAAATGGGCGATCGCCCAAATGAACGACGTGGTCAAGGCGATAAACAGTTGGTTATTCCACACGCGGCGCACGACGAACTCGCCGAATTTACGGTACATAATCTCTTCCGAAATAGCTGCCGTAATGCCGATGAGAAACGGTGTCAGCCACAGCCACTTCGCATCTTTCAGCATTAAAAAGGTGTCTTCGCTACTGCTCCAAATGTCAAATAGGTGATTGCCGACCGTATAAAAAATGAACGAGGGCAAAAATAAGACAATGGCGAGGAGGTACCCTTGCAATACTTGTTCCCGTATACGGTTGATGCGTGCCGGGATGCGATTCCACAACCGGTCGCGTTTTTCGTATACAGTGACCAACGCGAAGAAGACGATGGCGCCACTCAAAAGTCCTTCGATCACCCCGATCAAGTTCGTCATAAACAAGATGCTGAGCACGACGACACTTAAGCCGATGAGCAGTGGAAAGGTAAATGACAACCGTTGTTCCGTAGCCTTAAGGACAAGCATAATGAGTCCTAATACGAAAATAAGCGTCATATACAGCAGCGTAGAGCCTGCGTTAAGCAAAAACGTCAAGTTTTTTTCCGTTAGCGAAACAGTGTACGGTTCAGGGACGTCGAGTTTTGGATAATAGCCAGTAAAATTGCCGTTATAAGTAAAAACCTTATAAAGCAGCGCCCTGTCGCCGACGAGCGGCTCGTTGGAAAGGAAATGGTGAATCGCGATTCCTTTGTCCGTTTGCTCGTCGCGCACATACGATAGCCTCTCTGTCAATCCTTGATCGGCGAGCCATGCCTCAGCCGTGTCTAACCCGGAAAGGCCGAAATCATGAGCGTCTGTCACCAGGTCAGGGTTAAAGAAGCCAATGATTTTCCCCGTGTCGAGATCGACAAAGTAATCGGCAGTCATAATTTTTTTGTCGTCTTCGCTGTCACCGACATACGTGCTGTAGGACACCTTCCACATCGAAATCGGCGGCAAATCAAAATGTTCATCGTTCATTTTTGCGTCGTCGTTCGCCGCAAGAAAATGCTCGGATTCATGATTGATAAATAACTCCGCGGACAAATAGTCTTTGTCGAGACCGAGGTCGAGGTTGTCCGCAGAAAAATCGATGACGCGCTCGATCGCTTCCTCTTCACTTACCGCCGGAAATTTCGAATGGCCGATAGAGAAATAGGAGTTGTCGACGAACCCGCTGTAAAGGAGAAAGAAGAGTAACGTACAGGCAGATACTAACAGTAAACTTTTATTTCTCTCAAACATTCGCTTCCTCCTCGCGCCATCTTTTTATTTGTGTTTTGTATATGAAAGCGGCTACCAATATAAGCTACCGATATAATGCCGCTATAGGCTGCCGCTGCTAAAAGCTACGTAGCTACAAGTCACAATGCTAAAAGCTACCGCTTTTAGTCTGTGTTAACCATGTGCCCAGCGACTTGCGTCAAGCGCGCATACATGAAGGCACGTATGTCGCCGCTCAAACCGACGTCATCCATCGCCCCAGACATGCAAGAAAGCCATGCGGCCGCTCTTTTCGGAGTGATCGGGAACTTTAGGTGGCGTGCGCGCATCATCGGGGGTCCGTACGTTTCTGCGTACAGCCGCGGACCGCCAAAAAACTGTGTGAGAAACATGTACTGTTTTTTACGCGTTTCGGTCAAGTCTTCCGGGAATATTGGGATGAGATCCGGATGTTTGGCGATGCGGTCGTAAAGGCCGTTGACTAAAGCCTCGAGCGTCTTTGCACCCCCGATGAGTTCGTACACGGACGCGGATTGTTCACTCATGGCATTCTCCCCTTTCCATTTCCTATCATAACATAACGCGCGTACGGATGCGGGCAAAAAAAAAGACGGTCTCCCCCGGGAAACCGCAATAAAAACTACCGATTGTTCATTTAGTAAGGGCTTTTCGTTAATAACCTTCCTGAAAACTGGCGGCGACATCAGCGGCAAACCGTTGCTTGGCGCTTCCGCCCTAACCGACAATGCGGCGGCTGTGCGTCGTTACGCGTATTCGGCGAGCAGGTCGTTAAACGTGTCTTCGCCAAGCGTTAGGTCTTGCTCGGCGATCGGCGCTTCCGTTGCATTTGGGAGCAGATCGGTGTACGACGGCCGCTCCTCCTGATAAATAATACCTGTGCACAGTCCGTTCGTCGCCAGCACTTTTTGCATCGCGGCCGCTTTGTCCGTCGGATCGTACGCGTCATCTTCTGATAAACGGACGATGTTTTCCCGGAAATAGTCGTACGTGTTAATTTTGTTGTACGTGACACACGGACTAAACACGTTGATCATCGAAAAGCCGTTGTGCTCGATACCATTAGCGATAATTTCCGTCAGTTCTTTCGTATGGCCGGAAAACGCTTGCGCTAAAAAGGTAACACCAGACGATAAGGCCAACTGTAGGGGCTCGATTTCCGCCTCCAAAGAACCTGCTGGCGTGCTTTTCGTTTGAAAGCCTTGTGCGCTACGCGGTGATGTTTGTCCTTTGGTCAAACCGTAAATTTGGTTGTCCATGACGATGTACGTGATATTGACGTTGCGGCGTATCGCGTGAATCGTGTGGCTCATGCCGATTGCAAAGCCGTCGCCGTCGCCGCCGGCGGCGATCACGGTCAGATCGCGGTTCGCTAACTTAATCCCCTGTGCTGCGAGCAGGGAGCGCCCGTGTACGCCGTGGAAGCCGTACGCTTTCATGTAACCGGATATTCTCCCTGAACAGCCGATGCCGGAAACGATCGCCATCTGTTCTGGTTCCAACCCGAGGTTTGCTGCCGCACGCTGTAGCGCTGCAAGAACCGAGAAGTCGCCGCAGCCAGGGCACCAATTAGGCTTCACGGAGGTACGAAAGTCTTTCACTGTTGCCACTTGCATTCAACTCCTTCACGTGTTCGCTAATTTCTAACGGGAAGAACGGGACGCCATCGTATTTGACGAGACTGAAGATGTGATCGGTTGCGCCGACTCGCTGTTTAATTTGTGCCGCTAATTGGCCAGTCGCGTTACTTTCGACGACGAGCACGCGTTTGTAGCGTTCAACTAGCTCTTTAACTGGAACCGTCGGGAACGGCGAGAGCACGCGAATTTGCGCTTGGCTCGCTTGAATGCCAGCTGCCGACAGTTGCGCCCGCGCTTCGGCTATCGTTCCCATCGTCGAACCGAAACCGACGATGAGCCAATCGGCGTCATCCGTTTCCTCTACAACGACACTGTCGGGAAGTTCGACGCCTTCTAATTTACGCATCCGCTTGTTCATCATTTTTTGTCGGTTGTCAGCGCTCTCGACAGGACGTCCGATGTCGTTGTGTTCCACGCCAGTGACGTAGTGCGTGCCGCCTTTTTGCCCGGGGATCGCGCGTGGCGAAATGCCGTCTTCCGTGTCGGCGTAGCGGTGGAAGTAACCGTTGTCGTCTGTCAGCTGAGCCACTTCTTCGTCAGAGAGCAACTTTCCTCGTTCAATCGTCACTTTACAGTAATCAAGTTGTTCGACTGTTTGTAGCGCCAGTGAAAGCGCGAGATCAGTGAGTAAAATAACCGGGACTTGGTATTCGTCCGCGTAGTTAAAAGCGCGAACCGTATCGTAGAAGCATTCTTCTGCCGTGCTCGGTGCAAGTACGATGCGCGGAATTTCACCGTGCGTCCCGTAAAGTGCGGCATTGACGTCGCTTTGTTCATTTTTCGTCGGCAATCCAGTACTCGGACCACCGCGTTGCGTATCGATAATGACGAGTGGCGTTTCGGTCATGCCGGAAAGGCCGATCGCCTCCATCATAAGTGACAGACCAGGGCCGGAAGTCGCCGTCATCGCGCGGGCACCGGCGTACGAAGCACCGATCGCCGTAATGGCGGCAGCAATTTCGTCTTCTGTTTGGAGGACGACACCGCCGTGGTCGGGCAGTTGCTTCACTAAGTGTTCCATAATATCGGAGGCGGGTGTAATTGGGTACGCGGGCATCACGCGGCAGCCGGCGGCGAGTGCCCCGAGCGAAACGGCGTCGTTCCCCATCATTAAGAGGCGCGATGTACCGTCGGCAGGCGCGAGCGCCATGTTTAGCTCTGGGTTCAACTGTTCGAGCGCCAGTTCTCTTCCTCGTTTAATCGCTTCCAAATTGGCACTGACGATTTTGTCGCCTTTGCGGGCAAATTGTGCGGTGATCATCTCAGTGAAGATATCGGGATCAACGCCAATAATCGCCGTAGTGGCACCGATCGCGACCATGTTCTTCATGATGCGAGTGCCTAGTTCCTCGGCGATTTTCGTTAGGGGGATATCGATCAGTTGTACGTCGTCCCTCGTGACAGACGGCTTAAACTTACTGTCACCGATCACGAGACCGCCCGGCCTTAGTTCGTGGGCGTTCAAATCGATCGTCTCTTGGTCAAAGGCGACGATCATGTCCAGTGCGTCCGCATTCGCTAACAGTGGGGCCGTACTAATTCTTACCTTGTAATTGCTGTGCCCGCCTTTAATGCGCGAAGAGAAGTGACGGTATCCGTAAATGTAGTAGCCTTGTCGGTTGAGAGCTTTCGCAAGGATCGAACCGGTTGGATCTATACCTTCCCCCTGCTGCCCGCCAACCATCCAAGACAGTTGCTGTAACATGCGTTTAACACTCCTCGGAGAGTTCGTTAGGGCGTTTTGAAAACGCTATATTTCCATTCTACATGACAACGCTTTTTTCATCAAATATAATAAGTAGATGATATCAATCGTCTTTTGAGATGAGTTGAGGGAGACGTGAGAAATGGAACTGAGGCAGCTTCAGTATTTTCTGGAAGTCGCCAAGCGGCAACATTTTACGCAAACGGCAAAAGAGCTGTTCGTTGCACAGTCAGCGTTAAGTCGGCAAATTGCCCAGTTAGAAAAAGAACTCGGCGCCGCGCTGTTCGAGCGGGATGGGCGCAACGTCCGTTTAACCCGCGTCGGCAAACTGTTTCTGAAGCGCGTAGAAAATGTGTTCGCCGAGTTAGAGCACGGCAAACGCGACATTCGCGCCTACCTCGATCCGGAATTGGGTGAAGTGCGCGTCGGTTTCCCCCACAGTTTGGCAATTCGCCTTATCCCGAAGCTCATCGCCAAGTTCCGCCGTACGCACCCGCGAACGCGCTTTGAACTGCGCCAAGGGCCGGCGGTGGATATGATCGAATGTGTCGAGCGCGGCGACCTCGATCTCGCACTCGTTTCGCCGACGCCGCAAAGCGTGCCTTCGCTCCTTACCCGCAAGCTGTTTACGGAAGAGCTACTAGCGATCGTTCCAGCCGAACACCGCCTAGCCAAAAAAAAGTCGATTCACTTACGCGAGCTTGCCGATGAGACGTTTATTATGTTCCAGTCAGGGTACACGTTGCGCGCCATTACGTGGGAGGCGTGCCGCAAAGCGGGGTTTACCCCGAAAATAGCGTTTCAAGGTGAAGAGACAGATTCGATTCGCGGCTTAGTGGCTGCGGGACTCGGGGTCAGTTTGTTACCGGAAATTGCCCTTATCGACAGTGGACCTTCTTTGCAGCCCGTGCCCGTACGCGTCTTCGAACCGAAAATTACGCGCGAGTTTTGCATCATTTCGTTGCGACAGCGCGAGTTGCCGCCCGCGGCAAAACTGTTCCAAGACTTTCTCCTCAAAAATTTTAAGGAAATTGATAAAGATTGACACTATGTGTTCGTTTAGTAAGGAGTTTGTTTCAGGAGTTTGTTTCGGGAAATACCACATAATTCTCCCCTAATTCCATTCCCCCCTTTATCCCCTCCTCATCCTCCCACCCCTCTCAGTGGAGTAGACTGGCAAACGCTCGCCTACTTTGTTGAACGCGGGCAACAGTGGTAAAATAAATAGGTCTACATATGTTAACCATCTCAAGGAGTGAACTCATCGTGGGAAATGGAAAACAGGTGCTGCTCGAACGCAGCGAAGTGCCTGAAAAATATCAGTGGAAACTGGACCATCTGTATGTTTCTGAGGTGGACTGGCAACGCGATTTTGCCGAGGTAAAAGAGCAGTTGTCCGACATCGCCGCACTAAAGGGAAAACTCGGTGGGAGTGCGGAGTCGCTAGTTAAGGCGCTACAGCTGCACGACGACATCGAACAGAAGGCGATTTTACTTTACGCTTACGCCAAATTGCGCTTTGACGAAAACACGGCCAATGCACAATCGCAAGCACTGCAAAGCAAAGTCAAAAGCTTGCTGATTGACGTACAAGAAAGCATGTCCTTCATCATACCGGAACTGTTGACAATTCCGGAGGAAACAATCGAGCAATTCCTCGCCGAAAACGAAAGCTTAGGCGTGTACCGCCACCATTTGCAAGACATTTTGCGGCAAAAAGCGCACGTCCTTTCGCTGGAAGAAGAACAGTTGCTCGCACGTGTCGGCGAGTTGGCGCAGGCGCCGTCGGCGATTTTCAGCATGATTAACGACGCCGACATCCAATTCCCGACGGTCAAAGACGAGGACGGTAGCGAGGTGCAATTGACGAAGGGGCTGTACCGACAGTTGATCGAAAGCCCGGACCGTACCGTCCGCAAGAACGCCTTCGAAGCGATGCACCGCACGTACAAAAAGCAAGAAAACACGCTCGCGGCGACGCTCTCAGCGAGCATTAAGAAGGATGTTTTTTACGCGCGCACGCGCAAATACGAGTCGGCGCGCCAAGCGGCGCTCGACGAAGACAACATTCCGCTCAGCGTGTACGACAACTTGCTAAAGTCGGCGCACGACCATACGCACCTGCTGCACCGTTACGTCGCCTTGCGCAAAAAATTACTCGGCCTAGACGACATTTGCATGTACGATTTGTACACGCCGATGGTGAAAGACGTCGCGAAGACGATTACGTTTGAAGAAGCGAAAGAAACGATCTTAAAGGCGTTAAAACCGCTCGGGGACACGTATTTGGCTGACTTAGACGCTGGGCTTAACGGCGGCTGGATCGACGTGCTCGAAAACAAAGGGAAGCGGAGCGGCGCCTATTGCTTTGGACCGTATGGCACGCACCCGTACGTGCTCTTGAACCACCACGACACGTTGGATCACATGTTCACGCTGGCGCACGAGATGGGACATGCGATGCACAGCTTTTACTCGAACAGCAACCAGCCGTACGTGTACTCCCAGTATACGATCTTCTTGGCAGAAGTGGCGTCGACGTTGAACGAAGCACTGTTAATGCGCTATTTGCTCGACCGTACTGAGTCGCAGGAAGAAAAAATGTTCTTGCTTAACCATTACATGGAACAGTTCCGCACGACGTTTTTCCGGCAGACGATGTTTGCCGAGTTCGAAAAGTTGACTCACGAAACGGTCGAAGCGGGCGAAGCGTTGACACCGGCATTTTTGAACGACACGTATCGTAAGTTGAACGTGAAATATTACGGTACAGATATCGTCATCGACGACGATACAGCGATCGAGTGGGCGCGCATCCCGCATTTTTACTACAATTTTTACGTGTACAAGTACGCGACAGGGTTTTCAGCCGCGACCGCGTTATCGCAACAAATTTTAACCGAAGGCGCGCCGGCTGTCGAACGGTACTTGCAATTCTTGAAAGGCGGATGCTCCGACTACTCGATCGACCTTTTGAAACAGGCTGGTGTCGATATGACTTCGCCACAACCGGTCAACGCGGCACTCGGCGTATTTGCGCACCTGCTCGATGAGATGGAGAAGTTAGCTTAACGCGTGCGTTATGCGACGTACATGCCCATGACAGTGTGTCCCTAAACATGACAGAAACAGCATGTATTGTGTGATCTCAAGCTGCGAAGCACCTTTTTTGGTGAGGGATGAACCTTATTCAAAAAAAGGTGCTTCCTTTTCAGCGTATCGACAGAAGGGATCGATTCAATGTATAATCGTCCTATGCCGTTCTTTAACGCGAACGACCCGGTTGATATTGTAACGTGTGGGTAGGTGACGGGATGGAAACTTACATCAGGAAAAAAAAGATCAATCTACCGCTGTTGTGTGCCATTTTGATGTCACTCGCCATCGGTTTTGTTTCGGTGTTGCCGCTTAATGTAATGGCTATTTTTATCGGCCTGATGTTTTTACCGTTTTTGTTAGCCGTTCCTTTAGAAAAGTACATACTGTTAATTGCCTTATTCATTTTTTTTGATAAATCGTTCATCACCTTTCAAGGTTCGTACATTAGGATTTATCAATTGCTGTTTTTGCTTACGACGATCAAATTTGTTATCGAATGCAGTTTCCATAACGTGAAGTTGCGGCGTATGCCATTAATTGTGCTGTTGAACGTGTGGGTGTTAAGTTTTTTTCTCGCTTACCCCCATTTACTGAGTCCGAAAGACTTTTGGGTGCTCGTGATTGGACAGGTATTTCTCAACTTCTTTTATTACGTCATTGTACAAACGTTAGCGACAAAGGGTGCTTCCTTTTACGATAAAGTACTAAGGTTTACCGTGCTCTCTAGTTTGATCGTCGCCGCATACGGTATTCTCGAGTGGATTAGCTTTTTTATTTTTGGCGTAGACATCGGCATCGGTCATTATGAATCGATCGGTATTCCGCGCCCGTCGTCCTTCGCCCACGAACCGGACTGGTACGGCTTGTTTTGTGCCTACGGCGGCATATGGTTTTTCGTGTGGTACTTGCGGAAAGACAATCGCTTCTTTTCGCAGAGGTTCGTGCTGTTCGGATTGGCGGCTTGTTTTTTAGGTGTTTTTATTAGTATGGCTAGGGCGAGCATGGTATCGCTCGCTGTCGCGATTTTGTTTTTGTACATCGTGACGAGGGATAAAAAAATTATCAAGCTAATAGCAATAACGATACTCGCTTTCGTCCTTTTAGTGGCGTCTTTGTTTGTCGTCAATCCGTCGATCGCGGAAAACATATTGGAACGCCTCAATCCGAGTACGTCGACGTCGACCGATTCTGGGGCGACGGACAGTCGCATGGCGTCGATTCAATTAATGCTCGACTACATCCCACTTCATCCCTACGTCGGCAACGGGAGTGGCGGCATGGCGATGCTGACGCAGTCCGAGGAGCTGCGGGCGAAGTACATATACGGTGGGGAAATGAACGAAGGTAAAGGGAATGCCAACATTTTTCTCACCTTTATGTTCGATACGGGCATGATCGGCACGTTCATTTTTATTCTAATTTTGATGAGAATTGTACATTTACATAAAGCCGTCTTTTCTAGGCGCGACGATGTCGCGTTAGGTTTAGCGTGTGCGAGTATATTACTGCTCGTCGATTTCAATTTTAACAACGGCTTTCGTATGGGCTTTGTGTGGTTCCACTTAGCTCTAGTCGCTGCTTACTACTTGCTTATGAAACGATCGGAGCGACAAGTGTCACAGTAATACGTAAGGAGTCGAAGGATGAGAAAGAAAATAGTTTTTCCGCTTTTTTTTGTATTAATCGCCTTGGCGGTTGTTATCGTTTTTGTTGTACGAGACGGGGCCTTCCAAAGTAGCCCGCAGCCTAAGCAGCAGCAAAGCGTAACGAAAAAGGGAGCGCAGCCAGGTGAACGGGTGTGTGGCGCTAAAGAAATAAAAGAGATTCAGCGGCAGATTGACGAAGCAAGTGCGCAAGGTGGGGGAGAAGTACAGCTGAAGGGTTGCGTGTTAACGCTTGAGCAGCCACTCGTCTTAAAATCGGGAGTTCATTTAAAAGGAGCGGGCACGGACAAGACCGTTCTCCGGATTAAGGCGAAAGACGATGCAGGAAAATCAATGAAACATAACGCCTTAAAAACAGAGCAAGGTGCCAAAAACGTAAAAATAAGCGATATGACCTTTGACGGGGATAAACAGCGGCGACGCGATAAAATTGACGATCCTCATGCCCACACTGTCGTCCTCGACCACGTCGACGGTTTTGCAATCACTAACGTTCACGTCGTCAATTCGGCGTCGGGATCCCTCGTCCTTTTTAATAGCAAAAACGGGGTCATCAAGAAATCGCATATAAAAAATAGCGGTTCTAACGGCATACTCGGCTTGCAGCGCACGAGGGATGTCAAAGTGGTCGACAACGTCATTGAGGGAACGGATGAGCAAAACGGAATCTTCTTTTCCTATCAAGAAGGCAAGTCGACGTCCAACATAACGATTGAAAGAAATAAAG
Organism: Numidum massiliense; assembly: GCF_001375555.1. NCBI lineage: Bacteria > Bacillati > Bacillota > Bacilli > Caryophanales > Bacillaceae > Numidum > Numidum massiliense. The sequence goes on along the minus strand of NZ_CTDZ01000009.1, from coordinate 2,560,734 downwards.
TCGTCGATGCGGCTGACTTTGGCATCGAAGTCGGGCACATTGTCGCCCCGGGGGACGAGCCGCACAAGAACATCGTCGTTCGCAATAACGAGGTTATCAATTCCCGTAACGCCGGGATTGCCTTTCGTACGGTTAGTGACGGTGTCATCGAGAACAACACGGTAGTCGGTTACGGGCAAACAGGCGGGTACGGCGGTGACGGTATATTCGTCGAAGGTGGTTACAACGTAGCGACTAATGTACAAGTAGTGAAAAACGAAGTAAAACAAAATGAGCTGGCTGGCGGCGGCAACGCGATTTACGTCACGGGAATCGATGGGGCTCTAGTCGAGGGAAATACAGTAGAAGGCAGCGGGGGCAAAGGGTTGTTTGTCGAAGCGTCGTACTTAGGTGAAAAGACCCGCGACTTCCCCGACGGGCGGCGAATGTTCAACAACATTCGCATTATTGACAACACCTTTAACGACAACGCCGTGCAAGGCATTCACGTCCAAGGGTGTCATGCAAAACAGATCGCCATCGAAGGGAACGTCGTGAAAGGAAATGACGCTCACGGCATTCAGGTAGCTAACATTGAACAGAGTGACGGATTGTCCGTCGCCAATAACGAAGTTAGTGGCAACGGTGAGAGTGGCATCGAAATATACAACCAAAAAGATTTTTATGTCCGCGGGAATACGATCGCCAACAACAACCAATCCGTAGCGACGAAGCGGGGCAAGGCAGCAGTAACTATTTTCCACGCTGGCGAGGGGGAGGTTGTGGAAAATATGTTTGTCGACGATCAAGAACGCGTCACGCAAGCCTTCGCTGTGCGTGTGGAAAATGAAATGGGCAAAATTAAAGTTGACCGTAACGAGTTAAAGGGAGGAACGAAAGAGTATGATGGCAAGGGCCGTAAATCATAATAAACACCTTTCGCTGAAGGAGCGGATTTGGCAAACTTACCGTGAGAACAAGCCATCGGGTATTGTGACGATGTGGATTTATCGCTACGGTCACTTCGTGTATTACAAGTTTAAAGTACCGCTCCTCCGTCAACTACTCCTCGTCTTATATGTCATCCTCGACAACTTGTGGGTGAAACTCGTTTGCTCATCAGAGTTCCCGGCGCGGTGCAAAATCGGTAGACGTCTAAAATTGCCGCACGGTGCTAACGGTATTATTATTCACGGCGAAGCAGTCATCGGGGACGATGTCGTACTCTTTCACCAAGTGACGATCGGCGAAGCGAAGACGTCAGGAGAGGTGCCGACGATCGGAAGCTCCGTGACGATCGGGACGGGAGCAAAAGTGCTCGGTAACGTGTCAGTGTGTCAGTAGGTGCAGGAAGCAAGATTGGCGCTAATGCCGTCGTATTAACCGACGTACCGCCTAATCGCACGGCGGTCGGCGTGCCAGCCGTAATAAAGCGGTCAAAAAACGAGGTTTAATTTTCTAATAGGAATTGATATAATTAATTTGCCCGGTTCTTAATTAGGAACAAGGAGTTTGGAGGGTGCTATGGGGGAGAACATTCATTTGAAACATGTGTGGCAAGTGATAAAAAGGCGTCTCTGGATCGTTGTGCTCATTCCGCTTCTTGCTATGGCGACGAGTGCGGCTCTATCTTACAGTTTAGTACCACCAATATACGAAGCGAAGGCGCAACTGCTCGTCAATCAACCGAGCGAAAAAAAGACGGGAGCCACTTTTGATCACGTGCAGACGAACGTCAAACTCGTCAGTTCATATCACACGTTACTACAGAGTCCGCGTATTTTGAACACGGTCATCGGAGAATTAAAGCTGGAGCGGACAGCAGCTGACTTGCAAAAACAACTATCGGTCACGAGTGAACACGAGTCGCAAGTGATCGATATTACGGTGAAAGACGGCGACGAAAAAACGGCGGAAGCGATTGCGAATACGATCGCCGAGGTTTTTTCCAAAGAAGTTGTGAAAATTATGAAGCTGGATAACGTCGATGTCCTGACGGAAGCAAGCGTGAGTAAGTCGTCTAAATTCGTGTTTCACGTCGCAATTGCCTTTGTCGTCGGTTTAATAGCCGCGATCGGGTTTGTCTTTTTCCAACAGTATTGGCACGGTACGATTACTAGTGAACAAGATGTCGAGAGGGTTTTGCAAGTACCTGTACTCGGTTCGGTCGATGTCATCGATGCCCGGGAGAAGTAGCAGAGTTAAAATTTTGATAGAGAGAGGACAGTCTTCATGAAAGTTTTACAGATTGTCAGGCAGTATCGTCCGTGTATCGGCGGATTAGAAAACTTCGTTTATGAGTTGGCGACGCACTTAAAACAGAATGGTGTCACCTCCGACGTACTGACGATCGATGAAGACTTTGTGAGTGGGGAGAAGTTACCCGCCCATTCGGTCGAGGACGGCATCACAGTTACACGGATCCCGTATAAAGGGTCGAAGCGGTATCCGCTAGCGACTTCCGTCTTGCAGTATGTGCACGACTATGACTTGATCCACGTGCACGCTGTTGACTTTTTTATCGATTACTTGTCGCTTTTTAAATATCGTTATAAAAAACCGGTCGTCTTGTCTACTCATGGCGGCTTTTTTCATACGAAAAAGCAACAGACATTAAAAAAGATGTACTTTAACACGATTACGCGAGCGACGTTAAAAAATGTCGATGCGGTCGTCGCTTGCAGTGAGAACGATTACGAGACGTTTCGCGCGATTATGCCAGACCACTTACACCTAATCGAGAATGGCATTAACTTTTCCGAATTTAGCACGATCAGTGCAAAGCGGTGTCACAAGAACAACTTAATGTTTGTCGGGCGCTTTTCGCAAAACAAACGCGTCGACCGGTTGCTGTTGTTAATGAAGCGATTAAAGCCAGATTTTCCCGACCTCCGTTTAAAAATCGCGGGCCGTGATTTTGACAATTTACGGGGGACGTATGACCGATTGAGCCGTGAATACGGCATCGAGGATAACGTCACGATCCGCGAGTCGCTGTCCCAGGAAGCGCTGCTCACCGAGCTGGCCGATTCACAGTACTTTATTTCTGCTTCCGAATATGAAGGCTTCGGATTGTCGGCATTGGAAGCGATGGCTGCGGGTAGAATTCCGTTCCTCAGTAACATTCCGTCGTTCCAAAAAATGATTGACGATGGGCGGAACGGCTTTATATTGGATTTTGAGCAGATAGATGAGGTGCAGCGGACCGTTACTGACGTTTTGCGCATGCCGCACAAAGAGGGGCTAATCGGTAACGCCATCCGAACTGCGGAACGTTATTCGTGGTCATCTGTCGTCAAACAATTTATCGCGTTGTACGACGATGTGCTAAGAGGACGTGCAGTGCGTTGACAGGGTTGGATAAGCTTGCACTGTTTGTTAAGATGAACACGGTATGGCAGTTATAGGAGGAGATGGCACGATGCGTGACAATCGCGTATGTACCTTACTCGGCATCGAGTTTCCCATTATTCAAGGCGGGCTCGCTTATGTCGGTAACGGCGCACTGGCGGCGGCAGTGTCGAACGGCGGCGGCTTCGGCCAAGTCGGCTGCGGCGGACGTTCTCCGGAAGACGTTGCCCGCCAGATTGCTGTGGCAAGTGCACAGACAGACAAGCCGTTCGGCGTTAACTTTCCGATTAGTAGTCATAAAGATAACAAACCGTACGTCGACGTCATCTTACGACATAAGGAGCAGATCATGGCAGTCAGTGTCGCGGCGGGAAATCCTAAGCCGTACATTCCACTGTTTAAGGAGGCAGGGCTAACAGTAATGGCGGTCACGGCGTCCGTTAAACACGCGGTGAAGGCGCAAGAGCTCGGGGCAGACCTTATCGTGTGCGAAGGGATTGAAGCTGGCGGTCACGACAGTCCGCTCGACCTCGGTTTGTTCGCGCTCATCCCACAAGTCGTCCAAGCGGTCGATCTACCGGTCGTCGCCGCCGGTGGCATGGCCGACGGGCACGGTGTCGTCGCGGCGATGGCTTTAGGGGCGGATGGGGTGCAAATGGGGACCCGATTCGTGGCGACGCTAGAATGCGAAGCACACGACAATTACAAACAGTTGCTCGTAGAAGCGGGCGACGACGCCACGGTTGTGCTCGGCCGTAACCTAAACTTTCGTTTGCGCGTGCTCAATTCGCCGTATGCACAAAAAGTTCTCGAATTTGAAAAGACACATCCGACGTTGGAGCAATTTTTGCCGCTCGTGCGGGGAAAACAGAACCGTATCGCGGCGATTGAAGGGGACGTTGACGACGGTTGGATGAATTGTGGCCAATCTGTCGGACTGATCGATTCAATTGAAAGTGCCTCCGACGTCGTACGCCAAATTGCCCGCGATGCAGCCGCGATTACTGCGTCGTTGCATCGGGTGCAACACGTGTTCACTTCGGAATAATACAATGTGAATAATACAATGCAACGTATAAAATTGTAAATATTAGGCCATGTTGTTAGCAACCTATGAAAAAGGGGTGAACAATGTGGCCTATAAACGTTGGGTAATAGGCTTGCTGTGTGTCGCGTTATGTTTAGGTTTGTTCCATAACGCGTTCGCGCAGACGGAGGTACTCTATAAAAGTGTAAACAAAGAACTGGAAGAGTTTAAGCAGCTAGAAAAGACGTTCGTCTACAACGTAACTGTGCGGCACGGCGATACGTTGTACAATATCGCTCAAAAATACGGCACAGACGTGGATACGATTGCCTTGGCAAACGACATTAGCGACCCGAGTGTCATTCATGTCGGCTCAAAGTTGCGCATCCCGCAAGCGACAGGCTTTTTCTACATTGTGAAGAAAGGGGATACGCTAAAGTCAATCTCTGAGGCGTACGGCGTGCCGGTAGCGACGATTAAGGAGATGTCCCCGACTTTAGAAGAACGACCGCTAAAGGCGGGAAAACAACTTTTCCTGAAAGATCCGCAGCATTGGCCGCACAAGCAGCAGTCTTCGGTGCAGTTAGCTTCCCGCGACAGTGCGCGCGAGGCAAAGGCACCGCGCAAGCGAGCCGCGCAAGTGGCGGCGGGCGCACCTTCTGGCGGTGCCTACGTCGGTGTATTCACATTGACTGCTTATACGGCCGGTCCCGAATCGACGGGGAAAAGTCCGGGCGATCCAGATTACGGCATTACGGCAAGCGGGGCGAGAGTGCAGGAAGGGGTAACGATTGCCGCAGATCCGTCGGTGATCCCGATGGGAAGTGTCGTTTATATTGAGGGGATTGGTAGGCGCGTCGTGCAAGACGTCGGCGGGGCGATCAAAGGAAACCGGATCGACGTGTATATTCCCGACCTCGGTACGGCACAACAGTTCGGAGTAAAGTCGGGCGTTAAAGTTTATCTCCTCAAATAGTAAACCGATCTCCCAATTGGGCGTTGAACCGAAACTAGTCAAACCGAGGTACTGTGAGAATGAAAGTCGAGATACTAAGGAAGATACTGAGAAAGAGACCGAGAAAGATACCGGGAAAGAGACCTAGAAAGAGTAGGATGATAGTAACCCACCGCGTAAGGTTTTGCTACCTAGCGGTGGGTTTGTTTCGGATGTGTGCAATGATTTAATAGTTGGTATGCGTCTGCTTGTCATATCGCATATGAACGTGTGATACAATCGAGCATAGGTGATGGAGATGACAGCCTTTACAATACAGACGACCGCGCCGTACGATTTTCCGAAGATGGCCGCGCGGTTACTCGCGTTGGAAAAGTCGATGTATCGATCGGACGGAAAGTGTTTGCTGCGCACAGTGCGCCTCGCTGGTAAACCGCGTTTGTTAAAAATTCGTGTCGCTGACGCTAGTCGTGAGTGCCTGTCAGTCGAAATTTGTGGTGAAGTGACCGCGGCTGTGAAGGATGAAGGAGAACGACTCCTGCGGCACATGTTTTCTACCGACGTCGACTTGTCCGGTTTTTATCAACACGTTGCAGACGATGCGCACTTACAGCCGATCATCCATCGTTTAACCGGATTGCGCATGGTTCGGGAACCGGATCTGTTTGAAAGCTTTGCTAAGACGATTATTAGTCAACAGGTGAACATGGCTTTCGCCGGAACGTTGACGACTCGCCTCATTGAACGGGCGGGAGACCCTCTCGCCATTGACGGTGAACAGTGGCCGGTGTTTCCCACACCGGAACAAGTGGCGAACCTGACCTACGACGACTTGCGCGCGCTCCAATTTAGTCAGCGCAAGGCAGAATACGTCATCGATCTCGCCCGCCTCATCGTGAACGGAGAATTACAGTTGGAACGTTTGTGGCACTTGTCCGACGAAGAGGTGATGAGCGAGTTAACGCGGCTGCGCGGAGTCGGGCGGTGGACAGTGGAATGCTTGCTCCTGTTCGGTATGGGACGCCCTAATTTATTGCCGGCAGCCGATATTGGGTTGCGGAACGCGGTGCGTCGCGCTTACGGACTCGACCACCAGCCGACGGAAGCGGAAGTGCGGGAAATCGGTGCCCCATGGTCGCCGTGGTCAAGTTATGTTACATTTTACTTATGGGAGAGCCTTGAGTAACAGAAGCTTTAGTTTCTAATACGGAGGAGAGGCAACGAATGAGTAAAGCACTAATTGTCGTTGATATGATTCACGATTTTGTCGCCGATGACGGCACTTTGACCTGCGGACTACCGGGACAAAAGATTGTCGGCAATATTGTCCGGGAAATATACAGGGCAGTGGAGGAGGGAGGTCACGTGTTTTTGTTGGGCGATCACCATGAGCCAGACGATCCGGAATTTGCTATGTGGCCTAAACACGCCGTGAAAGGGACTCCCGGTGCCGCCTGGGTGGCGCCCATTGACGAGGCGTATCGCGAGCTTGTGGCAACTGGCCGCATCGAAAAAATAAACAAGACGAAGTACGATGCGTTTTTCCGGACGCCTCTCGCGGAAAAACTGGAAGCGGCGGGCACGGATCGCGTCGAAGTTGCTGGCGTCTGTACCTCGATTTGCGTGAATGCGACAGTACTGGCTGCTTCGTACCGCGGCTACCCCGTCACGGTGCGACGTTCCTGTGTGGCCGATTTCGATCAGCAAAAACACGACATGTTCCTCGAACATATGGCGGCAATTTGCAAGGCGGACATCGTCGATTGATCGCGGCGATTAACACTTGAACGACGATGAGATGTTTGTTAGCTTAACGGCGGCGAAGTTTGTCAACAGGGGCCAAATCCGGTAACATAACAGAAGACTGTCCAGCGCGGTATGCGTGACACGGTACGCGCAGAATGCCTTGGCAGAAGGGCCGTTTGTTCGCTGCGAGCCGATCTGTCATTCGTACCACCGCACCGGACATATGTCTTAAGGAGTAGATTAACGATGCAAAAAAAACCGGAAGATACGCGCGTCGTCGTTGGCATGTCCGGTGGCGTCGATTCATCTGTCGCAGCGCTACGCTTAAAGCAGCAGGGATACGACGTTATCGGCGTTTTTATGAAAAACTGGGACGACACGGATGAATTCGGCGTTTGTACCGCCGATGTCGATTTTGAAGATGTGCGCCGCGTATGCGACCAAATCGGCATTCCGTACTACACGGTCAACTTTGAACAAGAGTATCAAGACAAGGTGTTTAGTTATTTTCTTGACGAATACAAAAAAGGACGTACCCCTAACCCAGACGTCCTTTGTAATAAGGAAATAAAATTTAAAGCGTTTCTCGAACGCGCACTCGCACTTGGCGCTGACTATATGGCGACTGGACATTACGCCCGCATCCGGGAAAAGGATGGCGTGTTTGAACTGCTCAAGGGCGTCGACTCGAATAAAGATCAGTCGTATTTTCTTTGCCAACTCAACCAGTACCAATTGTCGCGCACGATGTTTCCACTCGGCGATTTAGAGAAGCGAGAGGTGCGCCAGCTCGCTCTAGACGCAGGGTTGTCCACGGCGAAGAAAAAGGACAGTACGGGCATTTGCTTTATCGGCGAGCGCAACATTAAAGATTTCCTAAGCGAATATTTGCCCGCCCAACCGGGAGAGATGCGAACATTATCCGGGGAATACAAAGGCGAGCACGACGGGTTAATGCACTACACGTTAGGACAGCGGCACGGGCTAGGGATCGGCGGTTCTGGCAGCGGCGAACCGTGGTTTGTCGTCGGTAAAAACCTCAAAGACAATACGTTGTACGTCGCCCAAGGCGGCGACCACCCGGCACTGTACTCGCACGGTCTATACGCGAGCGATGTACATTGGATCAGCGGCGAGGCACCGGGGACGACACTTCCGTGCACGGCGAAGTTTCGCTATCGGCAGCGGGATCAGAAGGTAACGGTGTACGTTACGGCAGAGGGCACGTGCCAAGTCGCCTTCGCGAAACCGCAAAGAGCAGTTACCCCGGGTCAGGCAGTCGTCTTTTACGATGGCGACATCTGCTTAGGCGGGGGAACGATCGATGCGACGTATAAAGTAGAAGAATAGTCGTTGTGCTAGGGGTAAGCTAGCCCTTTGCAACAGCGTATTGCTTTTTTATGGCTCTTCGTTTATAATAACAAGGAATTTATTCGGAGGAGTGAGAGGAACACATGTTTTTATCCGCTGTACTTGCAATCGTCTTGGCGTGACACAGGTGAAGTGTGCCCATTTTCATCTATTCAAGCCAATCGCAAGAAGCGGAGAGACACCTCTTACACCGTTAACAAATACACCCTTTCGTTAGATTGTTCGGCCACGTTTTGTGGTCACGCGCGACCTGTTACAGTCGATTACGACCGTTACTCGTCACCGTGAGAGTTAGTGGTGCGACTGCAGACGCTAGGCCGACGAACGACACCGGAAACGTCGTGTGACAGCTGACTGACGAACGAAAGTGACGTGTATGCATCCGAAACATCGGGTTCGCGTGGACGCGGCAAGCGTACGTGAACACGCGTGGATCATCGGGCAAGGAGATACGGGTAGGGCGACTTTGCGCTCTACCCTTTTTTACGTCCTCGCAGCTTCTTGTCGGTTGGCACACTTGAAGGAGCGTGTACAAATGGAGGCAACCGGTCTCTAAGGGATCATTCTATCCATTTTGTACGTGCGTTTCGTGCATTTTGAAGGAGGACTTAGCAATGAGCATTGTCAATGTAGAACAACTCACGCATACTTTTGGCGATAAAACAGTGCTGTCCAACGTTTCCTTTCGGCTGTTGCCGGGTGAACACGTCGGGTTGGTCGGGGCAAACGGTGCCGGAAAATCGACGCTACTTCGCATCTTAACCGGCGAGATCATTCCGGACAAAGGGAAAGTCGAATGGATGCCCAACGTCCGCAAAGGGTATTTAGAGCAACACGTCGCGTTGGACGATCAGCTGACAATTCGCGACTGCTTGCGGGAAGCGTTTGCCAGTCTTTACGCGCTAGAAACGGAAATGCTGCAACTGACGGAAAAGATGGCGTCCTGTAGTGAAAAAGAAATGGAACGTTTACTCAAGCGGTTCGGGACGCTACAAAACGAATTAGAGGAAAAAGACTTTTATGCCGTCGACGCGAAAGTGGAGACGATTTCGGGCGGATTAGGGCTCACTGCTCTCGGTTTGGACACACCGATCGGTGCGCTCAGCGGTGGACAACGCACGAAAGTGATGCTAGCCAAACTGTTGTTGCAAGAGCCGACTGTCCTATTGCTCGACGAGCCATCCAACTATTTGGACACGGCGCACATCGAGTGGCTGGCCGGTTATTTGAAAGATTACAGGCACGCCTTCATTTTAATTTCCCACGATACGGCGTTTATGAACGACATCGTCGGGGTCATTTACCATCTCGAGCACCAAACGTTGACGCGCTACGTCGGCAACTACACCCAGTTTTTGGCGGCATACGAGCTGCGCAAAGATCAAACGCTACTCGCCTACGAACGGCAACAGCAAGAAATTAACAAACTGGAGACGTTCGTGCAAAAAAACAAGGCGCGCGCATCGACTGCTAAGCGGGCGAAGAGCCGCGAGAAACAGTTGCAAAAGATCGAGCGCATCGAAAAGCCGAAAGCGCCGCCGAAAGCGTATTTTAAATTTAACGTGACGGTCGAACCGACGAGTGTCGTCATGGAAGCGGAACAGTTAGTCGTCGGCTACGACCGCGCCTTACTTCCACCGATGAACCTTAAGTTGAAGCGGGGGGCGAAAGTGGCGCTCATCGGTCATAACGGCATCGGAAAAACGACGTGTCTGCGGACGATTCTCGGCGAGCTTCCGACACTCGGCGGCTCCGTCCAATTCGGCGAGCGCGTGCGCCCGGCGTACTTTGCCCAGGAAGTGCAATCGACCGATGACCACACGGCGTTAGACGAAGTGTGGAACGCTTTTCCGAAGATGACGCAAAAAGAGGTGCGGCAAGCGTTGGCCCGTTCCGGACTGCGGAGCGAACACATTTTTCAACCGCTAAAAGCGTTGAGTGGCGGCGAACAGTCTAAAGTACGCCTCTGTAAATTAATGCTTAAAGGTGGCAACTGGCTCGTGCTCGACGAACCGACGAACCACCTCGATGTACGGGCGAAAGAGGCGCTCAAAGAAGCGCTCATCGCCTACACAGGTACGATTTTGCTCGTGTCGCACGAACGCGAATTTTATGCCGACTGGGTGACTGACGTGTGGGACGTCGAAGCGTGGCGCGTGAAAAAACAGCGCCAGGCAGCTAGGAACAGGAGAAGGTAAGGAAGCGGATCGGGCGACGACGATTCGCGGAATCCCGTTTTGTATCGTTTAGCAATAAATTTGCTTCGTTTGTCGAAAAAATCATTTTTGAACAAACCACGTTTCTTGGTTGAGCATGCGCACCGTGCTGCCACAAGGGGCGTGGTTTTTTTAAATAAATTCTCATAACGGACAGATCGAACTCATAATGATGAAAATATAATCCTTTCTTTTTCATATTGCGTCTAAAATTAAGGACGTGCCTGAAAAGCGTGTATCGGAAGGGGGTGAGTGGGCGTGTGGCAGTTGTGGCTAACCGGATTGATCGGCATTTGGTTGATGATTTCGCCGTGGATTTACGACTTTTCCAGTAAAACTGGGGGGATGTGGAACAACGTTATTTTTGGGGCGATTGTGTTAATATTAGCCATCTGGAGCGGGAGTTGTACGAAGGGAAAATCGTAGCGAAGATACCCGCAGACGGTGGCAAGTGCGTTTATTTCCATTGTTTTTTTATGCTATGATCGAGGTAGATGAAAAGGCCGCAGGTGTTGGCGCACCTGCGGTCGCGTGTCATTCCATAGACTTACCCTAACCTATCGTCATTTCCCTCGCCCCATTTCCTTCATCCCGTTTCCTTCGCCCCATTTCCCTCGTCTCATTTCCTTCATCCCGTTTCCTTCACCCCATTTCCTTCGTCCCATTTCCTTCGCCGAAAGTCGATGGCGAGTTTCACACGAGTTCGTGTGCTAGTACAAGTAGGAACACCGAATTAAGTAGGGATACCGAATTAAGAATGAGCTGGTTCCTCGACTTGTGCAAACCGTCCGTATCGTAACGGATCTGGTGGAATAATCGGCTCTTTTTCACAAATTAACGCCTCAATTAACTTTCCAGTGACGGTTGCCAAGCTAATGCCGTCACCTTCATGCCCCGCGGCAATGTAAAATCCGGGGACCTGTTCAACTGCAGAAACGATTGGCAGATGGTCTTTCGTCCAAGGTCTAAACCCGGTATACGTCCGAATAATATTGAAGTCGTCCATTTTTGGGAAGAAGCGTAAGGCTCTCTTTGCCATGGTTCTCACAACGTCAATATCGACACGGCGATCGTAGCCGACAAATTGGCGGCTGCTGCCGATCAAGAAATTTTGACTTTCCGTCGGTTCGAGGACTAAGGCGACACCGTGGGCTAACGTTTCGGGATCAGCGATCCGTTCACGTTGAAATTTATTCATTAAGTAACCGAATTCCATCACATTCCGCATCATGACCGGTTTCTGTCGCGATCCGACCATGATGTGTCCCTTCCTCGGAACGATCGGAATGTCGAGCCCGAGCATCTTACCGATATATGGTGCCCACACGCCGGATGCGTTAACGACTTTTTTAGCAGTGAAGGTGCCTTTCGTCGTTTCGATTGCGAAGTCGTCTTTTTTTGTTAGCGATGTCACCTCGGCGAAGGTGTGGAGTCTCAATCCGTATTGTTTTGCTTTATCGATCAGTGAATAACAAAATAAATACGGGTTAATGAGTGAGTCCGTTTCACACTCCAACCCACCTGGAATGTCGTCGGCAAAATATGGCGATTCCTGCCGAATATCTGACCGATCGAGTAACTTGAATGTCAATCCGGCGTTATTTTGTATGTTTACCCATTCTGCAGCCGCTTCCAATTCATCATCGTTGTCACAGACGAGGATACTGCCTAGGACACGATATTCGAACGGGATGTCTAATTCTTTCGCCAGTTCAACCGTTAATTGTTGGCTCACGAGGGACATCTTGCTATCATACCCCGGATCTTTGTCGACGATCGTTATGTTTCCATCGCAACGAGACGACGTACCGCTCGCGACGTCGTTTTTTTCGATTAACATGCAATCGACACCAGCTTTTGAAACGTAATAGGCGATCGCACAGCCGACGATCCCACCGCCAATCACAGCGACTTCCGCATGATTTCCGTTTGTCATACGCCATCTCTCCCATTGTAAAATCCGTGTGAAATTACTTATTTATAAAAAAATATATGGTTACAACATCCAAATTAATATGATTGAAATCCACCGTTTAATCCCATACACTTGTCATAGGTGTTCCCCTACATTGTGGGAAGCGCTTACTACGATCCTATCAAAAGTTGGGCTTCTTAGCACCTGTTTTTTCATATTTTTAGCGGCACCACATTTTTCATTCTATTATATGCCGTATTCATTCCTAAGGATAGTTACAAAGAGGAAGGTGAGCGTATGGATAAAGTAATCCTTTGTCGATGTGAAGAAGTCACATTACAGGACATTCAAGAAACGGCAAGTAACTATAAATGCTCCGCCCGCGAATTAAAGCTGCGTACACGCGCAGGAATGGGTTACTGTGGCGGACGCACGTGCAGGCCCGCCGTCGATGCGGTGTTGGAACAGGTGCTGGGAGGAAAGCCGGGGCATGAGATTCCGCTAAAAGTCCAACCGCCTGTGCGGCCAATTCCTTTATCTGCATTAGGGGGTCAAGCAGACGATGAATCGTAATCGAATTGTGGATCATCCCGTCCTGGGGGATTTAGAACAGAAAAAGGCCATCCCCTTTACGTTTGATGGAAAAAAATACACAGGATATGAAGGGGATACGATCGCGTCGGCACTGCTCGCGAGTGGCGTTCGCAAATTGCGCGTGCACGAGGAAAGCGGAACTCCCCGTGGCATTTATTGTAACATTGGCCATTGCTTCGAATGCCGTGTCACGGTCAATCAAAAACAAGGGGTTCGCGCGTGTTTGACGGAACTGAGAACGAATATGGTCATTGAAAGTGGAAAAGTACAGCCGTCCCCGTTAAAATCAACGGACAATGCAGAGAATCTGCCGCGCACTTATGCTGAATTCGCTAAAAAATACGAAGGCCGTAAGGGGGAAGGTTCTCATGTATGACGTTGTCATCATCGGTGCCGGTCCCGCTGGATTGTCGGCAGCAATTGCTTGTCGCGAATGGAACTTGAACGTGCTTGTCATCGACGAATTTCCGAAACCGGGCGGACGGTTGCTCGGTCAGCTTTACCAAGGACCTGACGGTGAATGGTGGAACGGCATCGAAGAAACGAAAGCGTTGTTAAATAAAGCGAACCAATTGGATACAACGATCCGCTGCGGAATCTCTGCCCACCATGTGAAAAAAACGGATGAAGGATTCGATATTCATACAAATGACGGAATTTTTCATGCCGAAAACTTGCTAATCGCAACCGGTGCTGCGGAATCTCCCGCTCCCATTCCGGGCTGGACACTTCCGGGTGTCATGTCCATTGGTGCGGCGCAAGTGATGACAAACGTACACCGCGTGCGTGTCGGGGAAAAAGGAATCGTCGTCGGTGCCAACGTCCTATCAGCGGCTATTGCACGTGAACTGCAACTGGCAGGCATCGAGCTGCACAGCATGGTGTTACCTGCGCGTAACTCGATTACCGACAAACACGGCCACCCGCGAAAAGTGATGGGAGAATTGGCGCGCATCGCCCACTTGGCTCCTTCGGCGTTGATCCGCTTTGGAAGCAAGTTCGCCAAAGCAGCCTGGGTGCAAAACTTGGCGGTAAACTTCTATCCAAAAGGCGGCGTAAAAATGTGGGGCATACCGGTCCATCTGCGTAAAGCAGCCATTGGAATAAACGGCAAAGACAAGGTGGAATCGGTGACAATATGTCACATCACCCCTAATGGCGAACGCGTTCCGGGGACAGAGGAAGTGGTCGACGTCGATTTTGTGTGTATCGCTGGCGGACTTTATCCGCTCGCCGAACTGGCAGCTGTCATCGGTTGCCCATTTAAATACGTCGAAGAGCTCGGCGGTCACGTCCCCGTTCATAACGAGCAAATGGAAACGCCGCTCGCAGGCTTGTACGTCGCCGGCAATATAACTGGCATCGAAAGTGCAAAAGTGGCACGGGCGCAAGGGACGGTAGCGGGACTTTCCATCGCTAACCGGAATGCGAACGGTGCGGGAGACATCGCGCCACAACTTGACGCCGCGAAGGCAGCCGTACAGACGATTCGCGATGAAGCCACGCTTCAATTCCACCCACGCATCAATGAAGGGCGTGCCAAAATGAAAGCGCTCTTCGCAAGTGCAAACAAGTAATCATATACATCCTAAACAGAAACGGGTAAGCCGATTGGTGCTTACCCGTTTTTTTCTTGACATCCTTTAGCTCCCTATGTAAAATGTATTTTCCGTTAAAATATATTTTAACGGAAAATACATGAATAACGATAAAGCGTTACTTAGTGGATGAGGGAGTGAGGGAAAGGTATGATTTCGTTACTAAAAAATGGTCAGTACTTACGTTTATGGTTAGCTCAAGTCGTGGCTGAATTAGGGGATGGCATTACGAGTATAGTCGTCGTTTTATCGGTGGCGCGTCTGTCAGACAGTCCGATCTACTTAAGCGCGGTTATTTTTGTTCAGTTATTGCCGGTCGCGATGTTTTCCGTTCTCTTAGGGCCTTTTGCCGATCGTTATTCGAAACGTGTAATCATGGTTGTTTCCGACGTTTACCGCGGTTTGATCTTGTTGGGGATGATTTTGGCGCAAGATAATATTTATGCGTTATTGGTGCTCATTTTTTTACACGGGATCGGCACCGCGCTGTTTGAACCGGCGCGCAGTTCGTCGATTCCGAAAGTAGTTGGCGAAGAGCGGATTTCAGAAGCCGTTAGCCTATCGCAAGGAACGTTTTCTGCCATGCTCGTCATTGCGCCAGCTATTGGGGGAATTTTAGTTGTCTTCGTTAATAGCTCCCTCATTTTTACTATTGGTGCGGTTACCTTCGCTGTGTCGGCGATGTTGTTGTCGACGATAAGCTCCTTAGGGGAGGGTGAACAGGTTGCGAGCGATGAGCGGGAGTCACACTGGCAGTTGTTAAAGGAAGGTATTCGAGAGGTGACGGGAATCACGGCGTTGCGTTTTTTACTCATCTTGCTCGTGCCGATTTCGATCATAATCGGTATCCTCAACGCCAATCTTGCGGCGACGTTTTTGCTCCACTTTAAAGTTCCGGAAATGTACTTTGGGTATTTGAGATCTGTCTTCGGAGTCGGGGCGGTCATCGGGGCTTTGCTCGGCCCCGTATTGTTGCGGCGCTTTCCCCCGGGGCAATTACTGACGGTTGCGACGGCTCTGTTCGGTTTTTGGTTAGTGTTAATTTGGCCTCTCGACTATGTGCAACGTCTGTTTGGCATTGCGCCAATTTTTATTTGGAACGCCGTTAGCGGTATGATTGGCACTTGTGTTAATGTACCGATCGGTAGCCTATTTTTAACGGCGACTCCCGACAGTTTCCGCGGAAGAGGTTCAGCGCTCATGCAGTCGACGGTCGAATGGGGGCAATTAGCGGGCATATTATTAGGGGGGTGGCTCGCACAGTTTTTTGGCGTTTTACTCAGCAGTGCAATTGCTGGTATGATGTTAATGATAACGGTCGTCATTTTTCCGCAGTTACAAGGGTATCGTGCACTACACGGGACAAAGTAGTCGCGTCAAAGTGCCGAAGTGACGACATAGTATAAAGATGGAGTGATTCCCGTTGCCTGGCCCAGTTAAGATTAAAGATATGGAAGTCGCTAAAATGTTACTCGACCCACGTCGCTTAACGATCATCGACCTCGTCAAAGATGAGGCGCTAACGGTTACGCAGATGGCCGCAAAGTTAGAGGAGAAGCCTTCGCGGTTGTACTACCACGTGCGCAAGTTGGAAGAGGCGGGCGTGCTCAAAGTAGTGGAAACGCGTCAACACGGAAATTTGGTCGAAAAATATTATAAAGCGGTGCGCGGTCAATTTACGCTCGATGAAAGCTTACTTCCGCAGTTTTCAGAGCAGCTGCTCGTCGATACAGTCCGCCTAATCGAGCCGGGGTTAAAATTGTTGGGGGAAAGTTTTAAAAAGGGCGAGACGGAAAGCGACGATGTCGATTATAGTATCATGCTACGGGAGTGCACAAAACAGGAATGGAAAGAACATTGTCAGCAGTTGATGGACGTGGTTGAGGCAAAAGGTGAAAGTGCTCATACGAAAACAGCCGCTCCGTCGACGCATGCGGCGACACAAGCCGCGACACAAGCCGCCGGCACCGATCGCCAAGGCACGACTACCACTGACGCTGTAGACGAGGTCGCTACCGATCGCACCAGTGAAAGGGACAGTCCTGATGCCGCGGTCGATACATCGGAAAAAAATGGTGCAGCGGAAGAAGAAAAGAAAGAACGTTACGTCCAAATTGTCTTAAGTTACCGCATCGGTGCCGCCGAGGAGTTAGGATGCTTTTTACCCGAAAAACTGCCTAGCCAATTGGATGAAGGCGTGGGAATCGAGCACGCTGTTGAAACGGCCCACAACCCGTCCCCAAAAAACGGGCGGAAACGAAATCAACGGTAGCAGGTGACGAAGAAGAGCGGCAGGGCAGAGCGGGCCGGAATATGTAGAATCGCCAAGTTAAGCCGGCAGCCGCTTGGAGTGTTGGCTACCCTCCGCTCGTTATTTGGTACGTTTTTATTTTTTTGGTATAGCATCGATGATGGCAGACGGAACGTAAGAAAAAATTAGCGTGAAGTGGTATCGGAGCCAACATTATGGAGGAGTGAAGTGAGAAGAATGCACGGGCGGAATGTGAACGGGTTTTGTCGTCGATGTGTCACTTAAAGGGGTGTACTTGTTATGGAAGCATGTCATCCCCTCAATGGTGCAAGGTGGCGGCGGGGGCATTATTAACACCGGATCTGGTCGGCGGGGCAACTAGACTTGCGCGATTGAGAAGCGAAAATCTCTGCAAAACCGGCTGTCGTCTACTTTGAAAACCTGTCATTCTTAAGATTTATCGAGGAAAAAGGCTGTGAAATCGCCGATATTGCCCACCGTACGGGCGCACTGTGCGTCGTCGGAGTCGACTCGAGTTCGCTCGGCGTGTTACAACCGCCGCGTCGGTACGGTGCTGACATCGTCTGTAATGATCTCTGCTAGGGTGAGATTGTAAACTTAGTGTCAATAAGGGTAATTGACGTAGTCCGCAGAAAAAGTTATAATTGAGAAACATTATCATCTAAGTATGAGCCTATGCGAGCCTATAAATGTATTCATAAAAAAGGGTAGACGGCGGCTCTTTTTTTTCTTCGCCGATAATGATTATCGTTACTATCGAATATGTGATCGGCACAAGCTGATGCTGCAAAATAGGGCGAGAGAGAATCACAGCATCGTCGCTATATTCTAGGAAGGAGTGGTCAACTTGGCGCGTTTGGTTACCGAAAATCTTCGGATCACTTATGGTGAAGAGGTGATTGTTAATCAGCTGAATCTTACGATTCCGGACGGGAAAATCACTGCACTGGTAGGGGCGAATGGCTCAGGAAAGTCGACGATATTGAAGACGGTGGCCCGCATCATGAAACCGCAAAAAGGTGAGGTCTATTTAGACGGAAAATCGATTCACCAAACGCAGACAAAGGATGTAGCGAAACAACTTGCCATCCTGCCACAAAGCCCGGTCGTCCCAGAAGGGCTTACGGTAGGAGAACTCGTTTCCTACGGCCGATTTCCCCATCAGCAAGGGTTTGGTTCGCTAGGTAAAGAGGACAAGGAAATGGTAGCTTGGGCGTTAGAGGTAACAGGTATGACTGACTTTTCTGCACGTCCGATCGAGCAAATGTCGGGTGGTCAGCGTCAGCGGGCATGGATTGCCATGGCGCTCGCGCAGGGGACGGAAATATTGTTTCTCGATGAACCGACAACGTATCTCGACATGACCCATCAACTTGAAGTACTGGAGTTGCTCGAGTACTTAAATCGCAGGGAAGGACGAACCATTGTCATGGTCGTTCACGATTTGAATCATGCGACACGGTACAGCCATCATATGGTTTGTATCAAGCGAGGCGATGTGGCATACGAGGGTAGCCCGGCTGAGGTTGTTCATCGGGAGATGCTGCGCGACGTATTTGGCATCAATGCGGACATCATTCCCGATCCACGTACTGGGACTCCACTCTGTTTGCCATTCAGTTTGTGCGACGGGGCTGGTTCATCATGTTAGTGAAACAGTGCAACTGACGACGGATGAACAGGTAACAAAATTTAACCAGGATAAGGGGTTCGGTCAGCGATGTGCTGACCGAATGTATGTAAAATTAACGATCGTAGCTGTTATTGTAGCATTTGTTTGACCAGCTCTCGATTGCGTTGCTTAAATATTTCGTTGTGGGAAGACACCATTGCACGTTGATCGGCATTAGGTTGGGTATATTGTTTGGCTTTGTTGACGGCGTTAGCAGCATCTTGAAAAGCACCGGCAATTAAATGCAATTTCCCGTCGTATGTCAATATATCTCCGGCGGCATACAGCCCAGGGACCGAAGATTCACCGTGGGCGGTACCTGCAATGAAGTAATCGTCTATCTTTTCAATATCCAAACTGCTATTTTCTAATAGCGAGGTATCCCGTTCATATCCGTGATTAATCACCGCTTCGTCCACCGTTAAATATGAAACTTTTCCCGTTTCGTGGTTAGTCAGCTCGACACATTCGAACCTTTTAGAACCTTTGGAGGCAATCAGTTTTGTGATAGAGGTGTGAAAGAAGCAAACGGCTGAACTGTCAAGCAACTGTTTAACTTGTGCTTCGTGACCGGTCAAAGAATCCTTACGGTAGACCAAATAAACCTGTTTAGCGACAGGTTCTAATTCATTGGCCCAGTCGATCGCCGAGTTTCCGCCTCCCGAAAGAAGCACCGTTTTATCTCGAAAATGACCTATAGATTTCACAGTGTAATGTAAATTTGAACCCTCGAATCTCTCCGCACCTTCCAGCGCGAGTTTTTTTGGCTTCAGTATGCCGCCTCCGACAGCGATAATGACTGTTTTTGAATAGTGTTGTTGCCCCGAGGAAGTTCGTAGCACAAAGATACCTTCTTCGTTACGGGCGATCGCTTGTACTTTTTCATTTAATACGACCTCTGGGTGAAACGTCAATCCTTGCTTTACGAGCTGTTCGATTAACTTGGTTCCTAGAATGGGCGTAAGCCCACCAACATCCCAAATCATTTTTTGCGGATAGACGTGTACCTTTCCGCCTAAAAATGATTGATATTCGATAATCTTTGTTTTCATTTCCCGCAGCCCACTATAGAAAGCGGAGTAAAGGCCGGCTGGTCCTCCGCCGACGATTGTTACGTCGAATAATTGATCTGTATCCATTTTCGTCCCCACCTTAGGTTCATATAATATTGATTATCATTATCAATAAGAATATACACTGTTTCCGTTTATAGATCAATGGGGATCGATCGCCGTATGCATCATTTTTAGGCAAAAGAGGGAAATCAGTGTGTCTGTTCAAGCTTTGCCTGTAAGAAGTGCACACAATAAAGAAGTTGACAATAGCTATTTAGCATAGTATGATACGATAAAATAATATTGATAATCATTATCAATTAACTGTTACATATATTTTTTGTCGGTAAAGGAGAATCAAGATGAAAAAAATCCCTGCTCTTTTGATCCTATTTTGCATTCTCGTGTTAAGTGGTTGCAGTAGTACGGAAACCGGCGTGAACACTGATTCCCACGACTCGAAGGCATCCAAAACTGACACGGTAACCTACCAATCGGAAAACGGTCCTGTCGAAGTTCCGGCCGATCCGCAGCGCGTCGTCGTCTTGGCAAGCTTCGCTGGCAATGTCATGGCTTTAGACGTCAATCTCGTAGGAGTCGATTCGTGGGCGAAGATGAACCCGCGCTTCAGTGAAAAATTAAAAGATGTCACGGAGGTATCTGATGAAAATTTGGAGAAAATAATAGAATTAAACCCTGATCTTATCATCGGGTTATCTACTGTCAAAAATGTTGAGAAGTTAAAGCAGATCGCGCCAACTGTCACTTACACTTACGGTAAAGTCGATTACTTAACGCAACATATTGAGATCGGGAAGCTGCTGAACAAGGAGAAGGAAGCGCGGGAGTGGGTTGATCAATTCAAGAAAAAAGCGCAAAAGGCCGGAAAAGATATTAAGAAAAAAATAGGAGAAAACACAACAGTGTCCGTCATTGAGAAATACGACAAACAGATTTATGTATTCGGCAATAATTGGGGGCGCGGGACGGAAATTTTATTTCAGGAAATGGGATTAAAAATGCCGAAGAAAGTTGAAGAAAAAGCTCTTAAGACTGGCTATTATGCGGTATCGGAAGAGGTGCTTTCGCAGTTTGCTGGGGATTACCTCATCCTGAGCAAAAATAGCGATGCCGACAATTCATTTCAGCAAACCGATACATATAAAAATATTCCGGCTGTAAAAAACAAGCGGGTCTTTGAAGTCGATTTTAAGGAGTTTTTTTTAAATGATCCTTTGACGTTGGAGTTTCAGTTAGACTTCTTTGAGAAAAGTTTTCTGGGGAAATAGTATATGATGAGATCGACACAGAACAAGATATCCTTTAAATATAAAATAGTTGCGGGAGTCGTGCTTCTCGTTGCGATGTTTGTTGTCTCTATCGTTTTTGGAGCGGCAAATACAACACTTAAGGACGTATGGTTGGCACTCACTACTAGTGAATCTAGTGAATCCGTTTTGTTAATCCGCGAAATTCGCTTACCGCGTGAAGTAGGTGCCTTATTCGTCGGAGCGGCATTAGCCGTCTCCGGCGCTATTATGCAAGGAATGACAAGAAATCCACTAGCAGACCCGGGTTTACTCGGACTGACGGCAGGTGCCAATGCAGCGCTTGCGTTAACAATTGCCTTATTACCTTCGGCGAACGATTTTTATATTATGATCGCTTGCTTTCTCGGGGCAACGGTCGGATCATTATTACTTGTGTTCAGTATAGGGGCTACTAAGAAGGGCAGAATGTCTCCCTTTCGCATCGTACTCGCTGGTGCAGCGGTTTCAGCATTTTTAACCGCCATTGCAGAAGGAATCGGCATTGTTTTTAAAATATCGAAAGACATATCGATGTGGACCGCGGGAGGATTGGTCGGCACGTCCTGGAGTAAGTTGGTGTTGATCGTTCCAGTTATAGTAACTGGTATCCTCCTTTCCTACCTGTTTTCTAAACATCTAACGATTCTTAGCTTGAGCGAAGAGGTGGCTGTCGGCTTAGGTCAAAAAACAGCAGCCGTAAAAGTCATTCTCTTTATCGTCGTGATCATGCTTGCGGGCGCTTCGGTTGCACTTGTCGGAAATATGACGTTCGTCGGTTTAATGATCCCGCATATCGTTCGTACGGTTGCCGGAACGGATTACCGCTACGTCATACCGCTGTCTGCTGTTACGGGAGCAGCCTTTATGTTATTCGCCGATACGCTTGGACGTACGATTAACGCGCCATACGAAACACCGGTTGCCGCTATTGTAGCCATGCTCGGCTTACCTTTCTTCTTATTGGTCGTGCATAGAGGGGGTAAGGCATTTTCATGAATCAGTGGACGAAAGTAATCAAACAGCGCGTGCTGCTAGGGGTTTTCTTAATACTAATTGTGATTACTGCTACTATCGATATGGGAATGGGCTTTTCTTCTTTATCTTATGATAGACTCTTGTTGACCCTTTTTGGTCAAGGCACGATTAAGGAGGAATTTATTTTATTTTCGATTCGCTTGCCGCGAATCGTCATCACTTTGCTGGCTGGGATGGCGTTAGCGCTATCCGGTGCGATATTGCAAACCATTACGCGGAACGATTTAGCTGATCCAGGAATCGTCGGTATCAATTCCGGAGCAGGCGTAGCGATTGCTCTATTCTTTTTGTTTTTTCCAGTAAAAGCAGGAGCATTTGTTTACTTGCTTCCATTTGTCGCTTTTATAGGCGCTTTCGTTACCGCCTGTCTCATCTATCTGTTTTCATATAGCCGACGTGTAGGTTTTCACCCCGTAAGGTTAGTACTGATTGGTGTCGGATTTTCCATGGCGCTTTCTGGAGTGATGATTGTACTTGTGTCTTCTGCCGAACGTTCCAAGGTTGATTTTATTGCCAAATGGTTGGCAGGCAGTATTTGGGGTGCAGATTGGCCGTTTGTTTATGCCTTCATTCCGTGGTTAGCTGTGCTGATCCCGATGACACTGTACAAAGCGAATAGAATGAACATACTCGCACTGGACTATTCTATCGCCGTCGGAGTTGGCGTATCAATCGAAAAAGAACGCTTCTCCTTACTGCTTACAGCTGTTGCACTAGCAGCATCGGCCGTATCTGTTACGGGAGGAATTGCCTTTATCGGCCTTATGGCTCCCCACATCGCCAAAGTGTTGGTCGGTCCTCGAAATCAATTGTCGATCCCACTCGCTATTCTCATTGGCGGTTGGCTGTTACTCATCGCAGATGCAATCGGGCGCCAGATCGCCGAACCCGACGGGATTCCGGCAGGGATTCTCGTCGCCTTAATTGGCGCACCGTATGTCATATATTTGCTGCGGAAAAAGTCGTAAAGGATCGCTTACGCACACTTTATAAGCGCCAGCAGCCCATCTCGCTAAGTGCAATTGCATATAAACCGTTGAAACTGTTCACAAGCGCCCCTCTTACGCCAAGATTTCTGGCAAACTGAACATTTTTTATGGTATAATTACATATAGTGATACGCGTTTAATCGAGTGAACTTCTACCGTCCATTTTCGATACATAACTGAATCGGTATCAGGTCAAGTGCTTTAGACAAATAAGCGGGGTTTATAAATGGATTTTTCAATCGGTTTTTCCGTTCTTCTCGTAGCGGTTGGGATGACATACTTTTATTTGGGGGCTTTACTTGGTATAACGGTCGTCCGCGCTTTTTCCGTAGTGACTCATACGGTAAAAGCGTTCGGGAGCAGTTATGTGTCACTTTCCCCTGCGGTCAGGCCCTGCATGCATTGGAACCGCCGCAAAGTACCTCGTCGTAGTAGGCATAATAGAAGTGGTGAGGATGAACCGCATCCTTCCTTTCGTTGGACGTATACCGACGTACGGCTAAACGAAAGCATGAGGAGGAACATCGATGGGTTGGCTTTCAGACATTCTCTACCACATTCTCGCGATTTGTTTTGCGTTTGTGAATGACTGAGGTTTTTCGATTGTATTACTCGCGCTATTTATTCGCGTCGCGCTGTTCGGCTTGAATTTGCGCATTGCGAGACAGCAAATCGTTCAGAAAAAAATTAAGCCATTGCTCGATCAGATACAGGTAACGCACAAAAATAATCAGGAGAAGCTTTTGCGGGAAACGCTGAAGCTAAACCAAACATACGGCATTAAGCCGTTTCGCACCATGATGATCGGCCTCGTGCAGGCGCCAGTATTTATGTCGATGTACGGGTTGTTTGCAAAGTATGGAGCAACGATGACATCGATCGTTATTCCGTGGATGGCCACACTGAGTGAGAGCGATCCGCTACACATTGTACCGATTGTCTATGCCGTGCTTACGTTCGTATCGTTTCTCATCCCGTTAACGAATGACATGGCGGTTACGCAATCACTTCCGCTGCAGATGGCTCTAGCTGTTGTATTCACGGCGATATTGATGACGGTGATGTGGCGTTTCCCGGTCGCTTTAGTACTATATTGGGTGACGAATGCGCTGCTAGCGTTAGCGGAGAAAATGTTTTACCGGACGCAGTGGGGGAAAAGGCTTTTGCAGCGGGGAATACCTGAGGTTCATTTGCCCTAAGACTGGGCGTAACATAAGCGTAGTAGTCTTTTATTTGCGAGGAACCATGCGCTTATGGAGGTTTTTGATAATTTACTGCTAGGGAATGAGTCGTCGATTGCGATCGTCCATAAATTGAATTTACCGACCGCCTGTGACTGCGATCGTAGCTCATAGGCGGTTTATATATTTCAATGATAAAGGTGAAAGTTATGAAGCACACGCATACAATGAGTCCCACTCTGTTTTTTGAATTTGCCGACAAGGCAGGGAAGCGGCGGCCACTCCTTTTTCAACACCCTGTCAAACAGTTAGTGGCAGAAACTGTCGGCGACGTAATACCCGTGTTGCAACAAGTGGCTACGGCGACTGCAAACGGGTATTATGCCGCGGGATACATGTCGTACGAAGCAGCACCGGCGTTCGATCCGCAATTCGTCGTTAAGGACGGGGAA
This sequence comes from Numidum massiliense, assembly GCF_001375555.1. Lineage (NCBI taxonomy): Bacteria > Bacillati > Bacillota > Bacilli > Caryophanales > Bacillaceae > Numidum > Numidum massiliense. The sequence goes on along the minus strand of NZ_CTDZ01000009.1, from coordinate 2,536,016 downwards.
CGGATGCCCCTTGCCTGGTTTGGGTTGTTTGAACGACCGGAAGCGACGGAGTTGCCTTGTTTCGGCGGCTCTTTTTGCGTTTCCGATTGGCTGGTGGATACGGAGCGGCAGCAATACGACGCTAGCATTAGGCATATTCAACGAAAAATAGCGGCACGTATTACGGAACAAGTTAACTATACAACTCGTTTGCATGCGACGTTTACAGGCGATGAGGTGGCCTATTATCGGCAGCTCTGCGTTGCACAAAAGGCGGCATATAGTGCCTATTTAAACTTAGGGCGCTACCGCGTACTCTCCATTTCCCCGGAAATGTTTTTTCGCTGGGATGGTGAACAGCTCGTTACCCGTCCGATGAAAGGGACGATCCGCCGCGGTGTGACGTTAGCGGAAGATGAACAGAACAAAAAGAAGCTGCAGCAATCGAATAAAGACCGGACAGAAAATCGCATCGTTGTCGATCTGTTTCGCCGTGAGTTAAGACAAATCGCGCAAGACGGCGCAGTCGATGTGACGCGTTTGTTTGAGGTAGAGACGTATCCGACGGTATTGCAAATGACGTCGACTGTCGTCGCCCGTACCCGTCAGGATGTGACGTTGGTCGAGCTGTTTCGGGCGTTATTTCCTTCCGGATCGATCACCGGCTCTCCGAAACGAGCGACAATGACCCTCATTCAACAGTTAGAAAATGCACCGCGCGAAGTGTACTGTGGGGCGATCGGTTATATCGAACCGGGCGGAGAAACGGTGTTTAATGTTCCGATTCGCACCGTCGTCATCGATACGGAGACGAACAAGGCGACGTACGGTGTTGGCGGCGGAATTACGCGTGCTTCGACGGCCGCGGGGGAGTACGACGAGCTCGTGGCCAAGGCGTCATTTCTAAAGGAGTCTCCTAAACCGTTTCAGTTGCTAGAAACGATGCGGTTGGAAGGCAGCGTGTATGCTTTACTCGAGCGCCATTTACATAGATTGCAACGTTCGGCGGGCTATTTTCAATATATTTACGACGAACAGAAAGTAAGGAGAATGCTTGCAGAAAAGGCGCGGCAAGTGAACGGTGGGACTCACCGCGTACGCTTGCTACTGTCGGAACAAGGGGGTGTGGAGGTGAACAGTACACCACTCGCCCTGACGACAAATGACGCTAGCGCTCCATACACCGTTGCCTTGGCGCACACACCGATCGACTCAGCGGATCGATTCCTTTACCATAAAACGACGCGGCGGGAAGTGTACGAACGCCACCGTAAGATGGCTCCGTCTGCCTTCGACGTGTTGTTGTGGAATGAAGCGGGGGAATTAACCGAGTTTACGATTGGCAATCTTGTACTGGAGTTAGCGGGGAAGAAGTACACGCCTCCGATAACGAGTGGACTCCTCGCTGGCACCTTTCGCGAGCAGTTACTCGAAGAAGGTATCGTGAGAGAGCGAGTACTTACGGTGAGAGATTTAAAGTCATGTGAGGCCATGTGGCTCGTGAACAGTGTACGCGGTTGGGTGCCAGTAAAGCTGGAAGCAGCACTGGAAAAACTCCTTAAAACGAACGGCGCTAATCGAAAAATGTTCGACCTATATTGCAGGAGTAACGAGCATATTTGTATGACAATTGAGTAACGGGCGAGTTTATAGAACAATTAATGTAAAATATTGTTAAGGAATATTGCGTGTCATATGGGGGACGTGGATCGTTTAAGCGGGGGGAGCAGGTTCCCGCGGGTAGCGCTCCTTTCTGCGCCCCTATGAAATTGGTAGAGGTCGGCTTTTAAAAACGTATCCATGGAGTGGATGGTAAATTTAAGGATCTTCGGTACAGTATACATACCCATTCCGTGAGGGGGAAGCGAAGAAAACGAAAAGTATCGGCAAAAAGTTTTTATGAGAAAAATGGTTTTCAAGAAGTAAACAGGTTAGTTTTTATGGCTAAGGAGGTCAAGGAATCCAGGGGGAGATTATGAGTTTTTTGTCTGTATCTGATAGAGTAAGCAGTCATGTACAAGATGAGGGGCGAGATGAAAATAAGGTGCGCGGCGGACTTTTTGTTGCTGCCACTGCGCCAGGCGGCTGAGGTGAGGTCGCTCGGTACAGCGGGAAAGGTCACGATAATAATGCTGGGAGAATTAGGGGAGGAATGTGCGGCGAGCGGGGCTCCCTCTAGCGGTGAAAAATGAAAAAGATTCACGCTGCGCGATACATGTGTGCGGTCGGAATTGCCGTCAATCGCCGTGTCATAGCGCGCAGTACTGCAGACCGTTCTGCTATAGATATGGATATAGATCGCTGACCGCTGTTATGTAAGAGCGCTAGGCGACGGATCTGTGCCTACCGACCGCGGTGTTCCAGACGTCGCCATCCAACGGAAGGTTGGCGAATTAACAACAACTGTGTGCAAGACGGTTGACGCAAGCTATGATTGTTAGTAAATTATTAGTAAAACCCCCTCTCTCGTCGAGTGGGCTTTTTTCATTTTGCATAGTATGAGTTAACAACCAGTTTAAAAGTGTGGATATTCGTTACACGTTCTATATATCATTCAAAAAAAGGGGGGGCCAGGGTGGATATTACGGCGGTTGGCGATGAATTGCGCGAATTACTTCAAAGAGCGGATAATGAAACAGCGATTATCGAATTAGTCGATTCCATGCAGCCATACGACGTAGATGAGATCCTAAGGCAGTTAAACTTACAGGAGCAACTTACCTTTATTGAGCTGCTTCCGTTATCATTAGCCGCCGAAACGTTAGAGTACTCCGAACCGGAAACGCAATATCGCATCCTACACCATTTGGATGTCATACTAACGACACAGTTGTTACGGCAAATGTCGAGTGACACGGTCGTCGATATGTTGTTAGCCATTCACCCACTGCAAAAAAATCGCTTATTAGACTTGTTGCCGGCTGACTACCGCAAAAAAATTGACACGTTGATGACTTTCCCCGAAGATACGGCGGGAAGCTTAGCGACAGTCGATTACATTTCCGCCCGTGTGAATTGGACGGTCGAACAGACGTTGCAACACATTCGCAAAGTTGGTGACCAAGCAGAACTTATTTCATACATATTCGTCGTTAACGTTCTCGGGGAGCTGGTCGGGATCGTTTCTTTGCGGGAGATCATCCTCGCGAATCCGGGGACGCAACTTAAGGCGATGATTACGAGTGACGTCATTTCGGTGAAAGCGGACTGCCCCCAAGAGGAGGCGGCGGACATTTTGTCGCGCTACGACTTTGTCGCCCTTCCTGTCGTTAACGCGCAAAACCGACTAATCGGGATCGTCACTGTCGACGACTTGATCGACGTCATTCACGAAGAGGCGACGGAAGATATGCAAAAACTGGGCGGTAGTCAACCGCTCAACGAGCCGTACTTCAAAACGTCGATATGGCGTTTATTTAAGAAGCGGATTGTCTGGCTCGTGTTACTGTTTGTGGCCGAGGCGTATACTGGTTCCGTCCTGCGGCACTACGAGGACGTTATATCGCAGATGGTCGCGTTATCCTTTTTTATTCCGCTGTTAATCGGTACGGGCGGAAACACCGGGTCACAAACAGTCAGTACGCTCGTGCGTGCCCTTGCCGTCGGTGAAGTGACGTTTAAGGATATGTTTCGGGTGCTCGTGCGAGAGGTGTTGACTGGTTTTCTATTAGGGACGGCTCTTGCGTGTATCGCCTTTGTGCGGGCACACTTTCTCGGCGTTGAAGTCGCACTTGGTCTCGTTGTGGCCTTAACTTGCTTTGCAATCGTTCTTTGGGCATCGATGGTCGCTGCCGTGTTGCCACTCATTTTGCACCGGCTCAAGGTGGATCCCGCTGTCGTGTCGGCGCCATTCATTACGACGATCGTCGACGGTACGGGGTTAGTGATTTACTTTACGATCGCCCGCTTACTTTTGAATTTGTAAGATGCGGCTAAGAAATAATCGTTCTTTAGGTGAGTATTGCTTCCCAGGGTATTGTAGTGGATATTATTTCCTGAGGTAACGGGTAAACTGATGAGGATCAGGTTGAAGTAGAAGTGAAGCGAGGGGATACGCATGGCAATCGTACCGAATATACGAGTTATTTTAGCATCTTCGTCACCGCGGCGGCAGGAGTTACTGCAATCGCTCGGCGTTTCGTTCGATGTCCAGCCACCGCAGGTCACTGAAGATTATGTGCGTGCGCTTTCGCCGCCAGAAATTGTAGAAGACTTATCTCGGAGAAAGGCGCTTGCGGTTGCCCGTACGCTACAGGCGGATCAAGCACCAGGCGACGCGTTAGTGATCGGTTCAGATACGGTCGTCGTCCTCGATGGGGACGTGCTAGGACAACCAGCCGACGCCCGCGAGGCACAGCAAATGTTAGCCCGGCTACAGGGGCGCGGCCACCGCGTATATACCGGATTGGCACTCATTACCACCTGCACGGACGGAAAAGTTGTCGAAGAAAAAAGTTATGTCGGCCATCGCTGTACAGAAGTTTATATGCGGCAATTGAGCGAGGCAGAGATCGATCGCTACGTGGCGACGGAAGAACCTTTGGACAAAGCGGGCGCATACGCGATTCAAGGGTTTGGGGCCACTTTCGTCGATAAAATCGTCGGCGATTACTTTACTGTCGTCGGGTTGCCGCTAACACTACTAGCTAAGCTTTTGCGCCGAGCGGGTTATCGCCTTTTTTAACGGTGGCAACTACTGTTTTTCGTTTAATAGCGGCGACAACGGGCCGATACTGTACACATGCAGTTCGTGTAAGGCACGGGTGATGGCTACGTACAACTGCTTGGCATCGCCTTCAGCGACTTCGTAAACCTTTTCTGAGGCGTCGGGGACGATGACCATGTCAAATTCGAGCCCTTTGGCTAGAGTCACGGGCAGCAGTAACAGCCCACTTGGCAGTGCGTCTGTTTCTCGTTTCACCAAGTGAATGTCGGTGAGCCCTGCGTGTAACAGCCGTTCGTACCAGTGCGCACTCGCTTTTTCTGAGTGTACGACGATCGCTGTCATTTGATATGCGGAAGCTGCGGTAGCTTTGATCGCCGCTGCGATCTGCTGGGCAACCTCCTCTGGACTGCTGAACGCGCGTAGGAGCGGCTTTTTTCCGCAGCGCACGATCGGGACAGCTCGTTTAAATTGTGGGAAGTGGCTCAGGACGGTATTGGCCAACTCCATAATCGGGATCGTCGAGCGGTAGCTTTGTTTTAGCTGGAAAAATTGGCTCTCTTCCGGTTTAAACACGGAGCCGAGCAGTTCATCCCAGCTCGTAATGCCGCGGTCTGGGTAAATCGATTGCGCCAAATCTCCTAAAATAGTAAGCGATTGCTTTCTCGTCATTTGTTTTAATAGAGAAAAGGCAAACGGACCGATATCTTGTGCTTCATCTACGACGAGGTGGGCAAAATTTTTTTGGATATCCTGTTCAAAGACGCGCTGCCGCAAGATAATTAACGCGGGTAGATCAGCCGGTTCAAACTGTTTGGCGGCGCACAGTTTTTCGTTGTATGTGCACAAGGTAGTAATCTGCTGCCGCGAAAGCTCCCCGGGCCAAGCCTCCCGTCCCGTTTGCCCGTCAAAGGCGCCCCGCATCGTCTCTTCGTCAGCTAAAGCGGCGCGGTAGGCCGCATAAAGGTCGATGGTGGGCAATGGCACGTGCTTTTCGGCAAACGTCGTCGTGTCAGCTGTTATTTTTTCTAGTTCGCGGCGGTTAACGTCGATGTGGTGCTCGCGTAACGTTTTAACAGCCGTGCGCAGCAACTGGTTGGCGACGTACTGGCGGATTGCCTTCAGTCGCGGAATGACGGGTAACGTTTGGAAGCGGCCTTCGTACAACTGGCGCAGCTCGTCTCTAGTGAGCGGGACGGCAACTTTTACGATACGGCCACGCAGCTTATATTTGCGGGCAAAACGGGTGTCGGCGAACGATGCTAGCAGGCGGTCTTCGAACGCATCGATCCACGCTTCGAGTAGCAGGCGGTAGGCGAGTGACTGTTTGCTGCGGTAGATCCACGTCTCTCTTTTTGCGTTGTCAGCTTTCACCGAGACACTTTTTCCAAGTAGGTCCTGGAACAGTTCATTCAGTGTAAACTGTTTGACCCTTTCGACGCCGAGGTCAGGCAAGACGTCGGAAATGTAGTCGATAAACATGCGGTTAGGCGCAATGATCGCTACGTTATTTGGCCTGATTCGCTCCTCGTATTCGTAAAGTAAAAAGGCAAGTCGGTGCAAGGCGACACTCGTTTTTCCGCTCCCGGCAACTCCTTGTACGACGACAACCTTGTCCGGGCTCGTGCGAATGACGCTGTTTTGCTCGCGCTGGATTGTCGCTACGATGTCGGTCATTTTGACGTCGCGTTTTTCAGCGAGTGTGTGGAGGAGGAATTCATCGGCGACGAGATCGCTTTCGTGATCGAAAATGTGTGTCAACTGACCGCTGTCAATTTTGAAGCTTCGCTTTAACGTTACATTTCCCGTTACGTTTCCTCCATTGACAGCGTAGGACGATTCATTGCCGCTACTATTGTAGAACAAACTTGCCAGTGGCGCGCGCCAGTCAATGACGATCGGTTCTAGCGTTTCTTCATTGTAAACGCCGTGTTTGCCGATATATCGGTCTTCCGTCTGTCCGTCGTCGCCGTCAAAGCGGATGCGGCCAAAGTAAGGGTTGTTGCGAACTCGCTCTAAGCGGCTTAAACGCAAGGCCCGTGCTTCCATGATGCGTTGTTCACTATAGTCTGCCGTCGGGGCGATGGTGCGGCGCAAATAAGCGGCCTGTTCGTCAATATTCGCCGTTGTCTGTTGCAGGTGCTTGCGTTCTTCGCAGAATGCGGGGTGCTGTGGGCGACTGTCAGGTTCTTCGTGCTCGTCTTTCGTACGCATTGTTTGTCCTCCCTGTTCATTAGTTTTCTTTTCTAACCTACCGGTATCCTTCAGAGCGATCGTCCGTGTATTTCCCTTCACCGATTGGACCCATCCGGATGTCTGTTTCATTATCCCTTTCTGGGATTTAAAGTGAGATTTTCCATTTTATCATATGTTTCTAAACAAGGAAAGCAGTTTTTTTGCTCTGGCGAGGAGTTAAACAATTGAGGATGATTGGCGTCGACTTATTCATCTACAAAGAGGATCGGAGGTATGACTGTCTCAAAGATTATATGGATGACATCGCGATACGGATGACATCGGTAACGGTGCAAACGACGGTGTCCAACTTAAACGTTGCAAAATATACAACGGAACCGAGACGGGGGAGGCGTTACGGTTCTTTTTTTGCATTGAATGTTAGTTAAGGATAACAATATGTAAGGTAAACTTGACATAATGTCAGCTTTACCTTACAATGATATCGATCTTAGACAAACAGGGACAAACATTGATGAGGAAAGATGACACAACGGCACGGAGGAGGTATATGCGTCGTGTCAGTCAAACTGTACAACCGCGTAAAGGAATTGCGCGCCCGTTTCAATTATACGCAGGAAAAATTGGCGCAAGAAGTTGGCGTGACGAGGCAAACGATTGCTGCGGTGGAAAAAGGGGAATATGTGCCGTCGCTGCTGTTGGCGTTAAAAATATGCGCTGCCTACGGCTTGCCGATGGAAGCAGTGTTTTCATTGAAGGAGGAGGAGCTATGTTGAAAAAGATTGTTCGCAGTTATTCGTTTACGTTGTTTACGATCGTGTTGTTCGCACTATCGTTAGTTCCGCTCTTTTTAATCTCGGAACAGTTTGCTGTAGCGCTAAAAAATCCGGGAACGCCTTTTGAGGTCACTCTTGATTTGCGGCTCTTAATCGCACCGTTCATTCTAATTGTCTTAGGAACCATCTTTACCTTGTTCTTCTTTGTCGGCGAGCGAGCAGAAAAAAAATCGTGGATGAAAATTATTTTCTTACCGTCAGAGTTTATGGAGAACGATGAACGGGAGCAAATGATTACGGCCAAGTCGTGTCGCTCTGCTTACATTGCCATGTTTTTTACCGCTCCGGCCGTAGCGGGTGTGATGACCTTTTATCCGCTCATGCAAGAAGCGATCCCTTATTTGCCCGTGTTTGCGATCTTGTTCGTCCTTATAGTACCAATTACGGCGTATCACTGGACGGCGCGCAAGTACCGGTAAGGGGAACGGTGCAGTCACCCGGTGCAGTCATCCTCGGTAACATGACTATATACAAATTTTTGTTGACTTTTTCAACAACGCCGTTTTATACTGTTAAAGAATACTAACGTTGGTAGGGGCGGGCAGGCGCATTGTAAGGCCTCCAATCCCATCCAAGTAAAACAAAGGGGTGATGTGTGATGTCCAATTGCAAATACGTAGCAGGTAACAAACACACAACCTTTGTTTCGTTTTTTATTAGAATGACATAAGTATCGCATCGTCTTTGTACCTTCGCAGTGTCGACGGTGGGAAACTGTGTCAAGTTGTCCGGAAACGAGCCGTAGGTTGTGCGCCTACGGTTTTTTGGCGTTTGTCAAGGCCGTAGATCGAGAGTTTTTAAGGGGGTGGTTAACATGCGCAAAGAAGGGTTAATGAATCACACACTCAGATTAGTATGTCTGGCGATTAATGAAGAACGGCTGGAATAAACATATTTAGGGAGTGGAACTATGCCGACATTGCAAAAAGAAAAAATAACGATTGTCGAATATCGACCAGAATTGGCCGCTAAAATCGCGAAAATGTGGAATGAAAGTCGCGACGGTTGGGGTGGCGATTCGGCCGTGATGGAAGCGGAAGACGTCTTACGGGAACAAGAGAACTCAGAAAACTTGCATACTTTTATTGCGTTAGTCGGCGACGAAGTCGTCGGTTATTGCGGTTTGAAAGAGAATTTCGAGGACGAAGGATCGCTCTACATATCGCTACTCAACGTGCGCACCGATTACCACAATCGTAAAATCGGCAAGGCGCTCGTCTTAAAGGCAGTGGAGCGGACGATTCAGCTCGGGTGGCCGCGACTCGACTTACATACGTGGCCAGGTAATACAAAAGCAGTGCCACTATACAAAAAGTGTGGTTTCTTTTGGGAAGAGCGGGACGATACGACTCATTTGATGAATTTCATTCCGACGGTTGTGCAGACTGAGGCGGTACAGCCCTTTTTCGCCACTGCCGATTGGTACGACGACAGCGTACGACCGATTGAAGTGAAGCCGGACGGACGGAAACAAAATGGCTTCGACTTTTTTGAATATCGCTGGGAAAAAGACGGACGTTCCTTACGCATGGAGTTTGAACGTAGTGGACGGGGCCTAAGGCTCATTGAAACGGATGACTATTTAATCGAAGCGACAGTTGAAAACAACGCGCTCGTCTTCGGGCGCGACTATGAGATTGCGTATCGGATCGTGAACAAGACGGGGCAACCGTTACAAGTGGCTCTGTCTGGATGCAATAATAAAAATATTACTTATTCGTTTTCTGAAACGGTCGATGTAACGGATGACATCACGGTATGCGGCACGTTTCACGTCGGAGCGGTTGAAGAAGAACCGCACCAGTGGAAGACGCATCCGGCCGTCGTCACCGAACTGTGCATTAACGGAAAAAAAGTGTTGTTTAAGCTTGGAATTGCCCCGAAATTTCCGCTACAAATGAAGGGACAACAGCCGCTGTCGCTCTGTCACAAAGGGGAAGGAGTCTTTTACCTCGACCTCGAAAACAACGCTCTGGAAGAGACGGCGTTCCACTTTACACTTCCGCACCGTTCGTTTATTCAGTTTGCGCAGACGGACTTTAGCGTGACGTTAGCTGGGCAGGAAAAACTGTCACTGCCTGTGTCCTTCGCGTTAACGGGGTTCGGCGTTTACGAACAAAAGATCGAGGTGCAAGTGAGTCCTTCTGACAATGAGGCATACGTGTTCGAGAAAAAAATCGCAGTGCCGTTTCCTGGGTTTGGCGCACGCTTTTTGTATGAAGACGAGGAGTATTACTATTTGTATAACGGGCCGTACCGGGTGACGATGAATAAAGACGACGGTTTTACTTTTCCGGCACATGGCGAGTCACACGATGTATCGACGTTTTTCTTACCGCCAAAACTGGGGAAACCGTACTCAGACGAGATCGAAAAACAACGGCCGGTTGCGGTAACTTTTTCCGAAAACGGCACGGCGGCTGTCATGCGTGCGACGTATCACTCGAAGCGCTTTACGGGATTGCACCTTACCGCTGTCGTCACGTTATTCGCTGAGGGACTGGTGGAACGTTACGTTGAACTTTATAACGACGGCGATGAAGAAAGGCGCGAAGCGGTTTATGTACGCGATCCGTTTTATCACGACTTGTATGACGGCGTCATTCCTTACGACGGCAACATTGTCGTCATTAACGCAAACGACGGGGATGATGCGGATTACTGGAATTTCGACAAGTTGAGTGAAAACTGGCTGTTTGCACAAAAAACAGGAAGACCGTGCGGAGTGTGTTGGCCAGCGTCGTCGCGCGTCCTCATACAAGACTGGTTTTTAGCACTTGATTCGTACGTCGGCAAAATCGGTGCGAAAGAGACAGTAACGACGCCTCCCGTGACGATTTCAATCGCTGCGTTTCCGACGTGGGAAGCGTTTCGCGCGTTCGCTGTGCAGCAAGTAGGGAATGGTGACACAGCCTTTCGTAGTGACGATGATTTTCACGGCGATGCACATCGTAGCGCCCCGTTCCTTAGCGGTAGCGAGTACGCGACTGCTGACGAACACGTTCACACGAGCATTCAGCCGGTCGAACCGTTAGCGTTGTCCGCCAATGCGGGCAATCCGTTTTTGCGCGCGGCGCAAACGGACTACGAGCTTAATGTTGGCGGGGAGAAACGCGAGTTTTTCCAGGGAACGATTGCGGTAGAGCAGGTGAACTGTGACGAGAGGATCGCCTGTACCGAGGAGGAGAATATTGGCAGAAAGGTCGATTGTGGCGAGTGGACAGCTGACAAGGAGCGGATGGTTGGAGATGGCGATGAGCAGCTCGTGCAGTCCTTTCGTGAAGCCGATGAGTGCCGGGCGGCTCACTTTACGCTTCCTGCCCCAGAGACGTGTGCACGGTTAGCCGTAACGACTGATTTTGCGGCAAAAAAAGAGACATTGCGGCGCGTGTTGTTCCGGCAAGGAAAGGAACCGATTCGCGTCGAGCGCTTTGAGGCAGACGGCTATGAAAATTACTGCGTCGACAACGGCGTGATCGCGTTGAAGGCGGCACCTGCCTTTTATCCATCTGTCTACTCACTTTGCTATAACGGTCGCGAATGGTTCGATCACACCTATCCGACGTTGCGACCGAAACATTGGTGGAACCCGTGGATGGGCGGTTTGCGTACGGCGCTGAAACAGTTGACGCCGCATTCACAGTTAAAAGAAGAGCGGCAAGCTGAATTTGTGACGCGGGAAGATTCGTTCGGCAATGCGTGGCAAGGAATTAAATTGACGGTTCAGCTAAGCGCACACAAGCGTTATAAAGGATTGACGTATGCACAGTACGCTATGCTGTTGCCGGGGATCCCCCTCGTGGCGATGTGGGTCGAATTTGAGCAGCGAACGGGGACATTTTTGTCGAGCGATGTGCATACGTTGCTCAGCATTAAAAGTAGCGACGACTATGCGGCGATGCGCATCGCGACGTCCGATCGCGATGACAGCACGGCATATTATCTCAACGGAAGTCGTGTGCTACTCGACCGATCACATATCTTAATTTCTGCAAATACACACACAGATGTCCTCCATCTCATTGATCCGAGGGTGACTCCGCACAACCGCGTCTATTTGCACGAAGAGGTGTGTGAAATGACTTTTATGCGTCGTGTGCGTGCGGCCGACGGTTCCGTGCAGAGGTTGCAGCCGAGTTTTTTGCTGCTGTCTGACCGCGTGTTTAATGAGGAAGAGTTGCACGATCTGAAGCGTCTTCGCTTTGATGAATAAAGGTTTGGTCGGTGCGGAAAATGATCAGGCTAAGAGGAGATTGGTCATTGAACCGTGAAAAGGTTACACGAGTAAGATAGACAAATCTATGCGGAAGGTGGGGCGCAAGTGAAAATCATTGACGCACACATGCACTTTTCGAATATTGACAGCTTTAAGCAGACGGCGCGCGATCTGTCGTTTTTAAACTACAGCGGCAAAGGGTTAGCGCAAGAATACGCGGAGGCGGGGATCGTGCTCGGGATCGGCATGGGCGTGACGGAAAGTGAGACTGGGGCCTTCCCCGACCCGTCTGCGCCTACGCCGATGGGACTCGACTTGGAGCAGGGGCTACCGGCTAACATCGTGTATTGCCTCGGCATAAACCCGCATCAACTGACGGGCGAACATTTACAACAAGTTGAGAAAGACCTGCAAAAGCCGCACGTCGTCGGTTTAAAAATCTACCTCGGTTACTATCCTTTTTATGCGTATGACGAGGTGTACGAGCCGATTTACGAACTTGCGGCTAAGTACGGCGTGCCGGTCGTCTTTCACGCAGGCGATACGTATGCCGAGCGCGGATTGCTCAAGTATTCCCACCCGCTAACGATCGATGAAGTGGCGGTTAAGCACCGTGACGTGACGTTTATGATTGCCCATCTCGGCGACCCGTGGGTGTTGGACGCGGTAGAAATCGTCTACAAAAATCGTAACGTCTTCGCCGATTTATCCGGCATTATCGTCGGCGATACGCGCGAAGTGCTTAGGCACGAGCAATCGCCGCTGTTTTTACACCATTTGCGACACGCGTTAGCGTACGCCGACGACTATACGAAGTTTTTATTCGGCACGGACTGGCCGCTCGTGCAAGTGCAACCGTACGTCAACTTAATTTCGCGCCTCATTCCGCTTACCCGCCACGACGACGTATTTTACAATAACGCCTTGCGCGTGTTTCCGAAGATTAGGTCGTTTTTGAAGTAAGTGGGCGGACTAGTGGGTGGGCAGTTGCTAGCAAGTAATGATCATGCCCTTTCGTGCAATCACAATACGTACGTTATAAGGGAGAGGTGGCGTAACATGCAACCGATAAAAAGTATTAACCACTTGACGTTCTCGGTGTCGAACCTCGAGCGGTCGATCACCTTTTATAAAGCCGTTTTCGGTGCGAAATTGTTAGTTAAAGGGGAGCGCATGGCCTACTTTGATCTAGGCGGACTGTGGCTAGCTTTAAATGTGCAGGAAGACATCCCCCGCCGGGAAATACACGAGTCTTATACGCATGTCGCTTTTACGGTAGAGGAGGAGGACATCGACCGTCTGCGCGAAAAACTGGAGGCGTTAAACGTACCGATGTTTGGACGGGTTCGGGATGAGGCGCGGGAAGGAAAGTCGCTCTATTTTACCGATCCCGACGGGCACAAGTTTGAGTTTCATACAGGAAACTTGCAGCAGCGCATCGAATGTTATAAAGGCGAAGGGAAAAACTATACGTTTTTTATCGAACGGTAGAAACTTTGTTACTCGGTGGATGTCACGTCGTGCCGCGGCGGCTGCAGGAAACGGGATATTCGTTTAAGTATCCCGAATTAGGACAGGCGCTAACAGAGTTAGTTAGAAAGTAACCAGGAACTTGTCCGCCACTATTTGCGCCAGGTTCGGACGATGCATCGTATGACTTGCGCTAAGCTGGCGGCGATGCGCAACCGGCGGTAGGAACGGTCGTAGGCGTCGCTAATGAGATACGTTTTTATTTTTGGCGACGGCTGCGGCGTTTTTACGAGGACAGATAGACTCCGTGGACCTTCGTACCAGTCGCCCGCTTCAGCAGGGCGATGCGTCACGTCTGCCCATGTGTCAGTTAAGCGTGGGCTGACGATTTTGGGCGGTTTGTTTTTTGGCGCTGATGTTCGTTGGTGGGGCGAAGACGTATAGCGATGTGGAAAGTAGTCGGCGCGCGATCCGGTGTGTGCGTAGCGACTCGCCCATGCGTATATGTGCGGATATAGCGCGGGATGAAATAACGTTTGGTAGAGCATCCGCCCCGTTTTAATGCGGTGAGCGACGTTCGTAAAGTTGTGCATCGTTCGTCCGACTAGTGGCGTCGCCGTCGGTTCGTCCTCTCCTAGCGACAAGACGATTTGGTTCAGGTCACAGGCGGTGAAAAGTTTGAACATTACCGATTGCAGCACCGGACGGTACTGCGGGTGACGGATCACCCGCTGTTCAATGTACTGTTGCTCGTTGACGATTAAGGCTGCTGTAAGCAAAGCGGAGTCCCGTTTATGCCAAAAGTACTGCCAGACGGGAATAGCGAATCGCGAGACGCCGAACAGCGGCAACAAGTGGAACAGCGGTTTTTGTGCGCGCACGGAATGGGCATACAGCAACAACTGCGGGTACGCGTCGTGAAAAATGAGCCAGTTCGACCGTTCAAACATAGCGAACAGCGCTCGTGCCATCCGTTCGGAAAGGAGCGGACGCAATAACGACCCGCGCAAATCGGTCATATTCCAACCGCCGTTGCGCGAGACGAGATGGGCGAGTAGTGCCCAGTGCACTTCGGGGAATTTTTCGTAGTAAGCGAAGTAAGCGTTCGTGCGCGTCAAGTTGTTGCGGTTGCGGACGGCTGTCTGTGCGCGGATTTCCGCGACGACCGCCGAGAGGGCTTCATCCTTGCCCAGTAGTAATTTTGCTGCTGGGGGATCGACAGCCTTGGACGCGCAGCTGTTCCTACTCCGATGGTCGTCACTTGCAGCTATCTGATACGTCTGCAAGATGCGTTTCAGTTGCTTAATGAGTTGTTCGTCACGTTGTTCCCGCCAGAGCGGCCAGTTCATTGTTCGGTACCCCCGACATCCCTTGCGGCACTTACGTACGATTAAATACCGCAGTCTGAATGACTTGCGTCCCTCCTAGTATTGCACTGTACGGTTTTTTCCATCACGGACCAGAGAAATTGTCAATGGTTCCAAAGTGCTTCCCCATTTTGGTAGAATGTAAGCAAAGGAACAAGCAAGGTAAAGTAGAGAAGGAAGAGGACAGCGGATGAGTAAGCACATTTTAGTCGTCGACGACGATCGTAAAATTGCCGAGTTGCTTGAAGTATATTTGCGAAACGAAGGGTACAACGTTCACAAAAGCTTCGATGGCGCAGACGCGTTAGCGACACTCGAGGCCGAGCGCATCGACTTGATGATTCTCGATGTGATGATGCCTAAAGTCGATGGGTTGGAAGTTTGCAGGCAGGTGCGCAAGGAGAGAAACTTGCCCATTCTCATGCTGAGTGCAAAAGTGGAAGATATGGACAAAATCCTCGGCCTCATGACGGGCGCCGACGACTATATGGTCAAACCGTTTAACCCGCTAGAGTTAGTGGCGCGGGTGAAAGCGTTGCTGCGACGCGCCGCGATGCCGTATGCGTCAGGTGCCAGTGGCGAGGCGTCAGGCGACATACGCTTACATTCGCTCGTCATTAATCATAGCAAACATACGGTAGAAGTGGACGGTCAACCTGTGAATTTGACGGCGCGCGAATTTGCGATTTTGTATTTGCTCGCCAGCCATCCCGGCCGCGTGTTTAGCTCGGAAGAAATTTATGAGCGCGTATGGAATGAGAGTAGCTACGGATCGAGTAAAACAGTGATGGTACACATTAGCAATTTGCGCGACAAACTGGAACGAGCGACGCGCGGCGAAAAGATCATTCATACGGTATGGGGTGTCGGTTATAAAGTTGAAAAGTAATGTTTATAGCGTGATTAAGGGTGCACCTAAAGGGAGAGTCGTGTTTGCGTTAGCTGCGTCAGCTTGCTTGACCTTTGTAACGGTGTATGTGATCCAGCGCTTTGTCCCATTAGTTATTGAAAACTCGGTGACGTTGGAAGCCGTTTACTATTCGTTCATCGAGAGCGTCGGTTACGGGAATATCCAGCGTTTGACGGATTCAGGAGTCGCTTCAGTATTGTATTTTGGATTCGTTGTTAGCATTTTCGGGAGCTATAGTTACGTTTTTTATCGTCGGGAAAAGCAACGACAATACAAAAAAATGGCTGCAGACATCGCCGAGGAAGTGGGTTACATCGCCGAAGGAAACTTCGACCACCAGATTGCGGTACGGAAAAACGATGAGTTCGGACGCTTGGCCAAAAATGTGAACGACATCGTGGCGAAGTTAAAAATGGCTATGGCGGAAGAGCGGCGTACCGAGCAGGCGAAAAACGATTTGATCACGAACGTATCCCACGACTTGCGCACGCCGCTCACTTCCATCGTCGGCTATTTGACACTCATAGAACAGGACAATTACCGCGATGAGATCGAGTTGCGCTACTACACGCAAGTCGCTTATGAAAAAGCGCTGCGCTTAAACGATTTAGTCGACGATCTGTTTGAGTATACGCGATATCAAAACAAAGGTGTCAAACTGCAGAAAGTGCCGCTGAACATGGCGGAAATGTTAGGGCAGTTGACCGTACAGTACCGATTGCAACTGGCCGAAGTGGGCATGGTGTGTCGCGAAAAAATAGCGGACGAGCTGTTGACAGTACTTGGTGACGGTGAAAAATTAGCAAGGGTGTTTGAAAATTTAATCTCAAATGCGATTAAGTACGGTAGGGAAGGGAAATATGTTGATATTCATGCGTTTGCGGAAAACGGGATGGTTGTGGTAGACGTGGTCAGTTACGGCGAAGCGATTTCTAGCATAGACTTGCCGTATATTTTTGAGCGATTTTACCGTGTGGAAAAATCGCGGGCGGAAGAGAGAGGAGGTTCCGGTTTAGGGTTAGCGATTGCGAAAAGTATCGTCGAACTGCACAGCGGAACAATCGACGCGTACAGTGATGAGGAGAAGACGATTTTTACCGTTAAGCTGCCCAAGGCAGAGGGATCAGTAGGTTGAAAGGTGAGGAAATGACCCTCTTAGCGAAGGTGAGGAAATGGTCCTCTTAGCAATTTAAAAGACTGAGCAATGGAGAGGGGCAGCATTAGCATGAATGTTTAATGCCCAGATCCGCTGCCCCTAGCTTTTTCCAGTCTCACATAGCGCTTAAAGCCCACAAAGTGTCTGCTTATGAACGACCCATACCCCTATGTTCGTCCGCTCTGTGTCTTACAGTGAACGCAATGTCGACATTATCGACATACTACCGACTTCCCACAAACTGTAGTGCTGTCTCCGCCGCCCGCTTTCCTTGGGCGATACAGTCGGGCAGGCCACTGCCGTCGTACGAGGCACCGGCTAGCTCCACACCCGGAAAGTGTTGCCGCATGTCGCTTTTGAGGCGTGCCAGCCATGCCGGATGGCCGACGGCGTACTGCGGCCGCGCGTTTTTCCAGCGGGTGACGACAGAAAACTCTGGCTCGCCGTTGAGCGTTATGACGCGTCGTAAGTCGCCGAGTGCCGTTTGCACGATGTCATCGTCGGCGGCATCGACGATCGTCGCATCTTCCGCGCGGCCGAGGAAACAGCGCAGCAAGGCGTAACCCGGCGGAGCCATGTGCGGCCATTTTTTGTGTACCCACGTACTAGCCGTAATCGTGTAGGCCGTTTCGGTACGTGGCACGATAAAGCCGGTTCCTTCCTGTGCAATGCGCACGCGGTCGGCACGGTAAGCGACTACGACGTTGGCGGCACTCGCCGGATTAGTGCCAGGGAGGGGCTGTAAAAAGCTCGTGTTGCCGAGCGCTTTATATGTGACATGGTGCGGCACAGACATGACGATCGCATCGGCCGTTACTTTTTGACCGTCGCGAAAAGAGAGGAAGTACCGCTGCCCTACCTTTTCGATCCGTTCCAGTTGCCGGTTTTTTTCGACAGTCGTTGTGGGTAAAGCCTCTTCCAAGGCTGTGACGAGTGACTGCAACCCGCCTCTTAGCGTGAGGAAGGCACCTTGCGGCTTACGATGACGGTCGCGCGGTGTCGGTTGCTGCTCACTTGCCGCCTGCCCACGACCGTTTCGCGTCTGCGCCTTGTCAGGATGTACTTGGTCGCCCCGTACGTTCGACTGTACACTTCGTACACTTCCCGTTATCCCACGTTTGCGGCTGTTTTTCATCCCCACAATGAGGCTGCGATATTTTTTCTCCATCTGTTGGAACTGTGGAAACGTCGCCTGCAAGCTAAGGTGATCGATGTCCGTCGAATACACGCCGGACAACAGCGGCGCAATGATGCGGTCGACGACTTCGTTGCCGAGACGGCGCCGAAAAAACGCCCCGACCGATTGGTCGCCTTGCAGCGGTGTGCGCGGTAACAGCAAGTCCCCTGCGGCGCGCAGTTTCCCGAGCGGGGAGACGAGCGGCGTCGTGACGAACGGAGCGAGCTTTGTCGGTACTCCCATGACCGCCCCTTCCGGAATGGGCAGTAGGCGGTCACTGTGTAACAAGTATGATTGGCCAGTGGCATTACGCACTAACTCGTCTTGCAGTCCGAGTGCACGGACGAGTTCTACACCGCTTTTTTTCCGTTCCAGAAACGAATCGGGTCCGCGCTCCATGACGAAGCCGTCTCTCACTTCCGACCGGATGACTCCGCCGAGGCGGTCACTCGCTTCGACTAACGTCACTTTATGCGGCAGATCGTTTTCGCGAATCGCCTGATGTAAGTAAAAGGCGGCGGACAAGCCGCTGATCCCGCCGCCGACGACGACTATGTGTTTCCCCTGTTCGCCCATCCTAGTTACGCCATCTCTTTCGCTCATCGCTATCCCCTTACTTGTTATCACTTTACGCGAGTCCTCTGTGTATTCGGCTTTATCGGTCCAATACCTTACTACTCTAACAGCGGTAGCTTTTTCGCCACGACATCGGCGAGGCAGTCGATAAAAGCGGCGCTTGCGTTCGGCATCGCCGGCCGATAATAGGTGGCGCCTAGTTCGTCTGTCACCGCGCGACATTCGACATCGTTGTCGTACAACACTTCTAAGTGGTCGGCGACAAAACCGACGGGGCAGTACACGAACGACGTATAACCTTTTTGCACGTGTAGCTCCCGCGTTAAATCTTGCACATCTGGTCCGAGCCATTTTTCAGGTGTATTGCCTTCGCTTTGCCAGCCGATCGCATACTGTTTAATTCCGGCAGCTTCGGCGATGAGGCGCGCTGTTTCCTCAAGTTGCTCGGCGTACGGGTCGCCTACTTGCAATATTTTTTCCGGCAAGCTGTGGGCGGAGAAAATGACGACTGTTTTTTCCTGTTCAGCCTTAGGGATCACAGAAAACGTCTCTCGCAACTGGTCCGCCCAGTAAGCGATAAATTTTGGTTCGGCATACCAACTTTCCACAGAGGCGATCGTCGGTCCGCCAAGTTTTTGGGCGATATCGTGGGCGCGCCCGTTGTACGATTTGACGCTAAACGTCGAATAGTGCGGCGCGAGGACAAGGCTCACTGCTTTTTCGATGCCGTCGCGGTGCATGTCGCTCACCGCATCTTCGATAAATGGGTCGATATGCTTCAGCCCCAAGTAGCTCTTAAACGTTTTGTCCGGAAAACGATCGTTGAGCGCCTGTTCTAAAGCACTCGCTTGTTGTTCCGTAATGCGGGCGAGCGGGGAGATACCGCCGATCGCTTCGTAGCGGTTTTTTAAATCTTGCAGTTGCTCTTCCGGTGGCCGTTTGCCGCGCCGAATATGTGTATAGTACGGTTCAATATCTTCCGGACGGCGCGGGGTTCCGTAAGCCATCACGAGAAGTCCGATTGTTTCTGTTGCCATCGTTTCCTTCCACCTCGCGTTTACGCTTTCTTCGTATAATTATGTACAAAAGAGGTTAGTTTTTGGACAGTTTTCACGTCGACCTCAGGAAACAAGCCGTGTCCGAGATTGAAAATGTACCCCGGCTGCGCCATCCCTTCGTCGAGGATCGCTTTGGCCCGCGCCTCGATCATTTCCCACGGCGCAAGTAATAGGGACGGATCGAAGTTTCCTTGAATGACTTTGTCTACTTCGCGCGCCCGCGCGTCGCTAATTGTCGTGCGCCAATCGAGACCGACGACGTCGACTGGCAGTTCGTTCCACTCTTCCAACAAGTGGCCTGCAGCGACCCCGAAATATATTAACGGCACGCCCGACGGCTTAAGTGCGGTAAAAATACGCTGCATAACTGGTGCGATGTACGTGCGGTAGTCTTGCGCGTTAAGCGCCCCTACCCACGAGTCGAACACTTGGATCGCCTGTGCTCCAGCGTCAATTTGCGCGTTCAAATACGTCACCGTAAGGCGCGCCAGCTTGTCCATTAACGCTTGCCACGCTTTCGGCTCGGCGTACATGAACGCTTTCGTGCGATGATAGTTTTTCGACGGCCCGCCTTCGATTAAGTAACTCGCTAACGTAAACGGTGCGCCGGCAAAGCCGATGAGCGGTACACTCAGTTGTTCGCGTAATATTTTTATCGATTCCATAATGTACGGGACGTGCGTTTCTGGGTCGAGTTCACCGAGGCGTTCGACATCGCCGATGCTGCGCACCGGGTTGGCGATGACGGGGCCGATGCCGGATTCGATGTCGACGTCAACGCCGATCGGTTGAAGCGGTGTCATAATGTCTGCGAACAAAATGGCCGCATCGACACCTAATTGTTCGACGGGCAACCGCGTCACTTCCGCGCACACTTCCGGATTGGCGTTAAGTTCAAAAAAAGAGTATTGCTCGCGAATCTTGCGGTACTCTGGCTGGTAGCGGCCAGCTTGCCGCATGTACCACACCGGTACGTAGTCTGTCGGTTCTTTGCGGCACGCCCGCAAAAATGTATCGTTAAACGATTGCCTACTCATGTAGCTGACACACCTTTCTCAACAACTTATCATACGAAAATATATACTTGTAAAAAGGCCGTTGGTAAACGTTATATGACATACTTTATACCATATCCTTATTGAAGTGAAATATATAGTGGGAATGAACAAGTGTCATAAAATCGACGCTATTGGCGTGCGTCTCACACGTCCTACACACCTTTTTCGAGGCGGACTTTAAAGTTCTGCAGGACGTGTCGCGCTTTGGCAGCGTGATGGCGGTGAACGCGCAGTTCGTAATACGTCATTTTCTTCTGCTTCGTTAGCTTCACTGACGAGCGAATATTATGGTACTCTAGCTCTTTTTGCAACCGATAGACGACGCGCGGCGTACCGTAAGACCGATGAAGTAAGACCGTCCGCTTAAACAACACGCGATGATTCCACCCTTCGTGAGAGTGCTTTAACGATTGCTGGCGTACCGATATGAACGTCGCTTCTTTTTTGCGATGGATAGGTTTGCAATGGATAGGTTTGCAATGGAGAGGATGAGTGGAGAGCAGCGTTTCCACGTGTAAATCACAAAGAGTATCATAACGGGTACACTAACAGTGTACGAAAAAGGCAGCTGTTCGTGTGAAGTTGCCGGTACCCTTTTTTAATAATGTATTTACGCCGAGCTCGGCAATTGTTAGGCTTTAGCGGACATTTTTTTTGGGATATGCTGCAATTTCCGCTATAATGGGTGTAGGTGCAATATGCAATAGCTGGCTGTTGAGCGGTAAAGCGGGGTGAATGCGGTGGCTAAACAAAAACGGAGAGAAAAATATCAACCGGATGAGAACAAGACGCTTATGACCGATATGAAGAGGATCGGCCTGTGGAGCGTCCTCTCGACCGGCATCGTCGTCGTTGTGGCAGTCGTGATCGAAGCAGTCGTGTGACGACCGGTGTGTTGTGTCGCGCTGTCTCAACATAATAAGTATGTGTCGTGAAGTCATTTCGCGATGAGAACAATACTCTCGGCGAGAGGCCAAAAAGCCCCCGGTGCGAGGTCCTTTTGGCCGTGGAACGTATTGGGGCGTTGTCGTGCGACTTGACGGCGCAGGCAACGGGTCTTGCAATTGACGACGGGCGTTCGCGCATTGCGCATGCGCCTACTGCCGTTCTGTGAACGCTGAATAATGCGCGTCCTCGTCCGTCGTGCCGTTTTCCGTCCGCGGTGTATAAACGACTCGGCGTGGATACGAAATTTCTATACCTGCTGTTTGAAATTTATCGATGATCGTCTTACGCAATTCGCGCTCGATAAACCAAAATTGTTCCGGCACCGTTAAGGCGATAATCGTGTAATGCACACCGTCCGTCGCGAGCTCGGTCACACCGTAAATCGATGGCTCTTCGAGGAAGAACGGCGTGTGTGCATCGTAGACACTGCGGCAAGTTTGCTCTAAGACGCGTTCGACTTTTTCTTGGTCGGCTTCGAACGGGACGGCGACAGTGACGATTGGACGCATTTGCTCGCGGTTATAGTTCGTGATGCGCGAGATTTCTCCGTTGGAAATATAGTGTAACCGTTGGTTCCATTCGCGTATTTTCGTAATGCGCAAGCCGATCTCCTCGACGGTGCCGCTAATTGTCCCATTCACTTCGACGAAGTCTCCGACGTGTAGTTGCCCTTCAAAGATGAGAAAAAAACCGGTTATGATGTCGCGTACTAAGTTTTGGGCGCCAAAGCCGACAGCGAGGCCGACGATGCCAGCGCCAGCTAACAGCGGCATGAGGTCGATTCCAAGATTGATTAAGATCGTCAAGGCAGCTACGAAGTAGACCGCGTAATAAATGACGGATCGTAGGAGTTTGGCCAACGTTTCCGACTTTTTCTCGTCAATGCTGCGCAGTTTAAATAACCGGTCGACGAATGCACCGCTGTAGCGCAAAATGAGGAACGAGCCGACGATGATAAGAGCGATTTTAACAGCGGGCGCAATCGCGGGAAGGACGTATTTGACGACGATCTCATTTTCCATGAAATATTTTTGTAACGATGTAACAAATTCTTCCATAAAACGCGTCACTCCAACTAGGTTGTCGTTTTTTTATTATAAATGAACGGCGGGCGTTAGCAACATTTTTTCTCTGTTCTCTCTGTTCATATTTTCCCTCCATCTGCTACACTAGTAGCAGGGCGTATCACCCGTTTTTGTAATTCCGTTAAGTGAGTGTAAAGGGTGTCGTAAATGAGATATAAAAGCGTTACGTTAGTTTTATTAGCGCTGTTGTTGAGCGGGTGTGCGCTCTTTGGCGGCGGAAGCGATGAACAACTGACGACGGAAGCGGACTTTTCTGAAATAAATGTGCTCAGTTTTACGGACAATCGCCTCATTTTTGAAGGGAAAAAAAGGAAAAAGGAATCCCTTTATATTTATGACATTAACAAGGAAACATTAAGGCGTTACCCTCTTTCACGCAAGTGGGAGGACGACGAGCGACGCGAATATATTGAAGGTTACGGAACGGTTGCAGTTGAGACGGACGAAACGAACGACCGCCTCGTTTTGACCGACGGCGATGGACAGACGAAGCAGCTGTTTTCCTTGCCTAGCGCCCACTCGTTGCAGTTCTCTGTCTCGCCGAATAAGCAGTGGCTCGCGTATTGGGCTGGGAATGGTGCGCACGGCGAATTGTACATTTACGACTTACAGCGGCAGGAACAGCTCGTGCTGGCGAGTTTTTCTGGGGAGATGCCGCTCGAGGATGTCGCGTGGTCGCCGAGCGGACATTATGTCATGGTGCGCGGGTCGGACGTATATCAGCTTTCGAGTAAAAAGAAAGTGTTAGATTTTAAAGGCGGGAGAGGCTATTGGTCTCCGGCGCGCGATGAACTCGTCGCCATTTTAAAAGATCAACAAGCCAAACCGCTACCTAAAAATATAAAACAGACGTACGGTCATTCACTCGTGGCGTACGATTTGACAGTTGACGAGAAAGAAAGTTTGTATCCCGAGGAAGCGGTGCAAGCGGCGGAGGATCAGAAACAGGACAAGGAGAACACTGTTATTTTTGACGACGTCGTATGGGACCAAAGTGGACGTTATTTTGCTTTCCTAACTGGCGTTGTGAACAGCGACAGTGTCTACTATGAGAAAGTGCACATTATGGACCCGGGCGGGGGATTTCACCACATCGAAAACGAACAAAATTTGCGGCCATCGAGTATCGCGGACATGGTCTTTAGCCCGGGGCGGCAGTTTTTTGCTTACACGGCTAACGGTTTGTTAAAGGTGCTCGACATTTCGACGCAGAAAACGAAAGTGTTCGATGTGTACACGTACGCGCGAACAGAGGGGAATCCTTTTATTTCCTTCAGCGGCGGCAGCACCTGGGTACTCGGTAGTCGCGACGTGCGGCGCCTAAGTGCTGGCTTAGAAGAAAAAATTGTGTATGAATCTGAGGACGAGTTGATGAGCTTTTTTGTTTCAAACAAGGCAGACAAAATGATTGTCGTCAAACGCAACGGTGACGAATACCATTTAAAACTCGTGCCGATTTCCGAGAAGGAGAAAAAAGAGGGAACCGACGAGGCGCCGAATTATCCGTAAGCGGGCGTACGCGTAGTGTTCACCTGTAGCGAGAGTGTTTAAACAGAAGGAGAAGATGTATGCAGTCTAGACAGCCTGGCGATCGGTTAGACGAGCGTCTCGTGCGCGAGATTCAGGACAACTTACTCACGTGGTTTGCCGAGAATGGCCGCGATTTACCGTGGCGCCGCGATCGCAATCCGTACAAAGTATGGGTGTCGGAAATTATGTTGCAACAGACGCAAGTGGACAGTGTCATTCCTTACTTTAACAACTTTATGGAAAAGTTCCCGACGGCGCACGCTTTAGCTGCGGCAGCGGAAGAAGAGGTGATCAAGGCGTGGGAAGGTCTCGGCTACTATTCCCGCGCCCGCAATTTACATAGTGCCGTAAAAGAAGTCGTCGCCGAATACGGGGGGAACGTTCCCGACGACGTAGAGGGCATATCGCGACTAAAGGGAGTTGGCCCGTACACGGCGGGGGCGATTTTAAGTTTTGCCTACGGGAAGGCGGAGCCCGCGGTGGACGGAAATGTGCTGCGCGTCATCGCGCGGCTGTTTTGTTTGCCGGACGACATTGCGCGCGCGGCGACGCGCACAAAATTTGCGGCACTCGTCCGCCACCTCATTCCGGTAGACGATGCCGCGAACTTCAACGAAGGGCTGATCGAGTTGGGTGCGCTCGTCTGTACACCGCGTAACCCCGCTTGTTTGCACTGTCCGCTGCGCGAGCAGTGCCGCGCGCGTCTACGCGGTGTACACGAACAGTTACCGCGAAAAAAGAAGCGGGGCAAAGTCGAGAGCATCGCCCTTTTTTGTGCAGTTTTAAGTGATGGGGAGCGCGTGCTGTTACGTAGGCGGCCTCAGAACGGGCTCCTAGCGGGGATGTGGGAATTTCCGACTTGGGACAGTACGGAACGTTCGCTGTCCGTCCCCGGATACGACATTGATTGGAATGGGCCGCGTGGACAGGTGACACACGTGTTTAGCCACGTGAAATGGGAAGTGACGGTCGTAACAGGCTCGGTGCGATCAGGCACGGCGCATAAACGCGGTGGTGAAGGCGGGGCAAGTGATGTAATTGATGCGAGTGATGCAGGTGTTGCCGATGATGTGATTGGTGCAAGTGATACTGGTGGTGCCGACTATGTTAGCTATGTTGGTGATGTTGGTGATGCTGGCACGACGGATCGGAGCAGCTGTGACGATGCGGTTCATGATGCTTCGCATAGTGACGGTACTGCTGAAAGGATCCTGCCACCAGAGTACCGCTTTGTTGCCCTCGA
Organism: Numidum massiliense; assembly: GCF_001375555.1. NCBI lineage: Bacteria > Bacillati > Bacillota > Bacilli > Caryophanales > Bacillaceae > Numidum > Numidum massiliense. The sequence goes on along the minus strand of NZ_CTDZ01000009.1, from coordinate 2,510,548 downwards.
TGCGCTAGACGATTACGCGTTTCCGAAGGTGTTTCACAAGGTGCGCGAGTTGTGCGAGATCTAACCCTACACTTCCGCACAAAGTAGATGTATAGAGCGATACGCTACTAAGGCGAATCTTCCTTTGTTTTTTAAGGAGTAATGTTCGCCTTTTGCTTGCTATGAACCGCTAAATATGTTAATCTATCATTGAATGTTCGCTGTATAATCCCGGAAATACGGTTCGGGAGTTTCTACAGGATAACCGGAAATTATCCTCCTATGGCGAGATCGCGCAGGTTTTGTATGCACAAAATCTGGTAGTCTCCCGTGGAGATTGCCGGGCTTTGTGCATTTTTTATTCTTTTTTATGCCTATAAACATAAGCTGACAGACAGCGAGGAGAGAGACAGATGGACATCAAAGACATACTTGCAGCTTTGAGCGGGGTATTAAACGGACTGCCGCAAGGCTTACTCGCTTTAGCTTTCGGCTTTGCTTCGGTACCGACGGCACTCGCCTTTTTAACGGGAGCGGTCGGCAACGCCTTCGCCGGCTCGGTCGTGCCGATTTCGTTCCAGGCGGAGACGATTACGTTAGCTGGGACGATGGGTAAAAACATTCGGGAACGGCTGTCGATGATTTTTTTCGGGGCTCTCATGATGGTCGTCATCGGGATGTTCGGGCTTTTGCAAAAAATTATCGAGGGGATTGGCTCGGTCATTACGAGTGGGATGATGGCCGGCGTTGGGATTATTTTGGCGAAAGTATCGCTCGATATGGCTAAGAACAATAAACTGGTCGGATTTAGTTCGATCGCGATCAGTTTTGTGACGTACATGGCGACGAAAGATCTCGTGTACGCTATAACTTTTTCCGTCTTTTTGTCGAGTGGGATATATCTATTGCAAAAAAAGGAGCGCGCGGCACGTCCGGTCGTTAAGGAGAAGTTTGTGTTGCATAAGCCCCTCGTCAATGCGACGGTTATACGCGGAGCGCTGGCGATGGTTACGCTCAATATTGGAGCCAACATCGCTTTCGGAGGCATCACCGGCGACCTCGCTAAGCAAGGCGTTAACGTCGATCACTTGTCGGTCATTAGCGGCCTCGCCGACATGGCGTCTTCGCTGTTCGGCGGTGGACCGGTCGAAGCGATTATTTCCGCGACCGCGAGTGCCCCGCACCCCGTTTGGTCCGGCATCCTCATGATGCTCATGTTTGTCGTTATATTGTGGGCAGGGTGGTTGCCGAAGATTGGGCGCTTTATTCCGAGTGAGTCGATTGCGGGCTTTTTGTTCGTCCTCGGGGCGATCGTCACCGTACCCGGCAACGCGGCAGAGGCACTCGGCGGTGCGGACGCGGGCGGAAGTGTCGTCGGCGCTGTGACGATGACAGTCACGGCGATTACCGATCCTTTTATCGGGATGATTACCGGGTTAGTCGTTCAGTGGGTGACGCACCTCGTATAAGTAAGGGGACATCCGTTATGGCCATTACTTTGCTATTAAATGTGAAACAGTGAGATGGCATGCAAAATTCACAGAAATGAAAGGGGCCACCGCAAGTGGGCAAGCAGTATTATACGTTACAAGTCGCTGGGGTGACGCGGGAACTGCCGATCGTGGCCATTAATGAACGCCTCGCGATCGCAAGCTTCGTTATTTTAGGTGACACAGAACTCGTTTGTGCAGCGGCAGGACAACTCGTGAAACAACTTCCTCCAGTAGACGTTTTAGTGACAGCGGAAGCGAAGGGCATCCCGCTCGCGTTTGAAATGTCGCGCCTGCTACACATGGATAAATACATTGTCGCGCGTAAAAGTATCAAACCGTACATGGAGGCGCCTTTCGTCGACGAAGTCGTCTCGATTACGACGCAGAAGAAACAGCTGTTATGTTTGGACGGCGTGGACGCTGCCGCGTTGCGCGGTAAACGCGTCGCCATCGTCGACGACGTCATTAGTACCGGTGAGTCGATTCAAGCAATCGCCGCCCTCGTCGAGCGAGCGGGTGGCCACGTCGCAGCTAAGGTGGCGATTTTGGCCGAAGGCGAGGCAGCGCAGCGCGAGGATATTTTATTTTTAGAGGAATTGCCGTTATTTCCGGCATAATACACATCGATGTTATACGTAAACTTTTATTTTGTTATAGTATAATTTTTTTATTTAAATACTTAATTTGCTGCGCAGATCCGACCGCGCAGCTTTTTTAAAGTGAAGACAGACAATTAAACGTATTTGTGTTACTGTAGAATATAGTTACCCTAGCGTTACGAGAATCGGCTCGTTAGTAGATTTATAGTGACCGACTATACTTACGCCTGCATGAGGGGTGAGGTAAAGATGGGTATCGCGGAGAGGTGAAACTATTTTTGATAGATAAGTAGCTACATAGTTTTTGTCATTTTCAATTTATGGTGAGCAATTTTGAGTTATTCGTTTTGTGAAATGCTTGTGCATGACACATAAGAAGTTAAAAAAACATCTTGGGAGGGTTCGCTTTGTTCAAACAGAAATTTCTACCTATTTTTATTGCACTCATTTTAGGAATTAGCACTTTGACGGCGGGAGCTGCTTTGCCACAGGCGATGGCGCAAGCAGAGGCGGTCGGTGCAAGTTCTGGCGGGGCACCAGTCGATCTAGCGATCGCTAACGAAGAGAAATTGATCGACATGTTAAAAAATATCGGCACGTTGGATGAAGATGCAACGCCAGAAGAAGCAGAAGAAGCGTTGCAACATTATTTGGAAAAAAAGGAAGCGAATACCCGCAGCGATGATGGGGAGCTCGCGAAAGAAGCGCGCAAAGTGCGCGAGCGCGTGGCGAAAGCGCACGACAAAATCGGTTTGCACAAACATCATAAGCACAAAGAGAAAAAGAAAAAAGGGGTCGATCCGGTCGCCCCGCAGCAGTGGAACGGCGAAGTGCGCAAAGATAAAGTGCTCGTCGTCTTAATCGATTACCCCGACTTCAAACACAATAACATCGCACCGGGCGAAACGGACATGTATTATAAGAACTTCGACCGCAAGCATTACGAAGAGATGCTGTTCGGCGAAAACGGTTACGTCGGACCAAATGGAAAGCGGTTGCAATCGGTCAAACAGTATTTGGAAGAGCAATCGGGCGGCAGCTATACGATTGAAGGTGCTGTGGCCGGTTGGTACACGGCAGATCACCAGGCCGCGTACTACGGCGGGAATGTGCCCGACGAGAATGGGAACGATGCGCGGCCGCGAGAACTCGTCGTCGAGGCTCTGTCCAAAGCCGCGGAAGATCCCGCAGTCGACTTGAGTCAGTTTGACCAAGAAGATCGTTACGACTTGAGTGGCACCGGCAATTACCGCGAACCGGACGGCATCGTCGACCACGTCATGATCGTCCACGCCGGTATCGGTGAGGAAGCAGGCGGTGGCGCGCTCGGTCCCGATGCGATTTGGTCTCACCGTTGGAACCTCGGTCAGGTTACTCCGATCCCGGGCACAGAAGCTGAAGTGGACTACTGGGATGGGCAAATGGCGGCGTACGATTACACGGTGGTCGCGGAAGACAGTGCAGCTGGAATTTTAGCTCACGAGTACTCCCACGACTTAGGACTTCCGGACGAATACGACACCCAGTATACGGGTCGCGGTGAGCCAGTGTCGTACTGGTCGATCATGGCCAGCGGTAGTTGGACGGGAAAAATCGCGGGAACGGAGCCGTCTGGCTACAGTGCGTGGGCGAAAGAGCGGCTGCAAGCGACGGTTGGCGGTAACTGGTTGAGCGGTACGACCGTGTACATTGACTCGCTCGACAAAAAAGGAACCGAGGTGTTACTCGACCAAGCGAGTACGAAAGGGCAGAACAACGACGCCGTGCGCGTTGACTTGCCGAAAAAAGAAACAGTCATCACAAAGCCGTACAGCGGGAAGTACGTCTATTTCGGTGGACGAGACCTCAGTGCGGACACGTCGATGACGACGGCACTCGATTTAACTGGAGCAAATCAGGCGTCGCTCACTTTCAAAACGTGGTACGAAATCGAGGAACATTGGGATTACGCGACCGTGCAAGTGAAAGAAGCGGGTGCGGATCAATGGGTGACTGTCTCGGGAAATATAACGACTAAGGACAATCCGAACGGGCAAAACCCCGGTGACGGCATTACCGGATTTTCCGACGGTTGGGTCGATGCCGCCTTTGATCTGTCCGCCTATGCGGGGAAAAAAATCGAGTTGCGTTTTAATTACTGGACAGACCGCTACGTGGTGGAGGCAGGTATTTACCTTGATGACATTCGCGTGACAGCAGACGGGAAAGAACTGTTGTTTGACAACGCGGAAGGCGATTCGGCCTTCGTGTTAGACGGGTTTACGCGCGACAACGGAAAGCGCTACACGGATCACTACTATTTACTTGAGTGGCGTACTCATACTGGGGCGGACGCTGGACTTTCGCGCATCGCTGTCGGCGATAACTTCATGTCGTACGATCCGGGTCTCGTCGTCTGGTACGTCGACGACAACTACGAGTACAATTGGGTCGGGATTCACCCGGGCGACGGTTTTCTCGGAGTTGTGGATGCGGATCAAAAAGTTCTAAAGTGGAGTGATAAATCAGTAGCGGGAACGAGGTACCAAATTCACGACGCCGCGTTCAACATCAACAAAGGGAAAAAAATGTATCTCGACATGCGCGAACAGCTAGGCGTCACGTTAAAAGACAATCACGTGAAGGCGTACAAAGAGTTTAGCGACCGCAAGAGCTACAGCAGCAAGTTAATTCCCGATGCAGGACGCAACATTCCGAAATACGGCCTAAACGTGCGCGTGTTAGAGACAAGTAAAGATAAAGAGCGCGGTGTCGTGAAAATTAAACTTTCCCGCGACCGCAAGTAGTGCGCGAATAAGCGAACAAGTTGCAGCGGCTCCCTCATCGTTCCACTCAAGAGAGCGAGCACACAACCCCGGTATTGTCAGTGGCCGGGGTTGCTTTATACAATGAGGATGCTGCTACATCATTTTTCAACTAGTAAAGGGGTGTGTGTTTTATGGCCCACATTTTTGAAACGCGCTTAAATCGCTTCCGCAAGTTTTTACACAACGAAGCGATTGACGTTGCGTTCGTCACCTCACCGACGAACATTTGCTATTATACTGGTTTTTATTCCGATCCACATGAACGGTTTATGGCACTCGCTGTCGACAACAAGCGTGAGCGCGTCACCCTATTCGTCCCGGCGCTCGACGTGGCCGCTGCTGAGCAAGCAGCTCGAGTAGACGGAATTATTCCCGTGGCGGATACGGACGATCCGTACGATAAACTGAGAGCCGCGGTAGCGGGTGACGTGCGACTGTACGGCGTGGAAAAAGATATCGTCAGCCTCGCACAGTACGAAGCGCTGTCTGGCGTTTTTTCCGCGGCGAGCTATGTCGATATCGCACCATTTATTGCCCAGCAGCGGTTGAAAAAAGCGCCGCAGGAGATTGCCTTCGTGCGGGAAGCCGTCGCGACGATCGAGCAAGTACTCCTGCGAGGACTAGAAAGATTCACCGTGGGGATGAGCGAGTTAGAACTGACAGCAGAGTTCGAGTACCAAATGAAGGTGCTCGGTGCCGACGGTCCAGCGTTTGCGACGACAGTGTTGTCCGGCGAAAACTCCGCTTTACCGCACGGTAGTCCCGGGCAGCGCCGCATTCAGTCCGGGGACTTCCTCTTGTTCGATATGGGCGTGTTTAAGGACGGCTACTGTTCCGATATTTCGCGTACGTTTATCGTCGGAGAAGGGACAGCTCGGCAGGAAGAAATATACGAGACGGTGCGCGCAGCGAACGAGCGGGCGATTGCCGCTGTGCAAGTCGGCCAACCGATCGGTTCGCTCGACCGTGCCGCCCGGGAATACATTGAAGAGTGTGGTTACGGCAAGTATTTTAATCACCGCGTTGGCCACGGGCTTGGACTGGAAGTACACGAAGCGCCCTCGATTCACGGCGAGAATGAATTGGCGATGATGCCGGGGCTGCTGTTCACAATCGAGCCGGGTATTTACGTACCGGGCCTCGGCGGCGTCCGCATCGAAGACGACGTGTACCTGGGCGCTGACGGAGAAGTGGAAGTGTTAACGACTTTTCCGAAAAATCTGCAACGGTTAGGGTAAACACTTTCTTTTTAAGGTAAAGCAAATAGGGGCGTAAAGGCCCCGTTTTTTTGTTGTGGGAATGTGTTAGTTACCACGTATAGTCGTGAAAGGTTTGTATGGATCCTGTTTGCCAATCGTTAAGTGGCGGGATATACTTGTACAGTTGCTCTCAGCTACTTGCGATGTTTATTGGTAAACGAAGTTGGTGAAGGTAGAGTAATAAATCGAGTACTTCGAGTACTTAAGGAGAAGAACGTTTAGTGACAACTTTTTATGAGTTAGGATTGAGTTTTCCCATAACCCGCGCCATTGGCAATATGGGCTTTGAAGAAGCGACGCCGATCCAACTGGAGACGATCCCGAAGGCGTTGCAAGGGGTGGATATTATCGGTCAGGCGCAGACGGGAACAGGGAAAACAGCCGCTTTCGGAATCCCGCTGATCGAGCTAGTAGACGCAGACGTGCACAAAATTCAGGCGGTCGTGATTACGCCGACGAGGGAATTGGCTATACAAGTTGCGGAAGAACTAAATAAGATTGGCCAGTTTAAACAGGTTCGCGCTTTGCCGATTTATGGTGGGCAACAAATTGACCGACAAATAAGAGCACTAAAGAAACGGCCGCAGGTAATCGTCGGAACGCCCGGTCGATTGATCGATCACATGCGGCGGCGCACCATTCGGTTTGACGATACGACGTGCGTCGTGTTGGACGAAGCGGATGAAATGCTTAACATGGGTTTCATTGAGGATATTGAAACAATTTTGCAGGAAATCCCGAACGAACGACAAACGTTGCTGTTTTCCGCGACGATGCCGAAAACGATTCAGCACTTAGCGGAGAAATTTATGAAAGACCCCGAACTTATAAGAATCAAAGCAAAGGAAATGACCGTCCCCAACATCGAGCAACACGTGATCGAAGTGCGCGAAAGGGAGAAATTTGATGTACTCTGTCGCTTGCTGGACATTCAATTACCCGAACTGGCGATCGTCTTTGGGCGGACCAAACGGCGGGTAGATGAGCTATATGAGTCTTTGAACAAGCGCGGTTACTCCGTTGAGGGCATTCACGGCGATTTGAGCCAGCTGAAACGGTCGAGAGTGTTGCGACAGTTTAAAACAGGTGATATCGACGTGTTAGTCGCAACGGACGTGGCCGCACGCGGCCTCGACATTAGCGGGGTCACCCATGTGTACAACTTCGATATCCCGCAAGACCCGGAGAGTTATGTCCACCGAGTCGGGCGAACGGGGCGCGCGGGCAAGGCAGGGATCGCCACGACGTTCGTCACGCCGCGCGAAGTTGGGCTGCTTAAAAAAATCGAGCAAGTGAGTAAGCGCAAAATGGTGCGCAAGCCGATTCCGACGTTAGCTGAGGCGTTCGAAGGTCAGCAGCGGGTCGCGATGGAGAAACTGCTTGCCGTTGTCGATGCAGGCGATACGGCGGCGTACAAACAGTTGGCGACCAATTTGTTAGGAGACCACGACTCGGTGACCCTCCTTTCCGCTGCTCTAAAAATGATTACGAAAGAACCGGATACGAGTCCCGTTCAGTTAACAGCCGAAAAACCGCTGTGGGAAAAGCCGTTTAAAGGAAAGGGAAAAGGAAAATGGCCGCACAGCGGCCGCCAAGACGGGCGCAATCGCAAACGGGGAGGCGGTGCGTTTGTTCCCCGCAAGGGGAAAGGGAAACGGGCCCGTTAAGTGCCGCAGAGTAGGTACGGCGGTAAAAGGAAGCAGCAACAAACATTGAACAGGCTCACCATATAGATTCCGCGCAGTGTCAGTTATACATCGATCGTTTTCCACTTACCAGAGCGGAAACGCCATACAGCGATCGACGCGCGGATGAGCCAATCGATGACGAAAACGACCCAAATCGCGTAAATGCCCCCTCCGAAGACGAATACGACCAAGAGCAAACCGGGGATGCGAATGCACCAGTTGCCGATTAGCGTAATGTACAGTGCCCAGCGCGTGTCACCTGCGCCGCGTAGCGCGCCAGCGAGTACAAATTCTAACGCCATGAGCGGCTGTTCGAGGGCAGAGATTTTGATTAATAACGCAGCGATTGGAATGACGGTGGCGTCGTTTGTAAACAGGCGGACGATCGGTTCGGATAACACTAAAAAAGTGAGTCCGAACACACTCATGACGGCGACCGTCATTTTCGTCGCTTCCCAGCCGATGCGTTCGGCTCGCTCGTGAAGTTTAGCCCCGAGCGCCTGCCCGACTAAGGCAGTCGAAGCGATGGCAAAGCCGATTCCTGGCATGAACGATAGCGATTCGACGGAAATTGCGACTGTGTGTGCCGCGTATGCGAGTGCGCCCATACTGAGGCTGATGATTAAGGTGACGAGTAAGTTCCCGCCGCCGCGCATCAGCTCTTCCAACTGGGCGGGAATACTTAAGCGCAAAATGCGCTTCATCGTCTGCCAGTGCGGGCGTATGACATCGCGAAACTGTAAGTGCACACGTATTTTGCCGCTGAACATGACCGCAATGAGAATGAGGCTGGCGACCGATAGCGAAAGTGACGTCGACCAAGCGGCACCGGCGACTCCAAGCCGTGGAAAACCCCATTTCCCGTAAATTAACACGTAGTTGCCCGTAATGTTAATGATCGAGATGAGCACGGCGAGCAACAAAGGGAGTTTCGTGTTCCCCGACCCGATGACGACCCCGCGCATGACGAAATAGACGAGCATAAAAACGGACGGAAGGGCGACCACTTCGAGGTATGCCACACCGTGTGCGATCACTTCCGGATCCCGTGAGAAAAAGCCCATCAACGACTCGGCGTAAAAAAAACCGAGTAATGAGGCGACGGCAGCGATGCCGAGCCCGAGTGTAAACGCCTGTCCGGCGACATAGTTCGCCTGTTTGGCGTCACCTGCCCCGAATGCACGCGCGATAATCGCGGTAGCGCCGACGCCGATAGCGGCAAAAATAAACAAGAGGGTAAAAAATATGTTTGTCGCGATGCCGATCGCTGCGAGCTCGTTAGCACCTAACCGACCGACGAAGGCGACGTCGGTCATACTGACGATCATTTGCAGCATCATTTCCCCGATCGCAGGAAAGGCGAGCCAGGCGATTTCGCGGCGAATATCTTTTTTTGTTTGCGGTGTTTTAGCTGATATAAGAGCCACAGAACGGTTCCTTCCAAAAAAAAGTTTCAATCGATATCGGCCTTATTATAACAAATGGATTGCGCTTTCAAGTAGGGGCGAGGATAAAAAAGAAAATTGTCATAACACCGCGCGTCCTGTAAACTAACATATACGGGAATGAGGAGGGAATCGCGATGGTAAACATTCGTTCTTTTAAACTTTCTGATTATCGGGATGTCATTGAGATTTGGTCCCAAACCGCCACAGAGGAAAGAGAGGCCCAGACATTAAATACGTTGGCCAACCAACTCGCCCACGACCGCGATTTAGTCCTCGTCGCTGAGCACAATAGCGAAGTGGTAGGAGCGATTATGGGGACGAAAGACGGCAGCCGTGGCTTTTTTTACTGTTTAGCGGTTAATCCCGCCTACCAGAACCAAGGGATCGGACGCCAGCTCGTCGCGGCACTCGAGGCACGGTTTTACCAAAAGGGTGCCAAAAAGCTACTCATCATGGTTGACGACGGTACAAAGAAGTTAATGGAATTTTACCACAATCTCGGTTTTCAATGTACCTGCTCAAGCGCCTTGGAGAAAGAAGTGTATTTTCACTATGAAGCGGACCCACCAGTATTGTCTAACTAATCGTGTGTATATCGTGTGTATTTAATCACCGAAAATGAACCACGGAAACTTTTTACACGAAAAAAACACTTGACAACGATACTTATTCAAGGCATAATGGATGGCAATCATTAAACGAACGAGAGCGATGAAGGGACTAGTAGAAAAATGACCCTGTCAGAGAGCCAACTTCGGCGGCTGAAAGAGTTGGTCAGAAGTCATTTTTCGAACCCATCCCGGATGCTGGCAAGGATTTAACTTGTCCAGGGTGCCGTCCCTGTTAGCAAGCGGACGTCGCGCGACAAGCGCTGGCGGTTAAAGTGAACAGCTGTCGCTGTTTATAAAGGTGGTACCGCGGAAGTAACTCTTTCGTCCTTTAGAGGATCGAAGGAGTTTTTTTGTTATATAGATGGATGACTGAATAGTGCTGTTTTTCGCTTGTTTCCTTAGGGGGGATTGGTTGTGGACGAAGGGATTGCGGTTGTAAAAATTGGAAGTTCATCGCTTGCGACAGCTGACGGTGAATTATCGCTGCCTAAAATGCGACGCATCGTGCGACAAATTGCTTACATGCGACGCCGCGGGATGCGGGTCGTCGTCATCTCTTCCGGTGCAGTCGCCTGCGGTTACCGCCTGCTCGGTTTGAATACTCGTCCGCAGTCGGTGAAAGAAAAACAAGCGGCGGCCGCGGTCGGGCAAGGCATTTTAATCGAGCACTACCGACAGTCGTTCAACGACTACGGAGTCGAAGTGGCGCAAGTGCTGTTGACGCGCAGCGACTTTTCCGACCGCGAGCGGTGTGGGAATGCCTTTCATACGATCAACTTATTGCTTACGCGCGGCATCGTCCCAATTATTAATGAGAACGATTCGGTGTCGACAGCGGAAATCCGTTGGGGAGATAACGATTTTTTGGCGGCGCAAACGGCCGGTTTTTTGCAGGCGTGCTGGTTAATACTCGCGACGACGGCGGACGGGTTGTACACGAAAGATCCGGTACGCGATGCGGAAGCGAAGCCGATCCCTTATTTAGACACAGTGAGCGATTCGCTGTTGGCCAGCTTAGGGTCGACGCGCAGTAAGTACGGCACGGGGGGGATGCGCTCGAAGCTTCAGGCGGCGCGGTATGCATCCTCGCTCGGGGTCAAGGTGTACATTGGGCGCGCAGGTGCAGCGGAAACGTGGTTAGCGGATGTCGTCGCCGGGGACGGGACGGGAACGTACGTCGGTGCGGACATCGACCCGGACGAAAGCTCGCACGCGCCGACTCCCGGGCGAAAACGGCAGTGGATTGCCTACCTCTCGCAAGTAAAAGGGCGTCTCGTCGTCGATGCGGGAGCAGCGTACGTCTTGAAACGTGGTCACGCCAGTTTGTTGCCGTGTGGCGTCGTGCGCGTCGAAGGTGAGTTTCGTGCGGGCGACGTCGTCGAAGTGGCGGGGGAATGCGGCGAGCCGTTCGGGAGGGGTGTCGTCAATTATGCGGCATCCGTCCTCCGTCAAGTAAAAGGTCTTCAGACGCAAGAAATCGTTCGGCGTTTGCCAGAACAAGCAGCCGAAGTCATTCACCGCGACAATTGGGTACACGTGCTAAAAATGCGCCCAGCAAAGGAGAGAGTGTAGATGAGCGATGTACGAACGAAGGCCACCTTGTGTAAACAGCAAACAACTTATTTGGCGGCCGTTCCAGAGGAGCAAAAAAACGAGGCGCTCAAGCAAGTGGCGGGCGCGCTAGAGGAGCAAAAAGGACACATACTCGCGGCAAACGAGGAAGATGTGCAAGAGGGGCGCGCAGGTGGGGTGTCCGCTGCGTTGCTCGATCGACTGACGCTCACCGAGGCGCGCCTAAACGAGATGGCCGCCGGGCTCATGTCTTTGCGCGAACTGCCAGATCCCATCGGCGCAGCAATCGACGGCTGGCAGCTGGAGAACGGCTTGCGCGTGGAAAAAGTGCGCGTACCGCTCGGGGTGATCGGCATGATTTACGAGGCCCGCCCGAATGTGACGATTGACGCTTTCGGGTTAGGACTAAAAACGGGAAACGCGATGCTACTGCGCGGCAGTTCATCCGCGATACAGTCGAACAAAGCGCTACTCGCCGCTATTCACACCGGCTTACGGCGAGCGGATCTGGCGGAGGAATGCATCCAACTCGTGGAAGATACGGCGCGCGAAGCGGTGGCGGAAATGCTGACGCTTAGCGAGTTAATCGATGTGATCGTTCCCCGTGGCAGTGCGGCGTTTATTCAGCGCGTGATCGCTGAATCGCGTGTCCCAGTGCTGGAAACGGGGGCAGGTGTCTGCCACACGTACATCGACCGCGCGGCGGACGCGGCGATGGCGGAACAGATCGTCCTCAACGCAAAAACGGACCGCCCAGGCGTCTGCAATGCGCTGGAGACGCTGCTCGTACACGAGGGGTGGGCAGAGGTCGACGATCGCTTAACGACATTGTTGTCTACCCTCGCGAGCCGTGGCGTCATCGTAAGGGGGTGTGCGCGCACCCGCGCCTTCGCCCCGAACGTGTCAGCAGCTGAGGCGGCAGATTGGGATCGCGAGTACTTAGATCACATCCTTGCAGTGAAAATTGTAGCGGACCTCGACGAAGCGATTAGTCACATTGACAAACACGGCACGAAGCATTCGGAGTGTATTGTCACTGACGATATAGAGACGGCGGAATCGTTCTTGCGGCGAGTCGACGCCGCATGCGTGTACCACAATGCGTCGACGCGCTTTACCGACGGCTTTCAGTTCGGTTTCGGCGCCGAGATGGGGATTAGCACGCAAAAACTACACGCGCGCGGTCCGATGGGGCTGAAGGAGTTGACATCGTACAAGTACGTGTTGCGCGGCACGGGACAAATACGCGGAGGAGGTGTGACATCGTGTTAAGTGAATCGATTTGCTTTATCGGTGCGGGGGCGATGGCGGAAGCGATCATCGGCGGACTGTTAGAAAAAAAGTTGACGCGGCCAGATAGCATTTTTGTCCTCAACAAGGCGGATGATATGCGGCTTAAAACATTAAAGCAGCGCTATGGCATCGTCTGTCCCGAGCCCGAGCGTAAAGCAGATGCGCTCCGCGGCGCGCAAATCGTCGTGCTCGCAGTGAAACCAAAAGACGTCGCGGAAGCGATGACGGCGTGGGGGAGCAGCTTGCGCTCTGGACAACACGTGTTGCTCTCCGTCGTCGCCGGTGTATCCACCCACCATTTAGAAGGATTTGTCCGAGCAGAAATTCCAATCGTTCGCGCGATGCCGAACACGTCGTGCACGGTCGGCCGTTCCGCGACCGGGCTCGCGGCAGGCCGGTGGGCTAGGCCCGCACATGTCAAACTCGCTGAGCAGCTGTTTCAGTCGGTCGGCACTGTCGTCACGTTAGACGAGGAGCAATTGGACGCTGTCACCGGATTGTCCGGGAGTGGTCCGGCTTACGTGTACTATCTCGTCGAGGCGATGGAACAAGCTGGCATCGACGCCGGACTGCGGCCGGAAACGGCGCGCCAGCTAACCGTACAAACGTTGATCGGCGCTGCCGAAATGTTGGCGCGGACAAACGAGGAGCCAGCGCTATTGCGCGAAAAAATTACGTCGCCGGGCGGCACGACTTTTGCCGGGTTGGAAGTGTTGCGGGCACACGATTTTTCCCACGCCGTACATGCGGCAGTCCTGTCGGCACGCGACCGGGCAAAACAACTAGGGGAACAACTCGCCCCTGTGGGTGGCATCCTGCACAAGTAGTGTTACAGTAGCAGCAACTAAAAACAGTGACTGAACGACAGGTACTTACTCTACAGCATGTCTTGCGCTGGTGGGGTAAGTACCTTTTTATTTGTTTTCCATTGTTTTAGTAGCAGTTGGGATTTTTTTTTAAACCTCGCGAGCAAAGATTATAAAATCTCGTCAGTTGGAAAAAATTGAAGATAACTGCACATTACAACAATGGAGTGAATCAGGTGACTAAAGTCAATCAAGAGCTACCCGAACTGGACACGTTAACTAATCGTACGCCCGTCGAGCCGGGGCGGAAACGCGCACTGAAGTGGTTATCGGAGGTGAAGCTACGGCGCTGGACGGCCGCCTGTGCTGCGGTCGTCCTCTTAACGTTCACCGTACACCATTACGGTTTTTCACTATCTGTCGTCAATGGGACGTCGATGGCTCCGACGTTGCAGGACGGTGACACGTTGTTCATCAACAAATTTTATTTTGTCGTGACCGAGCCAAAGAGAGGGGACGTCATTACGTTTGCCGATCCCCATCGCCAGGGGAGATATTTAGTGAAGCGAGTCGTCGGCATTTCGGGAGATGTCGTGGAAATACGAGGCGCTACGCTGTACGTCAACGGCAAAAGCGTTAAGGAGGCGTACATCGATGTACCGATCGAAGACGGGAATTACGGTCCAGTCGCCGTTAAGGAAAAAACAGTGTTCGTAATGGGCGACAACCGGCACAAGTCCGCCAGTCGCGACAGCCGTTACGATAGCGTCGGCCTCGTACCCTTTCACTTATTGGAAGGGAAAGTGGAGTGGATTTTGTGGCGACCATCGCTAATGGCGCATCTATAAAAATGTCACGAAATCGTCACGGAGTTTTCTTTTGGGAAAGTTTAGACTTAGACTTCTAATTATGCTATAATTAGTTGTCGAAAACGCACTTGCAGGTCAGTAGTCGCATTAATACCCAATTAGAACGTTGGCGTAAGCTCATTTTCGCCCTGTTAAGCGCGAACAGTCACAGTTTCTCGCGTTAAGGTTTAAAAGGATGAGCGAGTGTCAATAAAGTTGATAAGTGTTCAAAGATTGGGTAACAAATGGACAAACTTTCTGTTATAATAAGAGAGAAGTCACAAATTGTCGAACATTGTAGGAGGAAGGAACAACAAATGACTCTGTTGGAGAAAACACGTCGCATCAATAAGCTATTACAAAAAAACGTCAGCTATCAAGTGAACTTTGACGACATTGCCGGGGTACTGAAGGATGTCATCGGGGCGAACGTTTACGTTGTCGGTCCGGAAGGTAAACTGCTCGGTGTCGCCATCGATCACGAAATTGCTAGCGAACGCATGCAAGAATATTTGAGTGAAAAGCAGTTCCCAGCGGAATACGTCGAGCGGTTGATGGAAGTTGAACGGACATCCCCGAACATTAGTGTCGACGACCCGCTCACCGCTTACCCGACGGAGTTAGGCGATATGTTTAAAGAAGGCTACACGACATTAGTGCCGATCCTCGGCGGCGGCGACCATTTAGGAACGCTTTTACTCTCTCGCTTGGAAGAGAAATTTGTCGACGAAGACCTCATTCTCGCCGAGTACGGTTCTACGGTCGTCGGGTTGGAAATGTTACGCGAGCGCTCAGGCAAAATTGAAGAAGAAGCCCGCAGTAAGGCAGTGGTACAAATGGCGATTAACTCACTGTCCTTCAGTGAATCAGAAGCTGTTGACCACATCTTTGACGAGTTAGACGGCTTAGAAGGGTTGCTCGTGGCAAGTAAAATTGCTGACCGCGTTGGGATTACCCGCTCCGTCATCGTTAATGCACTGCGCAAATTAGAAAGTGCGGGCGTCATCGAATCGCGTTCGCTCGGTATGAAGGGGACGTACATTAAGATCTTGAACCCGAACCTCGTACCTGCGCTGCGCAAATCTCGCATGTAATGGCAACATCTAACGCAAACATCTAACGCGAATACAACATTTGCCGTACACTAACTTCACACTGCCTTCGTACGAAGGCAGTCATGCGATCACTGACACTGCACATACGGTAAATGACTAAGGTTCCGCCCTTTGCCATCGACGCAAAGAGGCGGAACCTTTTGCTTATACGCGCCATTTTTCCCATACGGGAAAAATGGTTTTTTTTATGCGACGTGCATACCGTGCGAACGAGCTTTCATATAGATGTAGATAGATGTTTACGGTAAGGCTGTACGTGGCTGTACGAAATGAAACGGGGATTGTTAAGGGAGCGACAGCAATGGCGGCACAGTTATCTTGTTTCGCGTGTCGGGTGTATATCCCGCATTTCTTACAAGGAAATTTAAAGAGTTCCCAGCGGCGACAAGTCATCGCTCATTTGCGCCAATGCGACGATTGTTTGCGCATGGCTGAGGAAGAGAAGTACGTTGGACGTACGCCTTCGAGTCTGTATGCCACGGATAATTTTGTTACTTACGCTGAAACGCCGTACGACAGTCGCGTGTACGATCTCGAACCGTCACATACAACGGATCCGTCGCGGTCAGTATTTCGCGTAAATCAATGCGAGACAAACGCTGCCGACACACCGTCAGATACGGATCTCGAAGAACCGTACACCACTCACTCGTCGGCATACGGGGAAGATCGTTATGCGCCGTCCACTGACCCACTCGCCAGCTATGTATACTCGCGTAAACCAGATGCGGTGCACGAAACGTTTGGACTAGAAGGCGGGGCGCCGAATATGCAGGACGACGTGTCGTCTATACAGGATGACATGCGGTATATGCAAGGAGACGTGCGGTTTACGCAGGGGAACGTGTCGTCTGTGCAGGGTAACGTGCCGTCGTATGTAGACGATGCACCCCTTCCACCTGCAGAAGTTGCACCGTACCCTTCCTTCGGCCGTACAGGTCATTCCGCTGTAGGAGATGATCTTCCACTTCCATACATCCGGAGGCAGCAAACGGTTGATGCGCAACCGCCGCGGGGGTGGGTCGTTATTAAATGGGGCGTGTGGCTCGTTCTGACGCTGTATGCCGTTTCGTTAACGTGTTTCGGCTATGGTTTATTAACTTTCGGAAGTACGGAGGAACGGTTATACGCATGGGCCGAACTAAGCTTTCCACTAGGAAAAATCGGTCACAAAGAGAGTGACTGGACGCGTTGGTTCCCGTTGTATGGGCGGGAAATTAGTTATCCGCTGCACGCGGGTGTCGCTGCGGAGAGGCGGCGCATTGGAACCGTTACACTGAAGCAGCAGTTGTGGTGGCAAGAAGTCGATGTCCGCTTGGATCAAACCGACACGTTATTGCGGTCATCGTTTAAGTTGCCGACAGAAGAAAAAGTGAATAATAACGCTGAGGATACTTGGAACGTCCTCACACAACTACCACCTGCAGCGACTGTGCAGTTGAATTTTTCGACCAACAGTTATGTGACGCCGCAGGCGCTCAGAAAAATGTTAGCACCGTACGACCTGAAGTTACTTTGGATCCCCGTTTACAGCGGTGAAAAAGCGGCTGAGGCCACGCAAGCGTATCCACTCGGGCTCATGTTATGGCAGGACTCATCGGGAGTCGTCTCTCTCGCGAACAGCGAGGCGCGATTGCGCGAACATCTCGAGACAGTTACCGCGCACCCGTTGCGGACGGGCGAACAGGCGCTTTGGAATCGCCGCAAGAGCTATATTAGTGCGCACGGCATTAAGACTTACGGCGCCACCGTGCAGGGGACGCCGCAAGCACTCCTCCAGTTACAAGAAGTATTAGAGCTGCGGGCACCGACGATCGTCAGTATCGATTAAAAGAGTGTCAAAACATCATCCCCCAGCGCACATAGCCGAGCGCCGACGAGAAGGCGATGAGGAGTCCGTGTAAAACGGCGAGCACCAAAAAATAATATATATCCCGCTTCCCCCAGCCGACCGCCCGGTAAAACGTACGATTCCAAGAGCCGTCAAAACCGCGCGCTTCTAGAGCGATTGCGACGCGCTCCGCCTTGCGAATCCCTTGTGCGAGCAATGGCACTGTGTAGCGGAAGGCGGCCTGTACGCGCTCGCGCACCCCTTTTGCGCGGTGCACGCCGCGTACGCGATGCGCGGCGCGAATTTGCTCGTATTCGCTCCAAAATAGTGGGACGAACCGTACGCCGGCGAGCAGTGCGTATGCCCATTTTGGGCGCAAGCGGAATTGTTGCATGAGGCTAATGACGAACGACGTAAAGTCTGTCGTCAAGGTGAATAACAGCCCGTAAAACACAAAGCCGAGCATGCGGAAGCCGATCGTTAACCCGTTCAAAAACCCTTCTTTCGTAAAATTAAACCACGCCCACGAAAACCATACGGTTTCACCGCGCCCGAAAGCGGCTAAGCTCCACACACTGAGAAAAAAGAGGGGGAACAGCGGTAGGCAGTACAGCAGTAATTTGCTACGCGGGACGTCGACAAAAGTAAAAACGGCGAACAGTGGAATCAACATTAACATAAAGGACGTTTGCGGATCCTTAATAACAGACAACAGTAACATGAAGACGAAGTGAACCGACAGTTTTAACGCCGGATTCAATTGCCCGAGGACGCCTTTGTCATTCAATGCCGCTTCCCCCTCGTATGTGATTTTCTTCTCCTCATATTACTTCTCCTCATATTACTCCCACCCTAACTTGTGCCCGGCGGCGCAAATATTGCACATACATCGGTTCATCTAATTTTGCTTCAGTCAACAGTTGGCGGTCGTGAAATAAATCGTCCGGAGTCCCGTCAAAAAGGAGCTTTCCGCGACCGAAAACGACAGCTCGGGTCGCATAGCGGTAGGCGAGTTCCACATCGTGCGTCGCCATGGCGATCGTCGTACCCTGCGCGTGCAATTGTTGTAGCCGCACGAGCAGTTCCGCTGTCGTCGCAGCGTCTTGGCCGAATGTCGGCTCATCGAGCAGAAGTAGTGGATATTGTTTGAGCAGCATACTGGCGACACTTAGCCGTCGCTTTTGCCCGACGGATAGCGTATACGGATTCACCTCTTGCCACGTACTTAAGTGGAAGTCGTCTAACAGCTGCTCCGTCTTAGCGTGCAACTCCCGTGCCGGCCAGTTCTCGACTGTGCCGATGTAGGCAATTTCATCGTAGACGCGGTCGGTGATGAATTGGTGTTCCGGATTTTGAAAGACGAAGCCGATCTGTTGCGACAGCGACTCTGTCTTTTTACTTTTCAGCGGCTCGGGGAACCGGTAGGAAACATTGCCGCTGGAAAGTGGAAGGAGGCCCATTAGTACCTTCAAAAACGTACTTTTCCCGGAGCCGTTCGCCCCGAGTATGGCCACCCAGTCTCCGCGCGCAACGGTTAGGTTGACATCTCGCCACACTGGCGGTCGCTTTTTGCCGTAACGCAGTGTCGCATCCGTCACTTTTACAAGCGGGGAGCGGGTTTGCTGCTCAGTTCCTAACGAGGTTTCAGAAACGGCCTCAGAAGTCCGTTTACGTTGCCGCAGCGGGCGCCAAGCGGCGACTTGCTCAGGGTGTTGGCCACTCGTTACCGCTTCCCACTTAAGGGGCCAAAGGCGCGGGGTCCAAATACCGTATTGCTTTATTTTCGCTTCGTTTCGCTGTAAAACGGCCTGGGGCGTGCCGTCGTCGATCATGTGCCCTTCCGGAGAAAAGAGGACGGTGCGGTCGACCCAATCCATGACCCCGTCCAGTTTATGTTCGATAAGGACGATCGTGTGTTCATTTTTTAGTTCGCGGATACACGAGAGCACTTGTTTCGTCGCAGACGGATCGAGTTGTGCCGTCGGTTCGTCGAGAAAGAGTACTTCCGGCTCCAATGCGAGCACGCAAGCGAGGGCTAACCGCTGTTTTAGCCCGCCGGACAGCGATTGCAGCAGCGTATCGTTTGGATAGTCATCTAAGTGAACGGATCGCTTTGCCCTTTCGATGCGAGCGGGCATTTCCGCGGGCGCGATCCGGCGGTTTTCGAGACTAAAGGCGATTTCGTCGCCGATTTGCAACATGCAAAACTGGCTTTCCGGATCTTGGAACAGCGTACCGACGCGCTCGGGATGCCAGACGTCTCCTTTAGTGAACGCATCGATCGAGCGGGGGATAATGCCTGCTAACGCGTGAAGGAGTGTGCTCTTTCCGCAACCGCTCGGGCCGAGGAAGAGCACCGTTTCTCCTTCGTCAATGGACAAAGTGACCCCGTTTAGGGTGACCTCGTCCCGCCCGTAAAACTGGACGTGTAAGTTTTTACAACCGAGAAAAGGCGTACTCACGATTAAACCCACCTTTTTACATAATAAAAAAGCCTTCCGCATGGAACGGAAGGCACTTCTTTTACCGCGAACAGCAAACAATCTGTGTTGGAAGGCACAGAGATGTATAAGTCGTTACTTCCTCCCGCTGGTATTACCCAGAATCGAGTTCCAAGGGTTAACACGTCACGTGTTTCTCAGCCGCTTAGGCACCCCTAGCAACATTAAATGTAAAGTTTTTTATCGTTTAGGGCGATTCACGCATGATTAGACGTTTATTGAACATCCTTTATTATAGCCGTTTTTGGAGCGAGTGTAAACAGAGGCCTTGTGCCTTAGCGTCCCTAGGCCTTAGGCTGTGACAACTCTTCCTGTTGTGAACGCACGTAATATTCGATCGTACGGTCCAACCGTTCGAGTTGTTGCCAATAATCTTCGAGATGCACGACGACCGGCAATACGCGTAGGAGTAACTGGCGGCTTTCGATCGTGTCCAGTACGTCGGCGAGTGTCAGCACATCTTCCGCTTCCTCAATCTCTTGCTGATGATCGCCGTGGGTACGAATTCTACCTTCGTACTTTAAAAAAACTTTTTCGAGATACGCGGCTAACTTTTGTAGCTCCTCGTTGATTAGAAACCGTGCAACGTCGTGCTGCTCCCATTCGCGTTGATGTTTTTCGACGTATTGTAGTGTGTCGATGCCTTCTTTACATGTCGTTACCATTTGCCGCATCACTAATAGCTTCCGCGTCCGCCGGGAAAAGACTTGCCTTCGGTAACGGTTTTCCTCCCAGAACAACGCGTACAATTGCTCTAGTTCTTCGAAACGCTCCGCCATTTTTTTGATGTCTTCGTGTACTTGACGTCCGGCCCGTTCTGTTTCAGTCAGTAAGCGCAAATGGAGCACGATTTGTTCTTGCAGTGCACCGAGCTCTTTCATGAGACGTTTTTCGTGACGTGGCGGAAAAAAAACGTTGATGAGTATCGACGAAATAACGCCGATAAACAGAAGGAGAAAACGGTCCGCTGCGACTTCCCAAAACGCCTCTGACGGGCTGCCCATAATGGCGAGTACCGTCACCATCGCTAAAGGTATACTTTTATGGAACTTTAATTGGATGTTAATACCGATGGCGATGACGACGCCGAGCGCAATGACGTACGGCTGTGTCCCTAGCAGCATGGCCAAGGCAACACCGATGACGGCACCGACAATGTTTGCCTGAATCTGTTGTAAACTGTTTTGCCAAGAACGGTAAAGTGACGGCTGTACGGTCACGCAGGCGGCTATCCCTGCTAACGTAATCGGCTGCAAACCTAAAAAATGACTAATGTACAGAGCTAGTCCGACAGCGATCCCTGTCTTGAGAATGCGAGCTCCTATTTTCACCGACAACACCTTTTCGCCATTATTTCATTGAACAGTCTAACGTGTTTTGCCTCAAAAGGCAAAGGAAAAAGCGGCAATCCAACGCCATATATATGAACGTGTGGCATCGAATATGAGTGTCGCGTGGGACAATTTCTGGCTAAAAGTGGAAAGCGCAATTTTTCAATGAAATTAACGCTTTTGTTTGCGATTGATTCAAATAATATGCTAAAGTAAACCGAGAGGGATTTGTATAGGGAGTGACGACATGACATTGCAGAACAAGGTGGCAATCGTCACCGGAGCTAGTCGCGGGATCGGCGAAGCAGTCGCTAAAGCTTTCGCCCGTGAAGGGGTCGATTTAGCGCTCATTGCCAGAAACGAGTCGGAGCTACAACAAGTTTCGGCAGACATACGTGAAAAGGGCCGCGATTGCCTCGTTATCCCGACAGATGTAAGAAATGAGGACGAAATTTGTGGCGCTGTCCGCAGGACGCTCGATCATTACGGAAAAATTGACATTTTAGTGAATAACGCCGGCATCGGTCTTTTTAAACCGGTACAAGATACTGCGCTCGACGAGTGGAATTGCGTGCTCGCCACTAACTTGACGGCGCCTTTTCTGTTTTCACGTGAGGTACTGCCGACGATGGTTGAACGGGGACAAGGGCAAATTATCAACATTTCCTCGGACGTAGGCAAACGGACGATACCGAAAGGGGCCGCTTACTGTGCGAGCAAATTCGGCATCCATGCCTTTAGTGGTGCACTGGCAAAAGAAGTGCGTAAGCTCGGCATTAAAGTCGGCGTGATCAGTCCGGGGATGACCGATACATATTTTAATGAGAGCGAGCAAGGCGATCCGGAAAAAAAAGGCTGGTTACTCGCCGAAGATATCGCGGAAGCTGTCGTTTTTATGGCCAGCAGACCGCGTCACGCGCTCATCGATGAATTGGAAATTCATCCGATTATTCAAGAATATTAGGGGTAGCGTCAGAGCTTTTTTTAGTGTGTCTGTTCAAGGTTCATCTAAAGCTCAGTTCATCTAAAGTTCATTTAAAGTTCAATCTACTGATCAGCCGTTCGGCTATAGTTCTTTTACTGCGGGGGTAGTGAAGGGCTATAGCTTTTTTACTTTGCGGAGGCATATGCGCGTTGCATTACCGTCCAGCATAAAGTATCTGCCCATGCCGCATGCTACAGGGGAGAGACAACTAAGGAAAGGTAGTGTGCAGTGTGGACAAAGATTTAGAAGTTCTGAAACAACTTACGGAGGCGGACGGCGCACCCGGTTTCGAGGATGACGTTCGCGCGATTGTGAAGCAGCACATCGAAGGTGTCACGCACGACATTTACACCGACCACCTCGGCAGCATCGTCGGGAAAATCGGCAACCGCGGGCCGAAGGTGATGTTGGCCGGCCATCTGGACGAAGTCGCATTTATGGTAGCAAAAATTACCGACAAAGGCTACTTGCGCCTGCAGCCGCTCGGGGGCTGGTGGGAGCACGTCATGTTGTCACAGCGGGTAAAAATTAAAGGCCGCGAGCGAGACATTATCGGCGTCATCGGTTCTAAACCGCCTCACGTCTTACCCCCAGACGAACGCAAAAGTGTTGTCAAAAAGGAACATATGTTTATCGACATCGGGGTAAGTAGTAGAGCCGAAGCAGAAGCAGCGGGGGTCGAAGTCGGCGACCCGGTCATCCCGATCTGTCCCTTTACGCAAATGGCTAATCCGAAGTTTTTACTAGGAAAGGCGATGGACAACCGTACCGGTTGTTACATGGCGCTGGAGCTGCTTAAACGGTGCAAGGAGCTCGAGCTCCCCAATCAAATTTACTCCGGGGCGACGGTACAAGAAGAAGTCGGACTGCGGGGGGCGACGACACTCGTGCAGACAATCAAACCGGACATCGCCCTCGCGCTCGACGTCGGCGTCGCCGAAGATACGCCGGGTATGGAATCGGAGGAGAAAATTGAATTAGGAAAAGGCCCGTTGATTGCGTTTTACGACGCGACGATGGTGCCGCACCGGGCACTGCGCGACACGATCGTGCGCATCGCCAAAAAAGAGCACATTCCGTATCAAGTAGAATTGATGGGTGGCGGCGGTACCGATGCGGGTAAATTCCACCTATACGGTGAGGGCGTGCCTTCGCTCGTCATCGGCGTCCCAGCAAGATACATTCATAGTCACGGCTCAGTCGTACACCGCGACGATCTCGACAACGGTATTAAACTCGTGCAGGCGTTTTTGCAGCGGTTAGACGATGAGATGCTAAAAGCGATATTAGACAACCGCGTCACTGTTTAACAAGCAGTTAACCGACGCATTGCAACTTTTATTGTTATCCCCTATAATGAGGGCAGGAAATGAATAACGTTTTGATCCTTCGGGGCTGGGTGCAATTCCCGACCGGCGGTGATGGTATGCTGTGCACGTACCGTGCACGATGCGTACCTTAGCCCGTGACCCGCGCAAGCGGTGGACTCGGTGAAACTCCGGGGCCGACAGTATAGTCTGGATGGGAGAAGGATGATAACGCGTACGTCAACGAGTAGTTTGACGAACGTAGGCATGTGCATGCGTGCGAACTGCGTTTAGGCGAGTTTGCCTATGAATTCGCAATGTGTACGAAGTCTTAAACGCACTGTTGTTACCGTGATTCTATCTGCGTTACATGCGCGGCAAGTAAACGGTTGTATAGTGCAACAGTGCGACAGTGCTACAGTGCGTGACACGAAGTGTACACCGACGCGGAGGCGCTCGTCAAGCTTACTAACTTGCTGAGCTTAAGCTGCCTTTAGTTTGCTGTGGCTGCCGCAACGCCTACACAACTACTCTCGTTATCTATTGCCCGAAGGAAGTGGGAGACCACTTTTTTCGGGCATTTTAGATTTGTACGGTTGTCATCAGATACATCATCTTCGAGGTTGTTCAAAGTGTAGAACAGCCAATTAACTAAGGAGTGTGTTGATCTGATGGTGCAATCCTCTTCGCGTTTGGTGAAGTTAGTCCTCATTTCACTGTTGTCTTCCATTGCGTTTATTATGCAGTATTTAGATTTCCCGCTACCGCCGTTTCCACCTTACCTCAAGGTGGACTTTAGCGACGTACCCGCGCTATTCGCCGGGTTTATGTTCGGGCCGTGGATCGGTGTGCTCGTCGAGTTCTTGAAAAATACGTTGCACTTCCTTTTTTCCGGTAGCGAGACAGGTATTCCAATCGGTAATATTTCTAACTTTATCGCCGGCAGTGTGTTCGTCGTCTCTGTCGTCTTGACGGCACGGCGTATGAACGGCATCAAAGGTGTCGTCGCCGGTTTCGTCGTAGGTACGCTGGTCATGGCGGCGCTACTCGCGGTTATGAACTACTACGTGCTCTTCCCCGCTTACGCCTATTTACTCAATATGCCTTTCGAAGCGGATAAATTAGTTGGGATTGTTTTGTACGGGATTACCCCGTTTAACGTGATTAAAGGGCTGCTGATCGCCTTAGTGTTCGTTCCTATTTATATGAGGTTACAACCGCGGCTCCAACGTCGCATAATGGGTTAATCGAATAAATGGTTAAAGGTTAAGTAACTTTTAAGGCGTTATTCTTTCCGAGGCCGGCATATGTCCGGCTTTTTTTCTGTTTGGGTGGTCGATACGCCAACATAAAGAAATTATTAAATGACTGGTGCGATGGGCGTGCGTGTTATACTATAGTGACGATGGATTTGAAGGAGGAAAAGGAATGGCCTTGGCATCTAGGGAAAATAGTGCCATCGATAGACAGTTGAACGCTAATCTTGTTTCCAAAGGGGTAAGAAGGGGAGCTGCTTATGCGTCCTGAACCGAGCGAGCGCATCGACCCCCGCGCCGTGAAAGTATGGCGTATTGCGGGTGGGATCGTTTCCTCCATCCTCGTGCTGGGCGCCCTCATTTTAGTGTATATGGCGTCTTTCCACGGTTGGTGGTGGATTTTTTCTGCCGCTGCCGGTGTATTAGCTATTATTTATACGCTTATTGGGGTTGTAATCGCCCCGACGATTCGCTGGCGGCGATGGCGCTATGAAATTACAGAACGGGAAATTGATTTGCGACACGGCGTCTTTTTTATTAAGCGGACGCTCATACCGATGGTACGCGTGCAGCACGTCGATACGTCGCAAGGACCGCTTATGCGACGTTATGGATTGGCTACTGTGTCCGTTTCTACAGCGGCTGGCGAGCACGAAATTCCGGCATTGACGGTGGAAGCGGCAGACGCCTTGCGCGATCAAATAGCTGAACTTGCGGGAGTGGCTGACGATGTGTGAGCCGCGCCGTCTGCATCCAGCTGGTATCGTCATTCTCATAATCGAGCAAATTCGCTTATGGTTCATTCCAGCGATCTTTGCCTTATCGTGGCTCGGGAAGCGGTTGGTCAATTGGGGTGTTAGTTTGTGGTGGTTAACCGCGATCGGTACCTTTTTAGTCTTGCTCGCGGTTGTCTACGGGTATCTCGCTTGGCGACGGTATACGTATCGCATTGAGGGCGGCGAACTGCGACTCGTGCAAGGTGTGTTGTTCCGCACGCGCAGTTCGATTCCGCTGCAACGCATTCAATCCGTCGATTCTATCCAAGGGGTTGTGCATCGGCTTCTTAGAGTTGTAAAAATACGGGTGGAGACGGCAGGGGGGGCTGGTCCTGAAGCGGAAATTGCCGCCATTTCACGCGCGGAGGCCGATCTCCTGCGGCAAGCGTTAACGGCTAAACGGCGTAGACATCGTGCGGCGGTTGCAGAGGTAGGCAGCGAAGACGGCGAAGGTATCGAAGCTACCGAGCGTGGCGAAGGTGGCGAGGGTAACGAAGGTCACGCGGGTGGCGTGAATGGTGTCGCGCGCGACGATGCATATAAAAGTATAACGAGTGGGAGTGTCACAGACGTCCGTTCAATAGAAAGCACACCTACGTATGAACGCCAAATAACGCGACGGGAACTGTTCCTGCTCGGGGCGACCTCGGGAAGTATCGGCGTCATTTTTTCTTTGATCGGCGGGCTACTTTCTAAAATCGATGACATTTTGCCGAACGTCAACGTATATGACCGCTTTTTCGGCATGTTTAAGGTATTTGGTGACTCTATCACGGTTTTGTTTATCGCGATCCCCGCTGCGCTTCTCATCGCTTGGGGTGTCGCGATCGTTACTATGGCCATAAGATACGGTCAATTCCGTCTACAGAGTACAGGAGAAGGTCTCGTTATCGAACGCGGGTTGCTTGAGCGGCGCCGCTTGACAATTCCGCATAAGCGCATCCAAGCGGTTCGCGTCGTCGAAGGCGTATTACGTCAACCGTTTGGCTATGCGACTGTTCATATTGAGAGTGCTGGCTACGGTTCGGACGACAGTGAATCGACGATATTATTCCCGTTGTTGAAACGAGATGAGGTCGCAGCGTTTTTACGCGAGGTTACCCCTGAATTCGCAGTCGACGGCTTTTATGAACAACATGCACGGCACCGTCTGCCGCGCCGCGCCTTGATGCGTCAGCTCAGAAGATGGTTATTCGTCTCTGTGCTGCCCGCAGGTGTTATGACGTACTTTCTTTTCCCGTGGGGTGCGCTCTCGCTCATCATCATCCCATTCGCGTTGTTGTACGGATGGGCGGTGTTTCGCGACGCTAGTTGGGTCTATTGCGAGGAACGGCTTGTCCTCTGCACGCGGCGGGTCGCGCGCACAATGGCCATTGTCACACACCGCCGCGTGCAATCGGCGCAAATAAGACAATCGTACTTCCAACGGCGGAAGTACCTGGCCACCTTTGAAGTCGATGTCGCCTCCGGGATCGGCAAGAAAACATTTAGCATTGCGGACATTGAAGCCGACGAAGGTGCCATCTTACTCGACTGGGCTAGTCATGAACGTAGGCAAGCGCGTGACGACCGTGAAAGTGATTGCGCCCACGACGTTAACAGTCAAGCCGACCATAGCTTAGGAGGCTAGGCGATAAAAAGAGCCGCCAATCCCCACCCGAAATCTAGGGGAAATGGCGGTTCTTTTTGTTATGACAGGTACTGACTTTGGGCTAATAAGGGGGCGGTAATCGTCGCTTCGGTTAAATGCCGGGGGGTTCCTCTATAGGCTGTTGTGGCGGTCTTACGCCTGGTCGCCGTTTAGCTCGGCGGTAATTGTGCACAGCTTCACCGTACTGTTTCGTCGCGATGAAGAAGAAGAAAAACGAACCGACAACAAAAAAAGTTGCCCCTGTTAGGATTAGATAAATGAAGTAATTAGTTGATCTTCTTCTTTCGACAACCGTTGGCGTGGCATTCGTTTCGGTGGCTTCCTTTTTCGTGCCATGTGTGCTGTCCCCCAATCACCGTTTCTATATCATATGATGAGGCAGCTGTTGAGACTGTACAGGCACGGCCTAAATTGTGAAACAGTGCGTATCGTGATACGATCGTTAGTACTACTACTAGATGATATGGAAAAACGGTGATGGCGTGAAACGACTGGAACAAGTCATACGAAAACTACAGGACATCTATCCCGGTTTTGAAGTGCGCGAGGCACAGCGGCGCATGATGGAGACGATGTACAAAGCGATGATCGGGCAGGAGAAGTGTGCGATCCACGCCCCGACTGGCGTCGGTAAAAGTTTGGGATACCTCATCCCGTACGTCGCAGTGAAATTGCAGCGGCCTAATTTTAAAATGACGGTTAGTACGTATACGATTCACTTACAAGAACAGCTAAAAAAGGAAATCGCCCTGATGCAAAAATTGTATGCATTGCTGCAACCGTCAAGAAGTGAGCAGCGAACGCTAAGCGTCGTCACATGGAAAGGAAAGGCGAACTACTACTGTGAGGCGCGGGCCGATCAGGTGGCGCCCTTCGTGACGGAAGCGAAAGAGAAGGCTCAGTTTACGCGCTTGTGGGAGCGGATGGGGGAGCTGCGTGCAGCTGGGGAAAAGTTAGATCGACAACATGTTGGCTTTCCGATTGCGGACCGCGTGTGGCAAAGGGTTAACGTCGAACATTGCGACAAGCAGGACTGCCAGTTGCGCCGTGGCTGTACGTACTACCAGCATTACGTGAGCGACAAATGGGACCTGCTCATTTTGAACCACGCGCTGTACTTCACGTACCAGTTGTATGTAGAACCGTGGGAAGCCGATTTTTCTGTATTTGACGAGGCGCACCACTTGCCAAAAGTGTTGATCGAGGCGGCGACGTATTCCTTGTCGTACGACCGCATCGTGCGCTGGGTACAACAAGGTGGTCGGCTGGCGCGAATGCACGGTTACGATGGGCGCGAGGCAGAAGAGTGGGAACAGCGTTTTCTCACGCACGAGGCGGTGCTGCGTTTCAAGCGCGGTGAAGGGAGCATTCAAGCGCGCATGCGCGAACAGACGCTCATCTTCAAGTCGTCCGGATTCCGTGAAGCAGTGGGAAATTTAAGTGAGTGGCAAAAAAATATGTACCATAGTTTAACGAAAGATACGCTGCCCGAGTCGCGGGAAGATCTAGAGAAAGACGACGGACGGAAAAAAAACGGCACATATGAAGACGCTGAAACCGAGCGGTTGGCGAAAGAAAAGGATAGCTGGGTGTTGCAACTGCTGGAACTAAAGGAATTTCAAGGCTTATTGAATCATCCAGCGAGCTTGCTGTGGGCGGAGCAAACGGGGCAGCAAACGCTCCTCTTCCACGTGAGTCCGCAAAGTATGAGTTATTTTACCGAGCCACTGTTCGTGGAAGGGGTCAGTTTTACGTCGGGCACATTAGGACAAGACGGTTCGTGTCAAGCGTTTGCCGAAGCACTGCGCGTGCCCCTCGACCGGGACGAGGTGTTGCCGACGCCCTTTCCGTTAGCGGAGCGCACACGTGTATACGTCTCTTCGCGCGTACATCCGAAAGCGCCGACGTACCGGGAAGACTTAGCGGCAGAAATTATGGGGTTGTTGCGAGCAGGAGAATTAAAGACGTTCGTCCTCTTTTCTTCCATTCAACTGATGCACGACCAGTACGAGCGGCTACGGCGTGACATCGAAGCGTTGCCGTCCGAGTTACCGATTCGCGTCTGGCTACAAGACAGGTACAACAAAGAAGAAGTGATTGCCTCGTTCGCTAACCGGGAAGAAAAAAGTGTCCTCTTCGGCTCACTGTCGTTTTTTGAAGGAGTCGACTTACGCGGGGACAGTTTGACGCAAGTCATTCTGACGCGACTGCCGTACGCCTACTTTCGTCATCCGATCCAGCGCATCTTAAACCGGAACGGCAACTACTCGGAATGGGAAGCGGTGCTGCGCTTCGAGCAGGCGTATGGCCGCCTCATGCGGCGAATGGACGATTACGGCACCTTTGCCATTTTGGATCAGCGCTACCGCCGCCATCCGGCCTTCGGGCGCTTGTTCGCGGCTGAAGGGGTTAAGATCGTGTCCTCGACCGCGGAAATTGCCGCATTTTACGAAGAAATTGCGAGGGCGCGAGCAAGACAGAAACGGGCGGCCGATTCCTAGTATTGGCCGCCTTCGCTAAAAAAACGTTCAGCCTATGTTTCTATTATGTTAACTTTACTCATTCTTGTTGACAACGCTTTCCAATGTTGCTTGAATAAGGGTTGGAGATATGAAAAACTCCTACTTTACATCATATTTTTTAGGAAAAGGGAGATGGGAATGAAGAAGTTTGTTAGCTTGCTTTTAGTATGCGTCCTCTTATTCGCCGTCGGTTGTGCCGCCGACAGCGGGCAAGCTTCCGACGACAAAGAGCCTGCAAACACGGAACAAAATGCCGACAGCGGTAAGGAAGCGAAGGATAAAAAAGCGGATGAAAAAGCGAAAGACGAGAAAAGTGACGGCGAATGGCAACTGACAGTTCTTCATACGAACGACACACACGGGCATTTAGAAAACGTGCCGCGTCGCTTTACCGCAGTGAAAGAGATTAGAAAGGAAGTTGAAAACGCTATTCTCGTGGACGCGGGCGACGTGTTCTCCGGAACGCTTTATTTTACGAAGTTTTTCGGGTTAGCTGACCGTGACTTCATGGAAAAGCTCGGCTACGATGCGATGGTGCCCGGTAATCACGAATTTGATAAAGGACCGAAGAAATTTGCTGAGTTTGTCGACCAAGCCGGTTTTCCGCTCGTGAGCGCGAACATCGATTACAGCGCCGAACCGACGCTGAAAGACCTGTTCGTCGATGAAATTGCCGCACAAAAAGACGGTTACGGCGGGAAAATTTACCCGGCGGTCGTGTTAGATGTAAACGGGGAGAAAGTCGGCGTCCTCGGTTTGACGACCGAAGAAACAGTCACTCTCGCAAGCCCCGGGAAAAAGCTTAAGTTTAACAGTGTCGTAGAGGCCGCGCAACAAGCGGTTGCGAAGCTGGAAGAACAGGGTGTACATAAAATTATCGCCCTTACTCACCTCGGACATACCGAAGACCTCGCGCTAGCGGATGCGGTCGACGGCATCGACGTGATCGTCGGCGGCCACTCGCATACGAAAGTTGACGAACCGGTTGTCGTAGAAAAGGACAACGGTCCGACGGTCGTCGTGCAAGCGGACGAGTGGGGGAATTTCCTTGGTCGGCTCGATGTGACATTTGATAAAGACGGCAAGCTGACGAAGTGGAACGGGAAACTGATCGACATTAACGAGCAAGATAAAGACGAGAAGTTCGTGATTGCCGATGATGAGGAAGCCCAGGCAGCGCTCGACGAATACACGAAAGAACTGGAAAAGATGACGAAGCAAGTCGTCGGTAGAACCAAAGTCGACCTCGACGGCGAACGGGATCACGTCCGTACGCAAGAGACGAACCTTGCCAACTTAATCGCGGACAGTATCTTGTGGAAGGCGAAAGACCACGGTGCGACCCTCGCCATTCACAACGGCGGTAATGTGCGTGCCTCCATCTCGAAGGGCGACATTACATTAGGCGACATTCGCACAGTACAACCGTTTGAAAATATGCTAGTAACGGTTGAATTAACCGGGCAACAAGTGATGGATGCGTTAGAGCACGGCGTCTCGGAAGTGGAAGAAGGGCACGGCGGATTCCCGCAAGTTTCCGGAATGCGCTACGAATTCGATTCGAGTCAACCGGCTGGCGAACGATTGTTGAAGGTCGAAGTGAAAAAAGGGAAAACTTACGCGCCGATCGATCCGAAAGCGACATATGACGTCGTGACGAACTCGTTCTTGGCAGACGGGGGTGACGGTTACGACATGCTGAAAAAGGCGAAAGACGACGGCAAACTGAAAGAACTGTACTTCGTCGACTATGAAGTGTTTATGGAGTACTTAAAAGAAGTCGGTGAAGTGAACCCGCAAGTCGAAGGCCGCATCATCGACGTTTCCGCCGTCGAAAAAGCGAGCTAAGTGACATGACGTGTGGCACGTACGCCTATTCTAGCTATTAGGCAGAGGAACAGTTTGGCATAGCCCAATAGACATAGCTCAACAGGCATAGCTCAATGGGCGTCACTCAACAGGCATAACTTTATCTTAATTGGTGTAACTCAACGGGCATCACTTAATTTGCTCAACTAAGGAGCGTTCCACAACGCGTGTCTTCAGCCTAGCTGAACGACGTCGCCAATCGGGACGCTCCTATTCGTCGTTCGGGAACAAAGAATACTGTAGTAAACAACTTGTGTTGGTATAAGCTGTCGGTTTATACAATCGGTGTGCCTCAAGGTGTACCTAAAAAAACAGGGTCCGTTAAAAAGGTTGCCACCTGAGGCGCCGCGCCGTCTCGAAGCGGTCGTCGACGTTTTCCCAGTTGACGATGTTCCACCACGCTTTGATATAAGCGGCTCGGTCGCTTTTGTACTTTAGGTAGTACGCGTGTTCCCATACATCTAATACGAGTAAAGGAACGACGTCCTGCTGCGACAAGTTTTGGTGTTTTTCTGCCTGTAATATTTCGCAATGCTGTGCGCGCGGCACCCATACGAGCAGTGTCCAGCCCGACCCTTCCACCTTTTCGGCGGAAGCGGAAAAGTGTTTTTTAAACGGTTGAAAACCGCCAAAGGTGCGCGCAATTTCCGCTGCAATGGCTCCCGCCGGCTTCCTGCCACCAGCCGGGCTCATATTATTCCAGAAGATTGTGTGTAAATAATGTCCGGCGCCATTAAATGCCGCCTCGCGTTCCCAATGTTTTATAAGTGAAAAATCGCCGTTTTTGCGGGCGCGCGCCATTTCGATCTCCGCCTTATTCAGACCGTTCACATACGATTGGTGGTGTTTGTCGTGGTGTAAATGCATCGTCTCCTCATCGATGTAAGGCTCTAGCGCGTTGTACGCGTACGGAAGGGGAGGCAGCACGTGTTTTCCGAGAGGAACCGGGCGAAGGGCTGTCCCGTCGGCGTTAGATGCATCGCCTTTGCTCACGTCTCTTGTCGATGCTGCTCCGCCAGCGTCAGTCTCGGTGGATAAAGACTCCCTAATGCCGCCTGTATCTACCGACGCTACGCCCCTCGTGCGCTCAATATCGGAAGACGCTACACCTCTCGCAACCTCCTTCTGCTCCCCGAGTTGCTGGCTGTCGGGCAGTTTCGGCTGCGTCCTCTTATCCGTAAGCGGTCTTTTAGTCCGTAAAAAATCTTTAAGGCTATCCCGTAGCAGTTTCGCTCGTGACAATAATTGCGCGTTCATGTGAACGATGCGATCAGTAGCCCCTTCGCGCGATAGGGCGTGTCGCAAGTAAACGGCGCGCTGCAACAGGTGTTCGACGTCCCGCTGCCAGTCGCTAATTTTTTGCTCGTGCAAAGGAGTGTCTCCTTGCGCGATCGGGGCTCCCCGCTCAAAATAGGTGAGCATCGCTTGCTTGCGGTAACACCAGGTGATCAATTGCTCCAGTTGCCTTCCTACTACTGCCAGATCGTCCAAAAATGCCACCCTCCTCATGTTTACCATATATTTATGTCGGAACGCGGTAGCAATGAGTACGTATGCAGTAGGGACAGCATTTGGGACGGTAACCCGCGCGGCACAGTACGGTAACCCGCAGAAAAGTTATTTTGAAGTAGTAATCGTTTTAATTTTAAGGAATAAAATGCATGTTAGAGTACCGAATTGTGGGTGAGGGGGATCAAAAATTGGTGCAAAGATGGCTGGTGCTATGGCGGAAGTCTGCATTATTGTTGCAACGCGTCGTACCGAGACGCGGCGTACAGAAACGGATTGTGCAAAAACGGATCATGCTGAAGCGTATCGCTTCAGTGTCAGTGTCAGTTGCACTTGCGCTCACAACTGCTTGTACTTTTTTTTCGGGAAATTTTCCGGGAAATAAGGCGGCACCGCCGCTCGGGGTCGACCCGAACGATGTCGTCGACGACCATTCGCTGTACAAAATAAAAATACTGACATCAAATCGATATGATAAGCTAACGAACAGCGAGCAAACAGTGATTGGCAAAGCAATCAAACAGAAGTTTAATATCACTTTTGAATATATACCCGTTAACGGTAACTATCGCGACGCGTTAAAGGAAATGCTCCGCACAGGTGATTATCCGGAAATACTAATCGTCACTGGACAAGATTTGGTGAAAGAGTACATCGCTGCCGAAGCGGCACTACCGTTAGACGACTTGCTGAAAAGAATGCCGCATTTTCGAGAGCGGTACAGAGATGCCATACCGCTGTGGCGCCTTGCCGCGGACGACGACAACCTGTATAAATGGGAGTTCGGCGTGCCACAAGACGGACGGCGCGGGTGCAGTTGTCCCGAACTAGCGGTGCGGAGCGACATTTTGCAAGAGCAGGGGTGGCCCAAATTACTCAGTAGTGATGACTATATTAACTTTCTTGAAAAAGCATTAAGCAGGCACCCAGAGACGAACGGCAAACCGACGATCGGCATGGCCGTGCCCTTTGCCACACCTTTCGCGGGCACGCACCTCAGCTTAAGTCTGTTGGAACGCGGGGAGGCGTATACGTTAGTTGGCAACGGTGCTGTGATGTTTAATGTCCAGGCTGATCGTTTCGAAGACGCGTTACCGCACGCGTACACCAAAGAGTCGTTCCAGTTCTTTAACCGCTTAAACCGCGCAGGTATTTTGGACGGAAGCAGTTGGCACGATACGGCGCAAGACGTGTACAAAAAAGTAGCGAATGGGCAAGCGCTCAGTCTTCTTGCTGACAGTGAGACAATTAGCCGTGCTAACAGGCAGTTGATGCAAGACGAACGTACGCAGTTCACGTACGTGCGACTGCCGATTCAGACGAAAACACAAGTTAAACGCGGCGAAAAACAGCTTGTCAAAGTACAGGCGACACAGCCAGACCGCTCGGTCATCGTGACGAATAAAGCGCGCAACGTGGTGCGTCTTGCGCAATTGCTCGATTGGGCCGCTTCGGAAGAGGGACAATTGCTCTTACAGGCTGGAATTGAAGGAACACATTATGCAGCAAAAGATGGAGTAACAGGTAAAAAGAATAAAAAGGCCCGCGAAAGCGCCGCGAAGAGGGTACCGACGAAGGCGTTCGTCAAGAGTGTAGCAAGCAATCCGCATTATCTGGAGACACAAGGGTTCGGTTTGTTCAATTTTTTAGGGATCGACAACTCGGTTTCACTGCAAGA
Source organism: Numidum massiliense (assembly GCF_001375555.1). Taxonomy (NCBI): domain Bacteria; kingdom Bacillati; phylum Bacillota; class Bacilli; order Caryophanales; family Bacillaceae; genus Numidum; species Numidum massiliense. Next base: position 2,475,814 of record NZ_CTDZ01000009.1, on the reverse strand, counting down.
AAAAGAGCCGTATACGTTCATACACGAGGGAAAGGATAGCACCCTGCTTCTTTCCAGTAAGAGGGAAAAGGAAGTTTTTAAAGCGTTGCGGTGGAAGCACGCACGCGATTGGTGGGACAAAAACGGCGTGACCGCACCCGTGGACATCGCAATGGCGATCGCCGTCGATCCTAGTAGTAAACTAGGCAAGCTAGAGGAAAAAATGGTACAATTACATATCACTTATGCGGAGCAGTTAATTACCGCCGAAAGTGAGAAACAGTTCGAAAAGAGATGGCAAGAACTGCTCGATGAGTCTGCTGAACACGAGCGAGAGCGCCTCGCCGACGCATACAACGAATTGTACCGGGAGGCGCAAAAACGGATAAAATAGGTTGTAGTAGAAAGATGTCTTCTTTCCGCTGCATGTATGATTTTTTATTCCAATATAGGTATAATGGGGAAAGTATCAACGACGGTTTTGCGGCGTGCCGCACGGTTGCAGAAACTAAGGCGCGGCACGCCACCTACAGCATGGTGTGTGACGCGGTCGCGAGACGCTTCGTCGTCATCTACCAGTAGTAAGACTAGCTAATCGTCGGTGAAAGGTAGGGTGTGGATGGAACTAACTAAAGAGCGCTGGTTTCGAGCCTCCGTTGGCGTCATCTTATTTCTCGTCATCGTGTGGCTGCTTGCACAAGTACAATTTATTTTTACGCCGATCGTCTTGTTTATTCAAACGTTGTTTTTGCCGTTTTTAATTTCGGGCATTCTCTTTTACTTGTGTCGCCCGTTAATACAAGTACTAGAATCGTGGCGTGTGCCGCGTACGGCTGCGATTTTGCTTATCTTCTTGCTCATTATTTCGCTGTTGACCTTCATCGTACTAAAGATCGGCCCAATCGTGCAGCAACAATTCGTCAACTTGTACGACAATATTCCCGGCATGATTAAGGCGATCCAAGGCGGGCTCACGTTATTGGAGGAAAAAATGGACACCGTGCCGCCGTATGTACAGGAGACGGTAAACTATATCGGGGGACAACTAGAATCGATTTTCAAGCAGACCGGAGCCTTCGTGGGGAACTTTTTAAGTGGTTTGTTTGAATTAATGTTCGCGATAATCGTCGTACCCTTTATTCTTTTTTATTTGTTAAAAGACAGCGAAAAGTTCGTGCCACAAGTCGTGCGGTTGTTTCCCTCGAGCAAGGAAAAAGAAATTCGCGACGTACTTAGTGACATGGACAACGCTTTGGGCAGTTACATTCAAGGTCAACTGTTCGTTTCGATGTGTGTCGGCGTGCTGTTGTTCATCGGCTATATGATCATCGGTCTGGATTACGCCTTGTTGTTAGCTTTAATCGGGATGGTGCTTAACGTCATTCCGTTTTTGGGACCGTTTCTCGCGGGCGTACCGGCTGTCATCGTCGCTTTTTTCCAAGACCCGATGATGGTCGTGTGGGCGCTCATCGCGATGACGGTCGCCCAGCAAACGGAAAGCAACTTGATCTCGCCACAAGTGATCGGGCACAAGTTGAACATCCATCCGTTGATGATTATTTTGCTCATCCTCGTCGGGGGAAAAATCGCTGGCATTTTAGGGATGATTTTAATTGTCCCCTCCTACGCGGTTTTGAAAGTAATTGCCAAGCACAGTTCCCGCTTACTAGCCATTCGCCGCGCGGAGAAGGCGAATGGAGAAGTGTAAGGCGCACGGGAAAAATTCCCCAAGGAGGTTGGGCATATCGCCAGCAGTTGGGACATCAATGCGTTCAGTCGGAGTTTCATCCGGAAGAAACGCTCAACGCCCTTACGTCTGTAACAGCACGTATGGGCGTTTTTTTTATTTTGTCGTTTTGTGATAAAGTGAGATTTGGTATGATATAGGTCATGGAGGTAGACGCGATGAATTTTGCGCGAAGGTTGCGGCCTATTCAAGCAATTGCTGGCGGTTATGCCTTGCTTACCGTCGTTTCGGCCTTATTGTTATTCATGCCTTTTTCTCACCAACCTGGGCAATCCCTGGCCTTTATCGACGCCTTGTTCGTCTCCGCAAGTGCGATTAGCGTGACGGGATTGACGACGGTAAACGTATCGGAAACATTAAATTTAGCAGGGCAAATCATTTTGTTAGTGACGATCCAGCTCGGCGGTGTCGGGGTGATGACCTTAGGCACGATGATCTGGGTGTTTCTCGGAAAAAAAGTTGGCCTCCGCGGCCGGCTGTTGATCCAATTGGACCAAAACCAGACGACTTTGGCCGGACTCGTCAAGTTGATCCGCAACATTTTTGCGATTGTTCTCGTCATCGAAGCGATTGGCGCCGTCATTCTCGGCGTCTATTTCTTGCGCGAGTATGTGTGGTACGAAGCGCTCTATATGGGGTTGTTCCACGCAGTGACCGCTTTTACGCATGCAGGATTTGACTTGTTCGGGAACAGTTTATTGTCGTTTCGCTACGACTACGTGGTGAATTTGACCGTGATCGCGCTCATCTTTTGCGGAGCGGTCGGCTTTCCGGTGCTGATCGAGCTCATCAATTACCCGCGCGAGCGAAAACTTTCGCTGCACAGTAAAGTGTCCCTCACGATCTACTTGTTGCTGTGGGCGATTGGGACGCTATTTTTTTTCGCGGTGGAATACAATTACAGTTTGCAAAGTGATGCGTGGCACGAAAAAATACTCATTTCCTTGTTCCAATCGATCACGACGCGCAGTACCGGCCTATCTACGCTCGACGTGACCACGTTGCAGTTACCGACGTTACTGTTCATGTCGTTCAATATGTTTATCGGCGCTTCGCCTTCGAGTTGCGGGGGCGGCGTGCGGACGACGACGCTGGCGACAGTGTATCTCGCTGTAAAAAGTTATGCCAAAGGGACGAAGGAAGTGTCCGTGTTCGGGCGCGAGCTCGATCCGTTCGATGTGCGCAAAGCGTTTGTCGTCATGGTCTTCGGCGTTTCCCTCGTCATTTTTGCAACGCTCATATTGTCGATTACTGAGCCGTTCTCTTTGGAACTGCTGTTGTTTGAAATATCTTCGGCGTTCGGCACGTGTGGACTTTCCGTCGGGTTGTCTGAGCAACTGACTCATCTCGGAAAAACGGTGTTAATCGTGTTGATGCTCACGGGGCGGATCGGCTTCGGTACGATATTACTCGTCATGAGCGGGAACAATAAAAAAGTGTTGTTCCACTACCCGAAAGAGCGGATTATTATCGGTTGATACCGGAGCGAGGAGAGACGTAGAAAGTGCTGTTTTAGCCACAGATTGTGACATAGTCGTCGTGCTATACTTTAAGAGAGAGTGTCAAAGAACATGCGTAGTAAGGATGGGGGTCGGGGTTAGTTGCAAATGTGAATCGAAAAGTTATGAACGAGGTAGCTGAACATTTCTATTTAGGAGTGTGTGCGATGACCCGCCGCGAAGATGAGTTGCAACGTACGTTACAGGAAGGTATATACGGGACGCCGGAACTAAAACCGGAAGAGAAACGCCTTTATTTAGGTGAATTTCGGGAACGCGTCATCGCCGCCATTCGCTTTAAACAGTTGAGTGACAATTTTATAAAAGAGCAAGTGGAAGAGCAGTTGCAAATGTACGGTGTGAAAGTGATGAAATTTCATCACGACGTGCTGTATGAACAGATGAAAGATTACGTGACGCTGGCGGAACGGTACAAGGTTGCTTACACGACGGTCAACGACGCGGAGTATAAGCGCGAGTACGCAATCGTTTTGGCGAGCGATCACGCAGTCGACAAGGCAGATATTGTTTTAAAAACGGAGCGAGAACAGTTACTCGCCCGCGGCGTGCCGGAAGCGATTATCGACGCGGCAGGCGAAGACTTGTGCGACGACTGTCGTGCCATAGTTAGTGAAAAGGCGCCGGAAATTTTACGGCGGTACGGCGATCTAAACGTTTTAGAGCGCATCGTTGGCAAGCGGTGTGCGGCGTGCGACGCGACGGGGCGGCGGATGTAAGCGATGATTTTGGCGAAAAATTTTCCACAGTGAAACATGCGTTTTCTTGCAGGAACTTTTCCCTCCGATCGAGAATGAGTCACCGTATGCAAAAAGATAGGAGGGAAAGTTGTGGCATTTTATTTAAATATTCCAGAAAAGTACAACATGGCGGACGATATTGACCGCCACGCAGCTGATCCACAAAAAGTGGCGGTCGTCTGTGAAGACGCACAAGGAAACGTCGCTACATTGACGTATGCCGACCTAAAACGGCAATCGGACGAATTGGCGCGCGGGTTGCGGGCGACCGGCCTAGGACAAGGTAGTAAGATACTTATTATATTACCGCGCAGCGTGGATACATATGTCGTCTATTTAGCCGCGTTGAAGGCGGGATGCATCGTCATGCCCGGTTCGGAAATGTTGCAGAGCGGTGATATCGCCTACCGGGTGCAGCACGCGCAAGCGAGCGGGGCGATCGTGTACGCACCACTCGCCCCCCGCGTCGATGCAGTGCGCGAGCAATGCCCGCACTTAAAGCGCTTTATCTCCTTTGGCGGCAACGCCCACGGTTGGGTCGACCTTGCATCGGTGCAACAGTTGGGCAAAGAGCAGTCTGGACAACCGTTGCCACAGACGAACTGTGATGACATCGCCTTCATTTCATATACATCGGGTACGACGGGTGGCCCGAAAGGAGTTATTCATCACCACCAGTGGGCGATTCCGCATCGGCAAGTCGTCGGTGAAAAGTGGCTCGGCATAGCGGACGGCGACGTCGTGTGGGCGACGGCGGGACCGGGGTGGGCGAAGTGGGTGTGGAGTCCGTTTATCGCCACGCTCAGTCTCGGAGCGACAGCGTTCGTATACAGTGGTAAGTTCGCTGCGGAAACGTATTTGTCACTGATGCAAAAGCATGCCGTTAACGTACTCTGCTGTACACCGACCGAGTATCGGATGATGGCGAAAGTAGAAGGACTCGAACGATACGATTTGCAAGCGCTTAAACAAGCGGTCAGTGCGGGCGAGCCACTCAACCGCGAAGTGATCGACACGTTTCGGCGCTATTTTGACGTCGACGTGCGCGACGGCTACGGGCAGACGGAAAATTCGCTGCTCGTCGGTACGCTTGTCGGCATGACGATTAAGCCTGGGTCGATGGGCAAGCCGACGCCTGGCAACCGCGTGGCAATCGTCGACGAAGACGGACGAGTCGTGCCGCAAGGCGTGGTCGGCGACATTGCGGTGCACCGCGAGGCGCCGACTTTATTTAAAGGTTACTACGATGACGCCAAACGCACGGAATACGCGTTTCGCGGCGATTGGTATATAACAGGTGATCAGGCGCGCGCCGACGAGGAAGGGTACTATTGGTTTGAAGGGCGCGCGGACGACATCATTATTAGTTCCGGTTATACGATTGGGCCGTTTGAAGTCGAAGACGCCCTCGTGCGCCACTCGGCCGTGCGAGAGTGCGCCGTCGTCGCTAGTCCGGACGAAGTGCGCGGTACAATTGTGAAGGCGTTCGTCGTGTTGAAGCAGCCGGAAACCGCTAGTGACGAGTTAGTGCGCGAGTTACAAGATCACGTCAAACGGGTGACTGCTCCGTACAAATACCCGCGGGAAATCGAGTTCGTCGCCGATTTGCCGAAAACGACGAGTGGCAAAATTCGCCGCATCGCCTTACGGATGCAGGAGCGGGAACAAAAGACAGCTAAGTAGCCATCCAAGCTCACAAAGTGTCTATCGTCATACGGGTTCAAAAGTACTTAATCGATAAAAAGAGGGATTCTGCCGACACTTAATGTGTACGATCGAATCCCTTCCCGTGGATGCGATCAGCATGCTGTGTCGCATGTTAAGACGGTTGATTGACTTTTGACGTCTGTGCGGTGTTTCTTTTTTGCGCAGACTTGAGCGGGATTTCTTTTAGAAACAGCGTGACGACGAAGGCGACGGCGACGATGAGCGCCCCAGTTAAAAATACGCTGGACAGAGCGGACCCGAGCGCCTCGCGGACGACGGTAACAATGCTCGCGAACGCGTCTTGTAACGGTGGCGGCAGCGCGTGTTCAATTTCTGTCAATTTATCGGGATCCAACAGTGTTTGCGGATCTTGCAATGCCTGCAACTGGTCCATCACTTGCGGTTCTGAATCCAGCGGTGCGGTGCCACCGGCGTTACCGGCATCACCGGCTGGCGGTACCGTGCCGCCGGTAGGGATTGCTTCGCCCACCTTGCCAGCGACAGCACTCATTTCTGTCGCCATCCGCTGCGTGAGCACCGTTCCCATGACGGAAACGCCGATCGTGCCGCCTAACGAGCGGAACAGTTGTGACGAGGCGGTCGCTGTCCCTAAGACGCTGTGGTCGACGGCGTTTTGAATCGTGAGGGTAAACACGGGCATCCCGATCCCGATGCCGAACCCGACGACGACGATTGTGACAATAGCAAACGGGATCGACGCATTCGCACTCATGAACGACATCGCCACCATGCCGACGACGATGACGAACAGTCCGCCGAGGGCAAGTTTTTTGTACTTGCCAGTGCGCGCGATCAGTTGACCACTCAGTGCACTGCCGATCATTAAGCTAAACGTCATCGGCATCGTCACGAGGCCGGAACTCGTCGCCGACGTTCCGAGTACGCCTTGCACGAAGAAAGGCATGAACATAATCGCGCCAAACATGCCCGCTCCCATCGTTAAGCTGGCGAGGTTGGAAATGACAAACACACTGTTTTTAAACAGGGTGAGCGGAATGACAGGGTTTTTTACTTTGCTTTCAATGAGGATGAACGCGGTGAGTGCAAGAACAGCACTGGCAAACAATCCGCTAATTTGTGGCGATGTCCACGCGTATTCTTTTCCCGCCCACGAAAAGGCGAGTAAAAGCGGCACGACCGTTAGTGTTAAGAACAGCGAGCCGAAGTAATCGATCGGGTTGCGATTTTCTTGTTCGACTGATGGAAACAACAGCCAAATCAGTGCAAGAGCGACGAGACCGAAAGGTAGGAAGATCCAAAACACCCAATGCCATTCGAGATGGTCGACAATGTACCCGCCGAGCGTCGGTCCGAACGCACTGGACAGCCCGAACAAAGCGGTCATATACCCTTGCCAACGCGCCCGTTCGCGCGGGGCGTACAAGTCGCCGATCGCCGTAAAAGCGGTCGACATAATCATTCCGCCACCAAACCCTTGAATGCCGCGGAAAACGATCAAATGTACAATTGTGCTAGATAATCCTGATAAAAAGGAGCCCAAACTAAAAATGAGGATACCCGCGATGATAAACGGTTTGCGCCCAAACATATCCGACAGTTTCCCGACCAAAATCGCGGTAATGCTCGAGGTGAGCATGTAAATCGTAAACACCCACGTGTAATAATCCATCCCGCCGAGTTTGGAAATAATGCGCGGCAACGCCGTGCCGACGATCGTCTGGTTAATCGAAGCGAACAACATCGTCGCCATAATGGCGATCATGACGGTTACTTTTTTTCTTTGGTCTAATTCTCCCATACATACACCTCTGCTTCCTTTAATCCATGTTTTCAATGAGGCTTATTTTAGTGCATCCTCAATGTTTTGGAGGATTTTTTTGTACACGAGCAACATGTGATGTAACTCTTTATCTGTCAGCCCGTCGATAATTGCTGCTTTCATCTTTTCCCGCTGCTCGCGAACGTGGGTCAACATATCTTTCCCTTTGTCTGTAATCTCTAAGTAGACGATGCGTCGATCGTTTTCGGCGCGTCGCCTCGTGGCCAAACCTTCCGCTATTAATTTATCGGCGAGACCGGTGACACCGCCCGCCGTCATCCCGAGCATTTTTGCTAGGTCTGACGTTTTTTGAGGTCCTTCTCGGTCGAGTTGCGCCAAAATGCGCGCGTGTGACCCCGATATTTTAATACCCGTTCTGTGCCACAGCATCGATAATTTCTTACTGACCTGTTTGAACACATCTTCCAACTGTAATAAATCGTCGTTGCGATTCAAGGTGCTCCTCCTCTTAAATAATGTACCGTTACATTCGCTTGCCAAAGTACTTTAGCACTAAACCTTTAAGTAGTATATATTTCGTGAAGGGAATATGTCAAGGAGAAACTTCTGAACACGCGAATGGTGCGTCAAAAGCGTGCCAAACAACTTAAGGTTAACTTAAGGTGTGATTTAAGGCGTATTAAGGATAGGCGCTTAGAATGAAAGTAATTCTACAGGAAGGAAAACGCACAGCTGAACCGCGGTCTGACGAATGTCATCATCGGTCGTAGGCGGCGGAAGGGAAGAACAAAACAGGGGAGTAGAGACGATGAAGACAGTGTTACGAGCGAAAGATATTACCAAAATTTACGGCCTTAAAGAGGGCGGTATGACTTACAAAGCATTAGACAAGTTTTCGCTGGCGATTGACGAAGGGGAATTCGTCGGGGTGATGGGGCCTTCCGGCAGCGGGAAAACGACGCTTCTCAACATATTAGCGACGATCGACCAACCGACGTCGGGAGAACTACACATAAACGGTGTCAATCCGAACGATTTGAAAAACCGCGACCTCGCCTTGTTCCGGCGGCGACAGCTAGGGTTTATTTTCCAAGACTTTAACTTACTCGACACGTTGACGTTAAAAGAAAACATCATTTTGCCCCTCGTGCTCGACAAAGCGGGCGCGAAGGCGATTGAGGCGCGCGTGCACGACATTGCTTCGCTCCTCAATATTGAACACTTACTCGACAAGCGTACGTACGAAGTATCGGGTGGGCAGCAACAGCGGGCCGCGGCGGCGCGCGCCCTCATTCACGACCCGGCTATTTTGCTCGCTGACGAGCCGACCGGTAACCTCGATTCGAAAGCGGCGAACAACTTAATGCAGTCGCTCGCGCAGTTAAACGAACAAAAAGGGTCGACGATTATGATGGTGACACACGACCCGTTTGCCGCGAGCTTTTGCGAGCGGATCGTCTTTATTAAAGACGGCCAGTACACCGAAGAGTTGCGGAGACGTTCAGACCGAAACGTCTTTTTACAACATATATTAGACGCCTTGTCGCGATTAGGGGGGACTAGCGATGACGTTTCCGCAGCTCGCCTTTAAAAACGTACGCGGTGACTGGCACAAGTATGCCGCCTACTATTTAAGTAGTGCCTTTACCGTCTTAATTTTTTTCGTGTATGCCGCCTTTATTTTTCACCCAGACGTCGTAGACGGAAAATATCACCCCGCGTTGCGCAACGGGCTGATCGTGTGTGAAGTCATTATCGTCATTTTCGCTTTCTTCTTTACGCTTTACTCCGTTTCGGCCTTTCTAAAGACGCGGCAAAAGTCCTTCGGCCTGTTCACGTTAATGGGCATGACGCAAGGACAGCTGTACAAACTCGTTTTTTACGAGACGGCCATTATTTCCCTGCTGGCGATCGGATCAGGCATCGGGGCGGGGTTGTTAGTGACGAAAGGCTTTTTTGAACTAATCGAGTCATCGCTTGATTTAGTCGATCCGCTGCCGTTCGTCATCGCGTCAAAAGCGATCTGGATTACCGTTGTCGGCTTTCTCGTGCTGTTTACGTTACTTACAGCGTTCGCCTTACTTCACGTCGGTCGCAGTCAAATTATCGATATGATCAAAGCGGCACGGCGTCCGAAGAAGCCGCCGCTGACATCGAAATGGCTCGTTGTCGTCGCCGTCCTTTGCCTCGCTGCTGGCTACGGCTTGGCATGGGTGTCGGGATCGATGATCGTGTTCACGATGTTCCCCATCCTCATCTTGACCGTGATCGGGACGTACTTTTTGTTTACCCAAGGCAGCGTGGCGATTTTGCGTGCTATCCAAAAAAGTCGCCGCTACTATTACAGAGGTACACATATGCTTAGCGTGTCGCAACTCGTGTTTAAATTGAAAGATAACGCCCGCGTGTTATTTACGGTGGCGATTTTGTCAGCAGTCGTGTTGACGGCGACGGGTGTCCTCTACTCGTTTTACGAAGGGAGTATGGCGGGCATTAAACAAAATACGCCGTACACGATCGGTTTTACGGAACGCGGCGTGACGAAAGATGGGGCGAAACATAAAGTCATCGCACCGCAAGAAGTCGAAAAAATATTGCGCGACCACGAGGTGACCGTGACAGAACACGTGCAAGTCACCGGTCTCGCGGGGGACGTCGTAGAACAGAGTGCTAAAAGTGAAGGGGACGTGGAGCCGTCCTTCGCGATGGTCATCCCGAACCGCACGTACAATAAATTGGTGGCGCACATTAAGGAAGACAAGCTACAAATTGCATCCGGACATGCGGTATGGATTAATCCGTATGTAGGGCAAGGGCAAATGGGTGTAAGTCAGGACGATTTGCTAGGTGCTTATGAGGTGCAAGTAGGCAGGCGACCGTTGCAGCTTAAGGTGGACGACGTGCGAGACAAGGCGGTTCTCAACGTCGATGGGCGCACCACAAATATGCTCGTCGTGAGCGATGCCGACTACGATCAGCTTGCGCAAGGCGCGCCGCAGAAACGACACATCGCGTTTTACGGTTACGAGTTGCAAAATTGGCAACAGGCAGGAGTAGCCGTGGAAAAAATCGAGCAGCGCATTCCGGAGAAACAACAGGAGTTTTTTCAATCGCGCATTGAACCTTATGTGATGGCGAAACAAATCTTTTCGCTGACTTTCTTCATCGGTGCCTTTGTCAGTGTGCTCTTTTTCATTGCTGCAGGCAGTATGTTGTACTTTAAACTGTTTACCGAATTACAGGAGGACCAAGCGCAGTTTAAGGCGCTCCGGCGGATTGGCCTCACGAAGCGAGAAGTGCGTAAAATTGCGACGACACAAGTCGGGCTCATCTTCTTCCTCCCGTTTCTCGTCGGGGTCGTGCACGCCGGCTTCGCCATGAAAATATTGCGTGACTTATTAGGTGACATGGTGTGGGGGTATGCAGCGGTCGTCGTCGGTGTTTATTTCGTGTTACAGTGCTTTTACTTCTTGTTGAGCCGCAGCGGCTATTTGCGACAGATGACGAAAGGTTATTAACATGTTGGCAACGTGGCAACGAGTCGCCGCCGGTAGCGAGCTAGACAAAAGCGACTGCCATAGCATGCCAAGTGGTTATACAGGCGGTTTGCCTCTACCGGACACATACCATACAATAAAAAATGACGGCAGGCGGGAAACCGGATCAACATTCGCGACACGGTGCCGCCTGCCTTTTTTTGTGGTATACGCTGTCGATTGTAGAGCGAATGGCGGTTACAATACACAAGGATCGCGAGGGAAGTGACATGAAGCGCATTTTATATATCGAAGACGAACTGGAGATTGGCGAGTGGGTGCATCGCGATTTAAGCCAACGCGGTTACGACGTGAAGTGGTTGACGCGGGGCGATGAGGCACACCGCTACATGGACGGGGTAGACCTCGTCATTTTAGACGTCATGTTGCCGGGGTTGGACGGCTTTACCGTCGGACAACGACTGAAGCAGCAAGTTGCCGACGTGCCGATTTTAATGCTGTCTGCGCGCACGGCGGTAGAAGATAAATTAGAAGGGCTGTCGTTTGCGGACGACTATTTGACGAAGCCGTTTCATCCGGACGAACTGGCGGCACGAGTCGACGTGCTGTTGCGCCGCTTCGGGGAGGCGGGTGACCAGCCGGTACAGTTACAGCATTTGGACATTTATTTGCGCGAAAACCGCGTCGTCGACCGCGAAACAGGAGAAGAAGTGACGCTGACGGGAAAAGAATACAAGTTACTCAGCTATTTTCTCCGTCACATCAACCAAATATTGACGAAAGAACAGCTGTATGAAGCGGTGTGGGACGAACCGTTCGTTGGTGGGGACAATACGATCATGGTGCACATCCGCCACTTGCGCAAAAAAATTGAGCGCAATCCGAGTCAGCCGACAGTAATCCAGACGATTCGCGGCCTCGGTTACCGGATCAAACGATGAAGTTTCGCTACTCGCTACTGGTCAAGTATTTAGGAATTGTGGGTCTTTACTTCGTTCTCGTCCCAATCGCGCTCTTACTCGTTAACATCGCCTATTACCCGCAGGACGAATGGCAGGCAGCCAAATATACGACCGATGAGATCGAGGAACAGTGGCACGCGACTGCGAAAAAAATGGCCCCTTTATCCTCTAAACAAAAAATACAGTTGTTAACTAAGCTGAAGCGCCAGTACCCTGAGGCGACTCTTTTTTGGGTCGACGCCCGAGGAAAGACGCGCTTCCAGTTGCCGGAAGATGCTTCCGTGCGCAAAACGTGGAATACATCGGCAACAGTTGAATTTATGAAAAAAAGTTATGACGCTGACCCTTTCACGGTTGTCGCCTTGCTCGGTGAAACAGGAGCGGACGGCTTTATTGCGATCCAAATGCCGCGCACGTATACCGAGGTGAAGTATGACGGTAATACCACCTTTTCGTTCGCTTGGCTCTTTTTTCTTAATTTCGGCGTCGTCATCGGTTTGTTCTTATTTTTGTCGTGGCTCTTTTTCTTTCGCTTACGGAGGCGGTTGCTCAAGTTGCAAGCGGCGATGCACACCGCGGAGCAGACAGGCGCTTTTATGACCGTCGCGGTGTCGGGGAAAGACGAAATTGCCGAGTTGGAGTATTCGTTCAACCGCATGGCGGTCGAATTAGAGGAGAGTAAAGTGCGGGAACAGCAGGAAGAACAGTTGCGCCGTGAATTGATTGCCAATTTGTCCCACGATTTACGTACACCGCTCACCGTGCTGCGCGGTCACGCCTATGCACTTAAACAGGAACAGCTGTCGGAGGAGGGAAAGCATTCGCTCGTCGTGATCGACGATAAGATCGACTACCTCGGACAACTGATCGACAACTTGCTGTCGTTGTCGCTACTGACGGCAGGAAAATTTCCGTATCACCCGCAGCCGACCGACGTCATTGCTTTACTACGGAAAATTGTCGCCTCGTGGTATCCGGTCCTCGAAGAGGACGGTTTCGAAGTCGACGTGCAGCTCCCGGACGAGTCACTTACGTGGGAAGTTGACCCGCAATGGTTCGAGCGCATTTGGAACAACTTGTTGCAAAACGTCGTTCGCTATGCACAAAAAGGGAAATACGTCGGAATTTCCTTGCATGCGAACGAGCGAGAAACGTGTCTGTTGCTCGAAGATCGCGGACCGGGGATCAAGCGAGGCAGTGCGTCGAAAGGGGCGGGCATCGGTCTCTCGATCGTGACGTTAATGACGCAGGAGATGGCCATTGATTGGCACATCGAAAGCAGCGAAACAGGTACGCGATGTCTTTTGTGCAAAAGGGTACAGTAACAGTAACATGCACGGTGAGCTCGTCACGATGCGGCGGTACCACATAAGGGGACTCGCGACGCCCTCATAGTACAGGTCGCGATGATCGAAGGCTATCAAGAGGTGGGATCGCGCCTGTAAAACTGGTGCGAAAGGTCAGTAGCAATATAGGTAGTGACAATCTGGTGCCAGTGGTGCGGGGAATATTGCGATCCCGTCCCAGAACGTATTAAAATAAATGTGTATACCCCTTTACATACTATAGGGGGGTATTGTATTATTGAGTTGGAGTTGCTGTTAAGGACATTTTTTTTATAATTGATGGACAAAAAATGTGAGGTGGGACGTGACGATGACGAACGATACATTACGTGTCGAAGGGATGTCTTGTAACCACTGTGTGAAAGCGGTGGAAGGCGCACTCAAGGCAATCGACGTACGAGCAAAGGTCGATCTGGCGCAAAAGACAGTCGCCGTGTCGTACGATGAAAACAGTGTGACACTGGCGCAAATTAAAGAAGCGATTGAAGAACAAGGGTACGATGTCGTTTAACGCGTAACAGTGCCATGCGCTTATCATGACGTCGTACGTGTACGCGCTGAGCCTGTACGCCCTGGAAACGACGTCCGACTGTTTGTAACGTGCACACAGTAAAGAGCGGGCGCTGGAGTGAGCTTGCTGGAGTGAGCTTGAGCTTGGGAAGTAAAAGCCCCGCGAGCGGCCAAGTGGGGATGTGCAGGCTTGCAACGTACGTATAGCGAAGGGGGGCGTTTCTAGTGGCAGCCAAACAGACGACGATTCAAATTACGGGCATGACGTGTGCCGCTTGCGCCAATCGCATCGAAAAAGGGTTGAACAAACTCGAAGGTGTAAACGAGGCGACGGTGAATTTGGCGTTGGAGCGCGCGTCCGTGTCCTTCGATAGCGATAAAATGAGTGTGCAGCAACTGGAAGACAAAATTTCCAACCTCGGTTACGGGACGGTCAAAGACGCCGCGGAGTTGCAATTGCACGGGATGACGTGTGCGGCCTGTGCAAACCGCATTGAAAAAGGGCTCAACCGACTGCCTGGCGTTGCCCATGCCACGGTCAATTTTGCCCTGGAGACGGCCCGCGTTGAATATAACCCCGCCGAAGTGACTGTCGGTGAGCTGACGAAGAAAGTAGCTGCGCTCGGTTATGAGGCGGAAGTGAAAGGCGATGCCGGGGAAGCGACAGACCACCGGGAGCTGGACATCCAAAGACAGCAGCGCAAATTTATCGTCGCTGCCATTTTGTCGTTCCCGCTCTTGTGGACGATGGTCGGCCACTTCTCGTGGACCTCCTTTATTTGGTTACCAGATCTGTTTATGAATCCGTGGTTCCAGCTCGCCCTCGCGACGCCGGTGCAGTTTATTGTCGGCAGGCAGTTTTATGTCGGTGCGTATAAAGCGTTGCGCAACAAAAGTGCCAACATGGACGTCCTCGTGGCCCTAGGCACGTCTGCGGCATATTTTTACAGTTTGTATTTGACGCTTGTCGCACTCGCCGAGGGAACGACAGCACATATTGACTTATATTACGAGACGAGTGCCATCCTCATTACGCTCATCTTACTGGGAAAACTGTTCGAAGCGCGGGCGAAAGGGCGTTCCTCGGAAGCGATTAAAACGTTAATGAGTCTCGGCGCGAAGACGGCGCTCGTCGTCCGCAACGGGGAAGAGAAGAACGTTCCAGTCGCCGAAGTCGTCACTGGTGATACGGTCATCGTCAAGCCGGGAGAGAAAGTTCCAGTCGACGGAGAGGTTATCGCTGGCAGTTCCGCTATTGACGAATCGATGCTGACCGGGGAAAGTATCCCTGTGGAGAAAGGTGTCGGGGACGCCGTCGTCGGCGCGACGATCAACAAACACGGTCGCTTGACGATTCAGGCGACGAAAGTAGGAAAAGAGACGGCGCTCGCACAAATTATTAAAGTTGTGGAAGAAGCACAAGGTTCAAAGGCACCGATTCAACGTATCGCCGACCGCATTTCCGGTATTTTCGTACCGATTGTCGTCGGCATCGCGGTCGTCACCTTTTTCATTTGGTACTTGGCCGTCGCCCCGGGGCAGTTTGCGGAGGCGCTGGAGAAGGGGATTGCCGTCCTCGTCATCGCCTGTCCGTGTGCGTTAGGGTTGGCTACACCGACGTCGATTATGGCCGGGTCAGGTCGCGCGGCGGAAATGGGTGTATTGTTCAAAGGCGGCGAGCACTTGGAAACGACGGGACATATTGAGACGGTCGTCCTCGACAAAACGGGCACGATTACCGAAGGTAAACCACAACTGACTGATGTGTACCCAGCTGACGGTTTTGCGGAGAAAGAGTTGCTCCAGTTGGTCGGTGGAGCTGAGGAAGGTTCCGAGCACCCGCTCGCCCAAGCGATCGTGACTGGCATTCGCGCGCGGGATATTGCCATTCCGGACACGGAACAGTTCGAAGCAATACCTGGGTACGGTGTATGGGCGACAGTTGGCGGGAAAGACGTGCTCATCGGCACGCGCCGATTGATGGAGAAACACGGTGTCAAAGTGGCACACGTACAAGAGTCGATGCACGACCTTGAAGAAAAAGGGAAGACGGCCATGTTAGTCGCGGTTGACGGTACGTACGCCGGTCTCATCGCTGTCGCTGACACGGTGAAAGACACATCGCGCGCGGCAATCGCCAGGTTAAAACAGCTCGGCTTAGAGGTCGTCATGATTACGGGCGACAATGTGCGTACCGCAGAAGCGATTGCGGCCGAAGTCGGCATCGCGCACGTATTGGCGGAAGTGTTGCCGGAGGGCAAGGCGCAAGAAGTGCAAAACCTGCAGCACAGCGGGAAGAAAGTGGCTATGGTCGGAGACGGCATTAACGACGCGCCGGCACTCGCTACTGCCGATATTGGAATGGCGATCGGTACCGGCACCGATGTAGCGATGGAAGCAGCTGACATTACGCTCATGCGCGGCGATTTACACAGCATTGCTGACGCGATCGAAATGAGTCATAAGACGATGCGCAACATCAAGCAAAACTTATTTTGGGCGTTCGGCTACAACAGTGTCGGTATTCCGATCGCCGCAATCGGCTTGCTCGCACCGTGGGTCGCAGGGGCAGCGATGGCGTTAAGCTCGGTATCGGTCGTGCTCAACGCGTTGCGATTGCAAAAGGTGAAGCTTTAAGACAAATATAAGAGACGTAGATGAAAGGCGGAATTAATTGCTGTCGGCGTGGCTGACGGCATAACACTTACTTCGAGCGACATCCCGTAGTAAGTGTTTTTTATTATTATTGATTTCCAGGTTTGCCTCCATCATTTTTTTTGGTGTATAATAGGCGATGTCTTCCCCTAACCAACGATAAAATAATATACATATAAATATAAATTATATGTAATACATTTCGTGTATCTTATACCGCGGCTAACCGAGTGTATCATCCACTTTCCGCGTTTACTGCCTTTCCGAATGTCCTGCTCCCGGCAGCCGCATTTTCTTTACACCTCATATTTTATAAGGATACTCAATGTATTCCAATCACATTCCAATCATATTCCAAACGTATATGTTAAACGGATCGGCCACAAACTAACTCATCCCAATGATGGACAACAATACTGCTGTTCGTTTGTCCATCACTGTGATGTACAATTGTAATTACATTAATTAAAACCAATTAGTATAGAAATTACAATTACGGTGGTTTAACATAGAAGTACAAGGAAGTGATTAAGATGCATCTAGACAATCGCTGTGACACCTTGTTAAAACAGATTTTACTCACACCAACTATGAAAAGCTCTGAGCTTGAAAAGAAGTTTAACTTGACGCGGCGCCAAGTTGCATATAGTCTTCAAAAAATTAACAACTGGTTACAGTTTAACGGTCTGCCGAATATTGAGAGGACGCGAAGTGGGCATTTCGTCATCGATCCGTACTTGTATGAGAAATTTCCCGACTACCGCGATACAACATCGATGCAGACGTATGTGCCATCTAAGGAGGAGCGGGCGAACCTCATTACCCTCATCTTGCTTACGCGGCAAGAAGAAGTGGCGCTTATTCACTTTACGTCTGCATTAGACGTCAGTAAAAACACTGTGTTGCAAGATATTAAGATCGCCGAGAAGACGGCGGAAACTTACGGGACAACGCTTCTTTATATGCGGAGTAAAGGTTACTTCATCGATGGATGCGAGTTTGACAAGCGCCGCTTACTCATTGACAGCGTAAGAGCTACCCTCGCCATGCCGGGTGGCGGGGAGTGGGTCGAGCGAGTCGCGGACATCTCTAGAGAAAGCCTTTTCGCCTTACGCGACAAGTTTGAAAAAGTGGAAGCGTACTTGCAACGACGCTTCACCGATGAACGGCTGAATGAATTACCGTATTTGCTCAGTGCGACTTTTCGCCGTATTAAGATGGGGAAAATTGTGGAGGACTTCCACATAAATTATCGCGATCTCTCCAATACTAGAGAGTATCAAATCGCCGAGGAGTTGTTTTCCGACGAAGAAAGTTTGCCGGAGCAGGAGCGCTTATTTATAACGCTACAACTACTTGCGACGAATGTGTCGTCGTCAGTGTTGCTGACCGACGACGACATTCCGAACTTGGTGAATGCACTGCATCGCATGTTGTACGCGTTTGAAAGCATGGCTTGCGTGCAGCTAAAAGACAAAGAGCAGTTGATCGATAAGTTACTGTTGCACGTCAAGCCGGCGTATTACCGGATGAAGTACAACTTACAATTGGACAACCCGCTAACTGAAATGATTGAAAACGAATACGGTGAGTTGCACCACTTGGTGACACGTGCCTCCGAGCCACTCGCCGAGTTAGTCGGACAGCGCATCCCGAACGGGGAATTGGCGTACTTGACGATGTTAATTGGCGGTTGGCTGTCACGGCAAGGCGATCAGTTGCAAAAGAGGAAAAGGGCCATCGTCGTCTGTCCGAACGGAGTGTCTGTCTCCAAACTGCTTTATTCGCGATTAAAAAGTTTGTTTCCCGATTTGCTGTTTCTCGACAACGTTTCGGTGCGGGAATTTTACGATTGTCCGTTAGACTTCGACGTCGTTTTTTCGACAACGTTGTTGGAAACTGACAAAAAGCTATTTCTCGTCAAGCCGTTCTTTACGGAAAAGGAACAACAAGCGTTTAAAAATATGGTGGAAAAAGAGCTATTCGGCTTTAGTAAAACTCGGATTGACATTGCGCGAATCGTCGACATCGTCGCCGCCCATGCGCGCGACGTTCAGCGGGGGCCGCTAGTTCGGGCGTTAGACGACTATTTTTCCCAATTGGACGCCAATGCGTATACGGTTGGGGAACACAGCCGCAAACCGCCGTTGTCAGAAGTACTGCCGATTAACAACATCGTGCGTCGCGACCGCGTCGCTTCCTGGCAAGACGGTGTGCGCCTCGCAGCGAAGCCGTTACTAAAGCGAGGCGATATTGAACCGAGCTACGTGGAGAAGTCGATTGCCATGGTTGACGAAGCGGAACCGTACATCGTCATTGCGCCGTTGGTAGCGATCCCGCACGCTGGGCCGGAAGACGGTGTAAATAGGCTGGCGATGAGTATGCTCCGCTTGGCACAAAGCGTGAAGCTCGGCGCATACTCCGTCCAACTGATCGTCTGTCTCGCGTCACCTGATCGACAGTCCCATTTAAAGGCGCTCATGCAGTTCAACAACATGATCGCCGAACCGCGTAACGTGGAACGACTGATTCGCGCGAAGGACGACAGTGAAATTGCTTCTATGATCGAACATTACTCAACAGAACAATTTGCCCAACTACTTTAACGAGGTGAGGACAACGTGTTAATGCAAGAACAACGAGAGACGATCGTTCACTACGGTAAAAAATTGCTTTCGAGTGGCTTGACGGTAGGGACTGGTGGCAACTTGAGTTACTATGATCCGGCGCAAGGTTTCATGGCAATTACGCCTTCCGGCATCGATTATTTAGAAATGGTACCGGAAGATGTCGTCGTCGCCGACTTGCAAGGGAACATTGTCGACGGGAAGTTGAAACCGTCGAGTGAGTTCGAGATGCATGCGATCGTGTACCGCAACCGCGACGATGTGACGGGCATGGTTCACGCGCATCCATTCTACAGCACGACGATTTCCTGTCTTCGCCAGCCGCTACCGGCGATCGATTACCTCGTCGCCCATTCCGGAGACAAAGAAGTGCGCTGTGCGGAATATGCGACGTACGGCACGAAACAGTTAGCAGAAAACGCGTTAAAGGCGCTAGGCTCGTCGCAGGCTGTGCTCCTCGCTAACCACGGCTTCAACGTCGTCGGCAAAGATTTACACGAAGCGTTTGCTGTTGCCGAACAGATCGAGTTTTGTGCGCGCTTGTACTGGCAAGCGAAAGCGATTGGCGAACCTGTCATTTTACCAGACGAAGAAATGAAAATGATGGTGAAGCGCTTTGAGGGATACGGGCAAATTAGAAAGTAAGAGGCGAAATAAAATGGATACCTTCAGTGAAATGTTTCAACGAGATTTAATCATCTTAGACGGCAATTACGGCGATCGAGAAGAGTTATTCGATAAAGTTGTCACTTTTTTACAGGAAAAAGGTTACGTGAAAGAGACGTTTAAGGAAGCGATCAAGACGCGGGAAGGGAACTATCCGACGGGCCTCAGGACAGCGCCGTTCCACGTAGCGATCCCACACACTGATCCAGAACACATTAACAAGCCTTTTATCGTGTTCATTCGGCCTTTGCAACAGATACAGTTCATGGAGATGGGAACGGACGACCAATATGTGCAAGCAGAACTCGTCTTTATGCTCGGCTTGCAACGGTCCGAGAAACAAACGGCTCTACTGCAAAAGCTCATTGACATGTTCATGCAAGAAGAGGCGATGAACTTCTTGATGAACGAAAACGATCCGGTGAATATCCTTGCTTTTTTAAAGAAGAATATAAAATAATTCCGTAATGGAGGAATGAAAGATGAAACGAGTTATTGTCGCCTGTGGTTCTGGAGTCGCAACGTCGCAAACGGTCGCGTCTAAGGTAAAGAGTTTATTGAAAGATCGCGGCATTAACGCTGATGTCGAAGCGGTCGACATCAAGTCGCTCGATACGCACATTAAAAGCTGTGCGTGTTACATCGCGATTACGAAGCCGAAAAAAGAGTACCCGGTACCAGTTATTAACGGGATCGCCTTTTTGACCGGCATGGGTATGGAACAAGAATTAGAAAAAGTGATTAACGCGCTGCGCTAAGCGGTGCGTTAACCACCCAATCGCTTCACACCATAGCATCACAATCGAGAAGGGAGTAACGAAAAAATGGCTGCTCTAGAGTCGGTTGTTAACTTTATATTAGGGATGGGGGCACCCGTGTTTGTGCCGCTCATTATGATCATCGTCGGTCTCATCGCCGGAATGAAATTTAGAGATGCGTTTTCTGCCGGTTTAACGCTCGGTCTCGCCTTTGTCGGGATGAACGTCGTCGTCGGGTTTATGATGGACGCCGTCGGTCCGGCAGCGCAAAAACTCGTGGAAAACACAGGCGTACAACTGACCGCAATCGACGGCGGTTGGCCGCCGATGTCCACCCTCGCTTGGGCTTGGCCGTACGCATTTTTCATGTTTCCGATTCAAATTGTGCTTAACTTAATCATGTTAGCGTTCAAGCAAACAGATACGCTGAACGTCGACTTGTGGAACGTATGGGGGAAAATTTTCACCGCCGTATTAGTGATTGGCGTTTCCGGTAACGTGACCCTCGCGTTTTTAGTCGCTTCGATCCAAGTCATTCTCGAATTGAAGCTGGCCGACGTCAACCAAAAACAAATTGAACAGTTGACGCAAATTCCTGGGGTTACGTGTACGCACGGGATGATGATGTTTTCGGCGGTGCTACACCCGCTCAACCGCATGCTCGATTTCATTCCGGGCATGAATAAAAAAGTCGACGCTGACTACTTGAAAGATAAGATCGGAATCTTCGCTGAAAACCACGTGATGGGCTTCATTATCGGGATTTTGATCGCCGTCGCCGCCCGCTATTCATTCTCCGACACGCTGACACTCGGTGTACAGGCGGCCGCTGCGCTCACGTTGTTCCCGATGGTGGCAAAACTGTTTATGCAAGCTTTGGCGCCGCTGTCCGACGCCGTGTCCGAGTTTATGAAGAAGCGCTTTGAAGGCCGGGAGTTTTACATCGGGTTAGACTGGCCATTCATGGCGGGGCGGAACGAAGTATGGGTGTCGGCGATCATCGTCGTACCGGTGATCTTGCTATTAGCCATCGTTTTACCCGGTAACAACATGTTGCCGTTCGCCGGGATCATTAACTTGTCTGTCGTCGTCCCGGCGCTAGTCGTCACTGGGGGCAACTTGCTCCGCATGATTATTTTAAGCTTACTGACGACGCCAGTCTTCTTGTACGCTTCAACGTTCTTCGCGCCGACGATTACTGATCTGGCGAAAACGACCGGTGTCGTCGATGTGCCGAAAGGGCAAATGCTCTCGTGGTTCTCAGTTGAATCGCCTGTGTTCCGCTACAGTTTTGCACACGCGTCTAACTTTGAAGCGATCGGCGCCATACTGGCAATCGCTTGGGTAGCGATGTTCGTCTGGTACTACCGTTGGATGAAGAAGCGCTCAGAACAAATCGCGAAAGAAATGGACGCCGCCTGATACAGTTCGCTGATCGGTGCCGCACATGTTTACCTTTGCGACATCGGTCGGTACCTGAAAGGCAATGCAACAGCCAGTTAAGTTTTTCGTTTAGACTTCGTGCACCGATTGGCGCGCGATATAACAATCGGTGCACGATGTGACAATCGAAGTAACGGGGGAGCTACTGCCAATGATGTACCTTGAAGAACGCGCAGATTTATGTAAAGTCACCAAGATGATGTTCGACAGGTTTATTACGAATGCCGCCGGCGGTAACATTAGCGTCAAAATGAACGACGAACACTTTATTATGACCCCGACGCTTATGTCACAAATGAAGTTTGGCCGCTTAGAACCGGAAGAGATTATCGTCATCGATCGGGAAGGTCGCGTAATCGAAGGAAACGGTAAAGTGACGCGCGAGTTTAATATGCACGTCGCCGCATATGATGCGTTGCCTGAGGCGGGCTCCGTTCTCCACGCTCACGCGAAAGAATCGATGGTGTTTGCCTCGCTCGGCTTAGAGATGCCACACCTATGTGAAGCGACGCGAAAATTAGGTGAGATTATCACCTTGCCATTTGCGCCGGCGACGAGTAAAGAGTTGGCGCACAACGTGAAACAATATTTACAAACGCGCAAAGACGACTTGCCGATCGCTACACTGCTTCGCGAGCACGGCATTCTCGTCGTCGACAAAACGTTGCGCAAAGGGTATGACATGCTGGAACGGATCGAGTACAACGCCTACGTAAACATGCAAGCGAAATTGTTCCAACTGACGGGGGACTATCAACCGGGCAAGAAGGAAGAGGCGTTTAACTACAACTTGGAAGAGTAGGGCGGTACGCAAGATTGCATTTAACCCAATAGCTGTTGAGGTGGTGCGATAAGTGTTACGAGCCTGTGAGATTAAGTAATCGAGTGCTTATTGCGCCGCCCAACGGCGAAAATGAGTAAGCGGCGAAAATCGGTCGGTAGCAGAAGAAAATAGGAGAAGATAGGTGGCCGACCAGTGAAACTGGTCATAAAGTCACTGGCAAAAGTGTCTGACTGTAGGTTGTGGCCAATATCGAAAAGCGGAGGGAGATCTTACGTGATACGGAACAAGTGGATCTGGTACGGGTTAGTGTTAGTGGCCTTGAATTTCCTGCTGTTTAGTTTTGCTTATAAAAATCCGTGGCTGGCAATCGCCGCGTTCGCCTTAGCGCTATTGTTAAAAAAAGATTACCACCGCATTCCGCTACCAAAGTATGTTCGGACTAATAACGTGTATTCGGCGCAGCAGAACAAAGTAATTCGCGAAGCGGAGAAAGAGGAGGAGTGATTTACTGTAAATGCCTGCATGCATTGGCATCTGCGAGCCAATGTGGCTTTTTTTCCTCCTGTAGCCTCCGTAAATATTTTATTATTAAACATCCATTCTATTCTATTGCTCGATTTAGATAAAAACCTTATTTAACTTTATTTTAATATAATAAATTACGAAATATATATATCTTCGATAAAAACCGGCGAAATCCCGCAAAACGATGCTAAATTAGACGTTGTGGGTGTTTTTATGTTATGGTATAGAGGAAGAATATTCGTGCGATAACATAAAAAGGAAAGAAGGGATCCTACCTATGGCGCAACCAAAGTACATTACTAACATTGATAGGATTACGCAGATTCCGGAAGAGGAGCGGGAGAAGCTCAAACCAATCACGGATAAGTTTGTTTTTCGGGTCAACGACTACTATTTAAGTTTAATCGATTGGGACGACCCGCAAGACCCGATCCGCAAACTCGTCATTCCGAACACTGGTGAATTGTCGGAGTACGGACGCTGGGACGCTTCCGACGAAGATACGAACTACGTCGTGCCCGGTTGTCAGCACAAATATAAGACGACGGCACTGTTAGTTTGCTCCGAAGTGTGTGGGGCGTATTGTCGCTACTGTTTTCGCAAGCGCTTGTTCCGCCACGACGTTAAAGAAGCGATGTCCGACGTCGAGCCGGGCTTGCAGTACATTAGCGAACATCCGGAGATTAACAACGTGTTGCTAACTGGTGGGGATCCACTCATTTTGGCGACGAAAAAAATTAACATGATTCTTGAGCGGCTGCGCGCAATCGACCACGTTAAAATTATCCGAATCGGCTCAAAGCTACCTGTGTTTAACCCGATGCGCATTTACGAGGACGAAGAGTTGCTTGACGTCATTAGCAAACACTCGACGCCGGAAAAGCGCATTTACATTATGGCACACGTGAACCATCCGCGAGAAATCACAGAACAAGCGCGAAAAGGCTTCCAAGCGTTACACGATGCCGGAGCGATCGTCGTCAACCAGACGCCGGTGTTGAAAGGGATCAACGACGATCCGAACGTGTTGGGCGAATTGCTGGACAAGCTGTCTTGGGCGGGGGTCACGCCGTATTACTTCTTCGTCAACCGCCCCGTGCGCGGCAATAACGATTTCGTTCTCACGTTGGAAGAAGTGTACAATATCGTCGAACAAGCGAAAGCAAAAACCTCCGGACTTGGGAAGCGCGTGCGCCTCTCCATGAGTCATACGTCTGGGAAAATTGAAATTTTGGCAATCGAAGATGGAAAAGCTTACTTGAAATACCACCAGTCGCGTGATGGCGAGTACGGGAAGTTTATGGTACTTGACTGCCCGTCAGACGCCTCTTGGTTCGACGACTTACCGGGTAACGAAGCATACTGGCACGAGCCGGAGAAAAAAGTTGACGACGTCGTATCCGTTAACGAGATGAGTGACATGCCAGAGAAGAAGAGGAAAACTCTACAAAGGGCTTAATTTATATAACAGCTTCATTCAACAGGTGACGGTTGAATGAGAGAGATAATCCCCCACCCGTTTAATACAGCAGCGGAAGGGGGATTATTTTATGAGAGAGTAATATGAGAGAGTAATATGACAGAGTAAGTAGTAATCTAAGCTACGGGAGTGAGGGTATGCGCCTTCGATGGACGAAAACGAAGCTCGCGTTTGTTATCGTAATCGCTTTCGCGCTATTAACGGGAGGAGTTTTTCTAATGAAACAGTGGCAAACACCGGATACACCAGCGTTTAATGATGCGTTTACGCGCGAGTTTTTGGATAAAGATGCAGAGACGCCGGAAGGCTTCCATTTATTTCGGTCTGGGACGGGGTACTACACAATCCTTTTTCCGGAAAACTATGTGCTAGTTGAAGAATCGTATTATCGGAAACGAGGAGTAAGTTCCACGGAACATCCCGATACAGAGAATGTCTACATGCACCAAGACGGCGTGTCACCGAAAGAGAATAAATTAATCAAGGGGATAAAGCTGTTTTTAAAACCGGATGGGAATGTCATCGTCGATACTCGAATAAGATCGATGCTCAGAAAGATCAACGCTCCAGCTGATACCGAAGTAAAAACGTTCAAAGACAACAACAAGACGGTATATTGCGCGGAAAACGTCGACGAGTATAAGGAGGGGGATGCCAGTACTGATAAAACGTTTTACTTCTATGGGTTTATTGTACATAATGTTTCGAAACAGGCGCTGTATTTTAACCTTGAACATACATGTTTTGACAGCCATAATAGGTGTCCGATCGATTTTGAAAAAGAAAAAAAGATGGCGTTGCAAATGATGAAAAGCGTGGAGTTTCAATAAGGAGCAAGCGAGGTGATCGATATGGAGAAGAAGCAAGACCTGTTAAATGACCTCATTCGGGCGCGTTTAACGAGTGTCGAATACGACGGCATAACGAAAGACGATGTGGAAAAGCTGTACATCCTCGAGTACGGAGAATTACCGCCGAAATTTGAAATTATCGATTCGAGTAACCTAGGCATCGGCAATCTATCAGGTTTTCATGCAACGGCCATTCACTTCTACGACAAAGATGTGAACGAAGTGTACATCTTTGAGCGGGGGACTGAAGCCGATCCTGAACAATTTTCTAAGTCGTGGAAGGAATGGCTTAGCACCTTAATAAAGTATAAGAAAAACCCGGAAAAACTGAAGGAAATCGTTTTTCCGGGGAATGAAGACATGCACTACGATGCGTATAGTGTATTGATGGGAGAAGACCAATCACAGACTGAAGATGCACAAGACTTTATTGATCGTGTCATACAAAAAGTGAACGAAAAGAATGCACCGAGTAATGCGGATTACTACCTTGACGGTCACTCACTGGCTGGAGCAGAAGTGCAAATGATCCTCGCGACGATGGGGGGGAAAATAAAAAATGCCCACGTCTACAACGATGCGCCAATGAATGTTTACAACATCGTTGTTATTCACGACGGGATTAAGAAAAGAGTCAAACGTAAATTTAATGTTGATGTCAATGATCCTAAAGAGCTTAAAAAAATCCCCCCAGAGGACCTAATCCCTATCATCGACGAAGAACTGGGCAAATACAGTGACAAAATCACGTACTACTGGAACGTGCAGGATTTGTTAACAAGTTTAAATTTACCTTTCGCTTATCGGTTGACGAACGACAAGAACGTCGTCATGCTCGATTCGAATCCGGAGAAAGGGCGCCCAGACGACTTAGTGAGTAAATATCCGCTGACTACGCGGACGCTTATGGGTATTCTCCATCAGGCAGATAAGGGAAAAGGGCTATCTTACGCTGAGATGTTCATATTTTTGAGTATAGGATTAAACGCGCAGTATTTGCCGCGATTTATGCAGATTTCGCTTGAACGAGAACTAGCTGATCTTCTCAAAGAAATGGAAGAACTAGATTTTGAAGGTCATATGCAAGATGTTCTCGTAGGAGCCTTGGCAAAAAACTTCGGGCGGACCATCATCGATAACGAGGAAATTATTACGGTGAAGAGCCCGCACGGCGGGAGGACTATTTGGCTCAATATTGAAACCGCCTACACGATGTATAAGGATGGACAGAGTTTACTGTCCAAGAAAAAGGATAAATTACCGGACGTTGAGAAGGCGTTTCAACAATACGTCCTCGATGACTACGATGACCACCTTCACAGCGTACAGAGCAAGATGGATGAGATAGAAGCAGATCCGCATGCGTTTCTACGCATGCGTTTCTATCGGAAGGGGATCGGTATACGCCTGACGCGAAGTACCATATCAAATATAAGTATTTCCGCTTTACCGAGGACATTCCGACGACAGTCCCCGACGGTATGAAGGAAATCGTCGACGGAATGCTCGGCAATTTGCGCGACGAGTGTCAGCGTCAAGAAGACTTAATTGATCGGTATAAGGAAGGGATTAAGACGTTAGCTGCGGAGGATCAGCGGATTGCCCTATTGTTTGATACATACCTTGAAAGGAGTAATGGGAAGTGACGAAAGGTGCCACCCAGGTGATTACGGGAGAAAACATTGAAGCATCAGTAGAGAATGCGAGGAACACGTTGCGGAAGGCGCTATCCGAAATTAATGGAATCAATAGTGAACTTATTAGCAAGCTAAAAAACAATGAGTATTGGTTTAAAGGCGCCTTCTCTGATGCTTTTAACGATCGAGTGGACAAAGAGAAGGAAAAGGTCCGTCAATTAGATGCTCACAATAAAGAGGAGATAACCAAGGTGGGTAATCAATACGAGCAGTTGTTGTCTAGCATTTCCTTCGTCGATTATGAGTACGAAACGGAACTCGTATCTACCGGTTCATGATGAAGAAGCACTTCCCTTAACAGCAGGGAATACGTCGACTACCGTAAGTTCGATAGGATGGATTCTAGTCATTACGCGGCCAAAGGCTAACGCTGCGATCCACGACGTATCGAAGGCGCGTACGATTGGTGCCGATTCCCCTTTACGCGATCGGGTCGTACGATTAGGCCGCTCACCCAATTATGTCATGAGACACGCCCTACGTTTAGTAGAAACCGTCAATTGTTTACTTGCACAAGTTGCCTGCGAACTAAGTACTTCCGAAAACACACTGCATCGCTAGGTTAATTGACCGTTTTTTTGCAGCTGAGTAATCGTAAGAGAAACTCATCGCACTACCGTATGTAAACGCCCTAACTGTATCTAACGAGAAGGCTGTTTCCGTGGGCGCGCAACGACGTGTAGCACTGCCTGCACCGTTCGAGGCATAAGGTGTGGAACTGTCCTTGCGGATCGTGTAGTATGGAGGTTGTTGTGTCTGTACAATGAACAAGTAGTGATTTCCAACAACGCATCCTTTGCATGACTCGTGGCTCGCGATGTATGAGCCAATAGCTCCTTTGCAACGGTGCTGTGAGCAGGCGACACGATCGATCAAATGATACGGAAACGAACAGGGGGCTTACAAATGAAAAAAGGTTCTATTTTATTGGAGAACGGCGAGAAGATTACGATTGAGTTTTATCCGGAGGCGGCGCCGAATACGGTCGCTAACTTTGAAAAATTGGCTAAGGACAAGTTTTATGACGGCTTGACGTTTCACCGCGTCATTCCCGGGTTTGTCGCTCAGGGAGGTTGTCCACACGGCACCGGTACGGGTGGCGCGGGCTATACGATTAAGTGTGAAACGGCGGGCAACCCGCACAAACACGTCGCCGGATCCCTTTCGATGGCTCACGCAGGTAAAGACACGGGAAGTTGCCAGTTTTTCATCGTCCATGAGCCACAGCCACATTTGGACGGGGTGCATACCGTATTTGGCCAAGTGATCGAAGGGATGGAGGCTGTGCTAAACATCCGTCAAGGCGACGTGATGAAAGAAGTGACGGTGTGGGACGAATAAAACGGTGTGGCGAAGCGGGACGAATAAGAGACGAATAAGATAGGAAATGCTTAATGTGTCAGGCCTGGAACCGATCGCTCGGTTTCCAGGCTTGTTTTCATTCGCGGGAAACCGTGTGGTTACACGAATTGTTTTAATGTGCCCTTTTCTCGCATCCTTTAACAAACTATTTTAACAAAAGAACCAATGGAAAACCGCATCGCGCGAGTGTAGACGTTCAACGATGATACACATACAATGATTGACACCTACCGAATAAATTGCTTATACTGAACTTAAGTGATAATGATAATCAATAAGTTGTATAAAGGAGATACTCGCATGATTCGGAATAGACATTTTCAATCACGGCTTTTAATAGGTTTTTTTTCCCTGTTGCTAGTAGTCTCCCTCACGGCCTGTGGCGCCGGGGAGAGCCAGTCGACAGGGGGGGATCAGGAGAAAGCGGCCGACAAGTCTTCCAACTCCTCCGACTCCAAACAACCGACGCTGACGCTGTACAACGGTCAGCATAAAGATGCGACACTCGCACTCATTAAAGCATTCGAGGAAAAAACCGGTATTAAAGTAGAAGCGCGCAAAGGATCGAGTAACGAATTGGCGCACCAAATAGCCGAAGAAGGGGATAAATCGCCCGCCGATCTCATCTACACAGAAGAGACGACACCGCTCATTATGCTGGCGGATAAAGGGCTTTTAGAAAAAGTTGATGCGAAAGCAAGGGAACACATTCAAGAGCAGTATACCGATCCCGACGACCAGTGGGTAGGGATTACAGCCCGGTCGCGCGTCGTCTGTTACCACCCGGAGCTTATTAAAGAAAGTGACCTGCCGAAAACAGTGCGCGATTTTGCGAAAGACGAGTGGAAAGATAAAGTGGCTTACGTTCCGACGAGTGGCGCTTTTCAAAAGCAAGTGTCGGCAATGATTAAGTTGCACGGCGAAGACAAAGCAAAAGCGTGGCTGGAAGGCTTGAAAGCGAACGGGAAAGTTTATAAAAACAATAAGATGGCACTCGAAGCGGTCGAACGCGGGGAAATCGAAGTCGCGCTCATTAACAACTACTATTGGGACCTTGAAGCGAAAGAAAAAGGTGCCGACAAGATGAAGTCGAAACTGTACTTCTTTGGCAATAAGGACATCGGCGACATGATTACCGTTTCCGGAGCCGCTGTATTAAAGTCGAGTAAAAATAAGGAAGCGGCGCAACAATTTCTCGAATTCGCCACGAGCGAGGAAGGTCAGAAAATTTTAACGGACGTGAGTGCCGAATACCCGTTAAATGCGAAGGTGACGACAGAAGGTATTAAACCGTTCTCCGAGCTTTCGCCGCCAGAAGAAACGCTCGACCTCGGCGACCTGAGTGATGGGCAAAAAGCACTCGAACTATTGCAAGAGGTGGGCTTGCTTTAATGCTACTCGCCTCACCGACCAATCGAATCAGACGTATGAAGGGGCCGCGGCGGCAACGTCCTCCGGCGTGGCTCCTTTTGCCTGTATTTATTTTAATTGTCCTCGCCGCGCTACCGGTTTTGTACGTCGCCCTACGGGCCTACGAAGCGGGCTGGGAGACGGCGCTAAAGTTAATTTTCCGGCCGCGCGTGTACGAGTTGCTGCAAAATACGCTAATGCTTTCTGCCTCGGTGACGGCTGCCAGCATGGCGATCGGCGTGGCGACGGCGTGGTTTATCGAACGAACCAATTTGTGGGGCCGCAAACTGTGGAACGTCGTCGTGACGTTGCCCTTTGCTGTACCCGCATTCGTCAGTAGTTACAGCTGGGTGTCGATTAGTCCTTCTTTTGAAGGGTTTGTTGGGGCGGTGCTCATCTTAACGTTATCGAATTACCCGCTCATCCACTTGCCTGTTGCTGCTGCTTTACGGGGCATGGATCCTGCTTTAGAGGAATCGGCGCGTTCACTCGGATACAGTGCGTGGCAGACGTTTTGGCGTGTCACGTTACCGCAGCTTCGCCCTGCGCTGTTCGGCGGGGCACTACTGATCGCGTTACACATGTTAGCGGAGTTCGGTGCGCTGTCACTATTGCGCTTTGATACGTTTACGACGGCAATTTTCGACCAGTATACGGTCGTATTCGACAGTACGTCGGCGGCGATGCTCACAACGGTGCTCCTTGCGTTGTGCGTGGCGATTTTAGGATTGGAACTGCTCCTACGCGGACGCACGCGCTATGCGCGAGTGGGGACGGGAGTCGCGAGAAGTCAAAGGCGGTTTCAGCTCGCTTGGCGCGGGCCCTTCGTCTTTCTCGGCTTTTGTGTACTGGCCTTGCTCGCTGTCGCAGTGCCGCTTGGAAGGCTCATATACTGGCTAATGACAGGCACATCAGCTGCCTTTTCGGCGCGGGAAGTACTCACGGCGCTAACGACGACGCTTTCCCTCGGCCTTGGCGGGGCGTTGCTCACGATCGTGTTAGCGTTGCCACTCGTTATGTTGTCCATTCGCTACCGGGGGCCATTCGCAACGTTAGCTGATCGCTTACCGTATTTTATTCACTGTTTGCCGGGGCTCGTCGTCGGGTTGACGCTCGTCTTTTTTGCCGTCAACTATGTCAATCCACTGTACCAAACGACTCCGCTGTTACTTATCGGCTATGCGATGCTGTTTTTACCGCTCGCCCAATCGTCGATTCGCGGCGCGGCTGAACAGGCTCCAGAGCGGTTAGAAGAAATGGCGCGCACGTTAGGTAAACGCCCGTTAGGCGCTTTTTTTACCGTGACGTTGCCGCTTGTCTTTCCCGGCATCGGCGCTGGAGCGGCGCTCGTGTTTTTGCAAGTGATGAAGGAACTTACTGCGACACTGTTGCTGCGGCCGACAGGGGTGGAGACGTTGGCTGTGCAAATATGGGAACATACGACGAACGCCGAATTTGCTGCGGCGGCACCTTATGCGGCCATCCTCATCCTCGTTTCCGGGTTGCCGGTGTATGTATTGACGATGCGTTCTTTTACAAGTGGAAAAGCGAGTGGAAAAGGTGGAAAAGAGGGATTCACACATGAAAGCACTGCGGATCGTCGGGCTTAATAAGTCTTTTGACAGTGTAAAAGTTTTAAAGGATGTCTCTTTAGAAGTAGAGGCGGGACAGATGCTCGCCGTCCTCGGGCCGTCCGGTTGTGGAAAAACGACGTTACTGCGGTGTATCGCCGGCTTCGAACTTCCGGAGCGTGGCGAAATTGAAGTCGGGGGAAAACGCGTTTACGGGGAAGGCGTGTACCTTAAACCGGAAGTGCGCCGCATCGGTTACGTGCCACAGGAAGGCGCCTTGTTCCCGCACTTGACGGTAGAAAAAAATGTCGCTTTCGGGTTGTCGCGGCAACTGAAACGCTCGGGACGGGTAATGGAAATGCTGGCACTCGTCGGTATGGCTGGTTTTGCGAAGCGAATGCCGCACGAATTATCCGGCGGGCAGCAGCAACGGATCGCACTCGCGCGGGCGCTCGCCCCATCTCCTAAACTCGTTTTGCTCGACGAGCCGTTCAGTGCACTCGATGCTGGCCTTCGCGCGTCGCTGCGCGAAGATGTACGTCACGCACTCAAAGAAGCTGGCGCAACGGCGGTGATGGTGACGCACGACCAAGAGGAGGCGCTGTCGATGGCCGACGTCATCGCCGTCATGCGGCAAGGGCATGTTGTGCAAACGACGGATCCCGTTTCACTGTACAAATTTCCCGCCGACCCCGCTGTCGCGACCTTTATCGGGGAAGCGACGATGCTACGGGCCAAAGTGTGTGACGGTGCGATCGATTGCCCCCTCGGCCGTTTAGACGTCGCCCCGTGCTGCCCCCAGCAGTGTGAACGGGCGACGGTAATGATCCGGCCCGAACAGTTTACGATTGGCGAACTTGCTGACGGGATTAGCGCGCGTGTCGTCGAGACGACATTTTACGGTCACGATGCTCTCGTTCGCTTGCGGCTGGACGAACACTTTGGCGGCTTCGCCGTGAACGTGCGCACGTCAGGTATGGAAAGTTACCAGCCGGGGGAGCGCGTCGGGCTTAAAATTAACGGTGCTGTCATGGCCTACCCGGAAAAGCAGCTACAAAAAAGTTAAAATTAACGTCCCAGCAATCCAACAGTAAAAAGCGAAGTAGACCAATTTACCGCGCCGCATCACGTCGATAAAAATTTTTAGCGAGACGTACGTGGCGAGGAAAGCGGCTAAAAAGGCGACGATGTACGGAATTGTCAGCTGTTGGATGAGCGGATCGCGCCACATGTCCGGCACTTTCAGTATCGTCCCGCCCAAGCTAATCGGGATATAGAGCATGAAGGAGTAGCGCAAAGCCGTCGGGCGGTCGATCCCGAGGGCCATTGCACTGACGAGCGTCGCCCCGGAGCGGCTAATGCCAGGGATGAGTGCTACCGCCTGTGCACCGCCGACGAGGAGTGCGTCTTTCACGGACATGTTTTTTTCTCCTTTGTGGCCGCGCAGTTTGCGGATAAGCCACAGGGCGACACCCGTGAGGAGCAAGGTGACACCGACGATCGACACTCCCGTCAACGTCTCGGAGATGACGTCGTCGAAGAGAAAGCCGAGCAGAGCCGCTGGAATCGTGCCGATGAGGATATATAGTGTAAATAAGTACTCCGTTTTCGCGCGTGGTTCGCGCTTAGCGACGTAAGTGGCGCAGTTTGTGACGATACGGCGCAGGTCCTCGCGGTACACGTAGAGGATCGCTAACAGCGACGCAAAATGGACGAACACTTCGAAGCTTAAGCCTTCAATTTCTACCCCTATGAGTGCCTGCAAGACGACGAGGTGACCGCTCGAAGAAACCGGAATCGGCTCGGTCACTCCTTGCAGCAAGCCCAGCAGCAAATATTTTAGAAGAACAATGATATTTTCCTCCATACCAATCCCCCTGACGTCTTTCGTATCCCCTACCAACGGATGTTAACTGCCAGCTAATGAAGTCATTAGCTAGCTAACGTTTTTTTAAATGTGGACATCCTGTCTCTAACGTATATGTACGAAGGTGTCGGTTCATGAAAAAAAGCGCACATTGCTTGAAAAGTGCGTTGTGGACATGATGACATCGGATTTATATAATAAAAGGGCGCACGGATGTTCTGTTTCTGTGCGATTTTGAGTAGAGGATGGTAAGGATTAGTTTGCAGTATTAGCCGGTAAGGAAAGGATCAGCCAAGAGAAGCAACAGGTAGGAGGAGAACGGCATGCTGGGACAACCCCATATCCCCCGTGAAGACGAGGATCAGCGCGTCGTGCTCGAAGGTGAAGATTTTACGGAAGCGGATTTGCGCTTTGCTAATGCGCAAGAAACGACATTTGAAGGGGCGAATCTCGGCCACGTCCAGTGGGAAGGCGCGGACCTCTTAAACGCTGATTTGCGCGGTGCCACGCTAGCGGGAATGGATCTGCGGCACGTCAATTTGAAAGGGGCGGTTATGAGTAAGAGACAAGCGCTGACGTTACTTGAGCCGTTCGTGTTTAGTGCAAAATAGAAATGGAGCAAAACGCAACTTAAAAATCCCGCATTGAGCTGGAAAACGAAAAGACCATTGCCAGCACCCCAATTAATTACTACCCTCTAATTGACGGCAATCAGTTAGAGGAGGAAAACACGAGGTGTTGACAATGGTTCACGTTCACTATATCAAGTCTTTATACGAAAGGGAAGGGCTATCTTTACGAGAAATTCAGCGGCGAACAACACACGACTTCAAAACGATTAAAAAGTACATCGACATGGAGGATTGGAATGAAACTCCGAAGCGGAAACCGCGTCGATCCAAACTGGATCCCTACAAGGAGACGATCGACGATTGGCTAGAGGGCGACTTAAAAGCTCCGCGTAAACAGAAGCATACTGCGCGACGCGTCTATGAACGCCTTAAGGAAATGCACGGTGAGGCCTTCAATGTATCGCTAAGGACCGTTCAGTACTACGTTGCCAAGAAGAAGACAGCACTTAAGGAGAAGACGCGCGGTTACATCCCGCTCGAACATACGCCGGGGGAGGCACAGGTCGACTTCGGAGAGGCTACGTTTGAAGAAAAGGGACAAGCCTTTAAAGGCTATTATTTAAACGTGTCGTTCCCATACAGCAATGCGGCCTACGTCCAAGTCTTCCGCGCACAAAATACCGAGTGTTTACTGGAAGGACTCAAACGAATCTTTGCGCATGTCGGTGGCGTCCCTACGCGTCTATGGTTTGACAACTTATCTGCGGCTGTAGCGACGATTTGTAAAAACGGTGAGCGCCAACTCGTCGATTCGTTTGCCCGGTTTGCCTATCACCACGGCTTCGAGCCTACCTTTTGCAACCCGAATAGCGGGAACGAAAAAGGGCATGTCGAAAATAAGGTCGGCTACCACCGGCGAAACTTCTTCGTCCCGATCCCTAAATTTGAGGATCTGGATGCTTATAACGCTGATCTACTACAGCGATGCGAACGGGATATGCAGCGTACGCACTATAAGCATCAGGAGCAGATCGCCGAACGGTTTCAAGCAGATGCTGCACAGTTCAAGCCACTGCCGCGCACAGCCTTTGACGTCCACCGCATGGTCAAAGCGAAAACTGATAAGTACGGAAAAGTATGCTTTCAGAAAAACCGTTACTCGACATCACCGGGGTTAGCACGTCAGGAAGTATGGCTCAAAGTGACCTGCGATCGCGTCATTGTACAAGATGAGTCCTATCGCACCATCGTCACGCACTCCCGTATCTACGGAGAAGGGAAAGAAGCGATGAAATGGACACCGTATTTGTCACTCATGGCGAAACGGCCCAATGCGATGAAGTATACGGCGTTTTACAGACAACTGCCCGACCCGTGGCGCGAGTACCTAACGGTCAAGGAGCGACGACCGAAGGGGTTGCGATTACTTGCGGAATTTCTAAGCCAAGGAGACATGCAACTTGCGACGACGGCATTGGAAGAAACACTCGCCCAAGGCGTGGATGACGCGGATAGCTTACTTGCCACTTGGTACCGTCTCACCGGGCGTGCGAATGAGTGCTCTACACTTGCTGTCTCACACGACGTGCCGTCACATGCTATTTACAAGACGGATCTTGGATCTTACGATCACTTGCTAAGAATAAGAAAAGGTGATGGGCGATGAAAGACATGATTGCCGCCCACTGCAAGGCGCTAAAACTCGGCAGTCACATCGTCGATGTTTATCCGACTATTCAGGCAGAGACACATGAACAGTTCCTTGCACAATTACTCGCTAGTGAAGTGGCACAGCGGGAGGTGAACCGTAAAAACCGGTTACTCAAGCAAGCGAATTTTGATAGGATCAAAACGTTTGAGGGGTATGTGTTCGAAGGGATCGAGCTCCCCCGCCCCCTCAGTATCGATACATTAAAGGAGCCATTCCTGTAATGAATTAATTTGAGGTTTGCACAAAAAAAGTGCCTCCAGTAAGCTTGGGTTAGAATGTAGCGCTACACTCATTCATCCCAAGGCAAAAGGAGACACTCACATGAAGTATAAGATGAAACAGAAGAAAAATCAACGCATTTTACGCATGACCGAAAAAACCTTAATCGTTGGGGCAGACATTGCCAAGCAGACACACGTCGCTCGTGCGATCGACTTTCGGGGGATCGAACTCGGAAAAGACTGCGTGTTCGAGAATACGCACCAAGGGCTAACCAAACTGGTGAAGTGGATGAAGGACTTAAAACAGGTTCACAACAAAACAGATGTGCTGTTTGGCGTTGAACCAACTGGACACTATTGGTTTCCTTTAGCGGCATTTTTAAAAGAAGAAGGCATCAAAGTCGTTGTGGTTAACCCACATCATGTCAACCGAAGTAAAGAGTTGGAAGACAACTCACCGACGAAAAACGACTACAAAGATGCCAAAGTGATCGCGGATCTTATCCGCAACGGTCACTACGCTGAACCGAAGTTCCCGACACAGGTTTATGCCGATTTACGGATCATCATGAACCTGCGAGAAAAAGTAATGGTGAACTTTAATCAAGCAAAACTGCGTATTCAGAACTGGCTAGACCGCTTCTTCCCTGAGTACCATCAAGTGTTTAAAGACTGGGAAGGCAAAGCATCGCTAATGACCTTGCGTGAATTTCCAATGCCCAATGAGATTGTCGCTTTAGGCGCCGAAGCCATTCTCAAGCATTGGAAATCGGAAGTGAAGCGGGCTGTCGGGATAAAGCGCGCCGAGAAGTTGGTGAAAGTAGCGACAACTTCTATCGGGCTTACAGAAGGCATGTATGCCGCGAAGATTGAATGTTCGATGCTGCTAGATCAGTACACCTTGTTAGCTGACCAACTAGAAGAGATCATGCGGCAAGTGGAGCAACTGCTTGAGAAAATCCCCGGTACCGAAGCAATGATGACCATTCCCGGTGTGGGCATTGTCACACTCGCTGGTTTTCTAGCAGAAGTGGGTGATTTAAATGACTACGACCACGGGCAACAAATCATCCGCTTGGCGGGGTTGAATCTCAAAGAGAATAGCTCAGGCAAGAAGAAGGGGAAAGCGAGTATTAGTAAACGAGGACGTGCAAGGTTACGTGCCCTGCTATTCCGATGTGTCCTCCCGATGGTCGCTAAAAATGCCGAGTTTAAAGCGATGCATCGTTACTACACGACACGTCGTCACAATCCCCTGAAAAAGAAGCAATCGCTTATTGCCCTATGCTGCAAACTGATCAAAGTTCTGCATACGCTCGGTACGAGGCAGATTGCGTATGATGCGAAGGATGTTCTGGGTCCAGTGCGCCAGCAACAGTTACAGATGGCTGCTTAAAACGAATTAGCCAATCGTCGTGTGACCTTAAGTTTTTCCGTAGGGAAGGCAAAGACAACTGAAGCACGGAGTAGCCGCAGTACAATTTCCATAAGGGCAACGACCCAGTAAGGGAGCAAGAAGCGGCCTCCACCCCTTGAGAGGTAGAACGAAGGAATGTAAGGGCAATAGACCCCGTGTGACATGGGAGGGTAAACCGCAAGGGTGAAAGTGGAGATCCAGGGTGCGATCATCGCATAATGACTGGGGGAATATGGAATTTAGTGTTATTTCTCTGTTCCCGCACCAAACCCCGATCCCATAAAAACACAGTTATGCACTTATTATCCATCACACTCAAATGTCAAGGGCTGAAATACGGTGAATGAGTGAGGAAACACGAGATAAAACTAATTTATAGTGGGAGGTATCTTTTGTTGCGCGTAAAGAAAACCTAATTCTTTACGGCCCAGTCGGCACAGGGAAGACGCATCTTGCCACAGCCATCGGTGTGGCAGCCTGCAACCAAGGGCAGCGCGTAAAGTTTTACCGCACAGCGGCGCTCGTGAATGCATTGATTGACGCTAACCAAAAGGGGCAATTGCAACGATTTATACAGCAGTTGGAGAAGGTGGACTTGCTCATCTGCGACGAATGGGGGTACATCCCCCTTAACGGGGAAGGCGCGCAGTTATTGTTTCAAGTCATTGCCGGATGCTATGAGAAGCGAAGCGTCATCCTCACGACTAACTTGGAATTTAGTAAGTGGAACAGTGTCTTTCACGATGAACGACTCACGAACGCGATCATCGATCGCCTTGTGCATTACAGTTACTTGATCACATTTAGTGGCACGAGTTACCGACTGAAGCATTCTTACATGAATTGGTAGATTTGGAAACCGGGGTGCTGGAAATTTTAATTGCACTTTGCTGGATTTTCTACTTGCATAATACACGTTCGGGATCCATATTACGGATTGAAACGTTTTGGTTTAAATGGAATATCGAAGCGAACGGTCTAGCAGTTCATCTACGACCATCAAATCGCGACATTATTTACCAAAATTAGTAAAATATACTCGATCTATCAGGTGACGGCATTGGAAGGTGTTGGCAAGCTCGGAGCAACCAGTTAGGAAGAGAAAGAGGTTGATAGAGGGGGGTGAAATACCCCGCTCCTCAAAAGTATTCTCACTGGCATCAAAAATGTTCGCAAATGAGAGGGAGACTTCTAATACACTAATTGATCTAGCGATAATTCGAATGGGATTAAAATAATTAATTATTAATCTTTGTTGTTATTCGGGGAGATTGCTAGTATCTTAGTGGTAGTAAGTAAGGGTACGGTTCAAACGACGATAGAACGTGCCGAAAGAAAAATAGCCCGTCGGGCGGGGGAAGGTTTGTTTTGTCTGTCCTGGCAAAGTGAGGACGACGGAATTCGTCTTACGACTGCCACCTAATACTTAGAAAGAGGTAATGTGAGATGGCCAAAAATTTTACGAGTGCGATTCTTGAGCACTATAAGAAAAAAGAGCTTGAAAAGTTTACTACGGAGGATTTAGAAAGGGAACTAGAGAGACGGAAAAAGGCGGAGAAAGAGGAAGATAAGTAAGCACCCTTAGCAGGGTGTTTTTATTATGCTGGCATGGTCTAATGGTACGACTGCTGTCTTGTAAACAGCAGGCAGTAGGTTTGATTCCTACCGCCCCTAATACTTAATGGACGTCTATTATATTGGGAAAGATAAAAAATGAGAAATTCTCGTCCTATCTCTGTATAGATAGTAATATACAGGGGGAGGTGAGTGAAGTGAGGAAAATCGATTTGGCTCATGTAGAAAGACTTATTTACAATGAAGATGACGGGCAATATATAGCTGATGTTTATGAAACAAAAAAAGAGTATCGAGCTATTGTCGAACAACTTCAATCAGAACCGGGTAAAAAAGCATTTGCTAGTGGTCGGGATCAATTCACAGCGATATACA
Source organism: Numidum massiliense (assembly GCF_001375555.1). Classification (NCBI taxonomy): domain Bacteria; kingdom Bacillati; phylum Bacillota; class Bacilli; order Caryophanales; family Bacillaceae; genus Numidum; species Numidum massiliense. The sequence goes on along the minus strand of NZ_CTDZ01000009.1, from coordinate 2,436,480 downwards.
ATGGAATAAAAAAGTTAAAACAAAGCACCTAATATAGGCCAACGATCTTCTAAACCGCCGGTCACACTAAGTGTTTGGTGCGGAGATGCAGGAAAAAACCACCCCTTGTCGAACAATGTAGACAAAGGGAGGTTATTAAATGAAAGATCAATTACATATAAGAAACGGTGATGACTATCTTGATTTTAGTAAAATAGTCCATCATTATGAAGAGCCGGATGTAAGTGGAGATAGGAATGGTGGTTTTTGGACTTCAACGTATAACCGATGGTAAGGATGTCACTGGCTCCAAAAAAAGTTCCATGGGCTAATGCTCATAAAGGGTATTTGTTTTCGGTTAAACCAGGTGTGAAAGTTTTTGAAATATCTAGCCTTAAGGATGAAGAGCATTTTAAAAAATATTACATGTTGGATTACAACAAAGTGGCTGAGGACTTTCACGCGCTCCATCTAAACGAGGAATATTTAAAGCATCTCTCAAAGAGCAGAGACCTCCAATACAAATCACATTTTTATTTGTGGTTTGTTGAATGTACGTGGTGGTTCAATGTAAAATATTTGGAGTTGCAGAAGGTAATCAGTGGGAAAGAGTTGCAAACAATGGCGGATAGAGATTTGTAGCACCCATGTCATGCTCTGGGAAAACATCGTCATACAGTCCATCGATATTGCTCGTGCACAGAGGATCATGTTCGTGCAGGATCGAGAAGATATGACCAAAGTCCTTAAACGTCACAGTGACATGGAATCTGACTATGAGAAGAAATGGGAGTTACAGCACGCCTGGGACAAGCAAGCAACATTCCTTCAGGCCCAGTCCCGAGCAATCGCCGAGCTGCGTAACTATGAGGAGATTTATCAAGTGGCCGTGGACTATAGGATAAAGAACCCAACGGCGTTTATCCTGCAAGGCATTAAATACGATCGGAACGGGGAAGCAACGTATTACAACTTGAAGGAGTACTACTACGACGGACAGAAAACAGATAATCAATACTGACGATCTGGAGACGTTCTGCAAGGGGTTTACGGATAAAGTTATTATTTACTCGGTTGCGGCGTCCTTTATTACTTTAATACGAGAAAAGGGCGTGTTAACGGCTACAGAGGCAAATAACAGTGTTCTGGACGGGATTCGAACCGTTCAGCGCTTCATATCGGAAAAACGGAATTTTACGCATCGCGGTTGTGAGAATTTATTACGCGAGCGTTTTTCTTATGTATGGGATGAAAAGGCAGCACAACGCGATACTGGCTCCATTTAACGAGGATAGCAGCGATTTTGTAGAGCTTTTCATTGAATGGAATCGCGATCCATCGGCGCAGCCGGACTTGGAGGGGTGGTACCGAAGGGGATTCGCCGCAGATTCATTCAGATCAAACCACATCGATATTAGTGACGATCATAATTTTAAGATAAACAAGGAACCGATCGATTGGAAAAAGCATATAGATGTTTCCGAAACCGTCGCAGGGAAACTGAATGAAATTCATGCGCAATTAAATGAGTTTATGTTTGAACACAAAAGGGAAAAGTTAGTGATACTTAACAAGAAAACGGGTAAAATAGAATATGAATTGGATGGTGTCGTCGATAAAGTATGGCTTGGTAAAGAGCTGAAACGTTTTTTAAAGACAAGCGATCTGAAAAGCCTGATTCCCACATAATCATCCATCGACATCAACTTTTTCAGAGGCTGACATCCATAAGATTATTGGATACGAATCCATCGCCTTACTCACGTTAGAGTGTCTAGATGGGTCTAGATATGTAATAGACTCAACAAGTTACAAAGCATCTTATTTGAAGGAATTGGATTTCTTTCGTAAGTACACTAAAGTACACAGAAAAATAGAAAAAAATATCCCCGACTAGACGACGGAAAGGGTATTTTCGTTGTATGGGATCAGTTTTTAGATGAGGTAACAAAGGAAATTGCCAAGCATTACAATTTGATTTATAAGAAGGTGAAGTAATGCTAAGGGAAGAAGGCCATAAGAAACTGCCTGAGTGGCCAGAAATGATAAAGACAGGAATGGCTTTTGAAGACTATCAGATTTTGATGAAAGAAGAAAGTATTAATAAAATGAAGTTGTTGTTGAGTGAGTATCGTGATGAACTCTCGGATATGGAAATAGCAGAAGCAAAAAAAGCGATAAACATTGCTAAAAAAGAGTTAGAAGAGTAAAGGGCACCCGTCATCGAGATCCCTGCCAGTAGAAGCAAACGCGGCTGGAACTACACCGGCGAATCGCTGCGGGATATCGTTAACCACCGATTCGAGCAACTTAGCGACACCGGCATCTCGAGAATTCCCTGAAAAAAGTTGGTGCAATAATTCCTGATCTACGGTAATCTGGTATTGAGCCATTTCAAATTTCTCCTCCCTAGAATGTGGTCTCTCAACTTTCATTCTAACCGAGGATTTTGAAACTGGCTCCCTTTATTTTCTGAAAACCCTTTTTATACAATTATACGGACTCAACTTGGATGTTTGCTCTGTCTTATGATTTGGTACGTGATACTGACTATGAGGAGTTTGTATTGGGGGTGCTGGCTGGGCTATGAGTTTTACGATACGAGGGAACATAGGAGGTAAAACAGTAGTTGTAACTTGGGATAGCGGTAATTTGTCTGGTCCCGCTACGATCATAAACATGATCCGTATTCATGCTAGCCACCTAAGCAAAGCACGTGAACCAATTGGACCGGTTTGCGGTCCTTATAAAGATAATGATTATCTTAACGACCCGCTGTCCTCCCTTTTTTTGATGAAAAATTATGTGTTTGATGAAATACTTGAGGCTACAGGTAATGTTCCGATTGCGCCAGATGTCCCAGACGGAACAATAGCATAAAAAGATAAGTAAAACCGGGTACTCAACTGAGTGCCCTTTTCGTATGTCTCGAAAAGAGGTGAGACCGTGAAAAAAAGCTTATGCAACTATTCGGCAATGTTGCCGGTGAAATGCGGGTCGACGAAATCCCGCTTGCTACGGCGGTAATCTGGTATTGAGCCATTTCAAATTTCTCCTCTCTAGAATGTGGTCTCTCAATGTTCATTCTAACCGAGGATTTTTGAAACTGGCTCCTTTTATTTTTTGAAAACCCTTTTTACACAATTATACGGACTCAACTTGGATCTATCTTGGTCAACGGTTTACAATACCGTAAGATAGCAACAGAGTGATGTGAGTCCAAGTGTTTATTATATTTTATGTTTATGGTATTATCGAGGTAGACGAAGGTATGACGCAATCCGACGCGATTTCGACGAAGAGAGACGCGAAGAATCGCGAATATCTTTTCCATATTTGGTGTATGATAAGAAAGACCGCAGGTGCTGTCACACCTACGGTCACGTACAATAGGCTTACCCTTCAAGGGTGGTGGCCCAAGGTACCACGGATAGACCGCGTCCTTTGCTCGAGGGCGGTACTTTTTATTAAATTATCTCCAGACAGTATGGCAACTAAAACGCCAAAAGCGATCATTAACGATAACGCTTCGAATACTGTCATAAAATGTCTCGTACCACGGACAAAACTGTGCCGCTCACCACAATAACGAATGAAGCGAACAAGTGGAAGGCAGATTGCCGTTCCCAAAGCCGATACCACAGCCGTCCGGTAAGCTGTACCGCGTGCAACTTGGTGCGTTCGAGGAGCGAAAAAACGCCGAAGCGCTAGCGACAAAGGCAAAGAAGGCCAAGTTCCGCTTAGAATCGAAAATAGAAGGCCGTTTTTTGCCGCTCACAAAAATACATATAAAAAAAGTTCCCTCCCGAAATAACGGGAGGGGTTTACTAGTTCAAATCATTTTCAGCATCCTTCATGTTGTCTTGGAACATTGTTTCCATGTCTTTGGTGATGCTTGCGTCACCCCGTCCTTGTAAATCCTGAACGTAACCGTTGAACGTTTGCTGTAGGTAGCCGGCTGCCGCGCCTAGGGAAAATTTTAATCCTCTGTCATAATCAGCAGCTTCTATTTCCTCGCTAACTTCCTCGACACTATCTTTCCAGCTTCTCGCAAACTCTCCCCAAGCAACCTCATCCATACCGTTTTTATGTACTTCATATTCTTGTTGCAGATCGCTGTATAGTTCGTTTAAGCGGTCGTAATGTTTTTTTGCTCCCTGGGATCCGGACGTGCTCTTAGGCTCACTTTTGGCTTTTTCAGTAGTATCTTCTTTTGATGACTCATCTTCATCATCATCGTCTGATGACTCGTCTTCATCATCGTCAACATCATCTGTTGCGTCCTCATACGCGTCAGTATCATTGTCAGTTTCAAATTCATCATCGTCGTCGTATTCATCGTTCTCTACATACTCATCGTCAATCGCTTTGCCGGTGGAGCAGCTTGCAAAACTCAGCACGAGGGCTACAACCATCACGACAGCAGCTGTTCGGCGATTGTTAATTCTAAGCATCTTTAGGCTCCCTTTTATTAGACCAATAAGGGACGCGACAAATACGAAAAAGAAAATTAGACTGACGAACACTAGGAAACCAGCCATTAATAATCCCTCTTTCTTTCAAGTTAACACATCTTAAATTTTATCACGTTCTCGTTCAGAAACTCAAACCTTTCAATATTGGGGGAGTGCCAAGTGAAAAACAGCCCTATCAACGCATTGCAGGAGGGCTGCCCTGTGTAAAATATGTGTAAAAAAGTTTCACGACGTATCGTTTTTTAAACGTAACTGACTTTAAATGTAAAAAAAATAAAATCATTGATATATCAGCATTTTTAAACGTTAGAGGCGCACTAACCCCAATCTAACAACGACAATGTGACATTAATTGTTATTGTAGGACCGTGATGAAGCGATTACGATATAAGTAGGACAAGCGAGGAGGGCAGCAAAGGGGGATCTCGATGGCCATCACCCAGCGAAGAATTCAGCTGAAGGAACTATTGCTTAACCAAGTGCAACCGATCACTGCCTTGCAATTGGCGTCCCGATTAGGTGTTAACGAACGAGTCGTCCGCTACGACCTCGATTGCCTCGAAGACGAGTTCATGAGGGAAGGCTATCGACTCGTGAAAAAACCGAGTGTGGGGATTTGGCTGGAAACCGTAGCACCCCACAGAGAGAACGTCTGTCTTTTCAACGGTGAATACGTGTTCTCACCGGAAGAGCGAAAAAAAATCCTCGTCTTGTTGCTATTGATTAAAGATGAAGCAATCACCATTAAACAGTTAGCAGAAAAACTAAGTATCAGTCCGTCAGCGCTGTTCGAAGATATGCGTTCCTTGGATACAGACATTGCGCGCTACGGCTTGCGGTTGTGTTCGAAGCGCGGTTTAGGGTACTGGATCGAAGGCGAGGAGCTGAAGCGGCGCCGCGCAGCGGCTGACATCTGGTCACAGCTAGCTCACGCCGCCGGGGCTTTACTGCAGTTGTTACAGCCGGGTCATTACGGACAGTACCATATGATTTACGATGAGTTTGACGCGCGTTTTATACAGAGTATTGCGTCTATATCTATGCTTATGGCGGAAATTGGCCAAAAACAAGGCTTCCATTTGTACGACAGTGCGCTCAATAATGTGCTCATCCACATTGCCATCATGCTCAAACGGCACCGCGACGGGCACATGTTGACCGTGACGCCTGACGAATTGAAGCCGATTAAAAATCATGCGCTGTATCGCGCGCTCGGGCAACTGAAGGACTATTTAGAGGCGACGTTTGCTGTCGAGCTAACGGAGGCGGAAATGACGGTGCTGACGATTCACGTCCTCGGGGCTAAGTTTAGCCGCGAATCTGGCCCGTACAGCATCGGCAAAGGTGAAGATTGGCAATACGCAGTACAGATTGCCACCGAGTTCATTCGCTATATCGAAGTTTGGCTCGGCACCGATCTCGACGACGAAGAACTACTGTCGGCACTCGTGCTCCATTTGAAGTCGGCGATTTATCGCATTCAGTACGACATGATTTTGCGTAATCCGCTGCTAGCTCAAGTGAGACAACGGTACGCACACATTTACAACATGACGAAAAAAGCGAGTGAGTACGTCGAGCACCTAATTAAAAAACGCATCCCGGAAGAAGAAGTTGGCTTTTTGGCGATGCATATCGGAGCGGCATTAGAGCGAAAGAAACAGCAACAAGCGCTGCCGAAAAAAGTGGCGATCGTTTGCGGCAGCGGCATCGGTACAGCGCAATTGTTAGTAGAAACGTTAAAAACGAATATTCCCGGCCTGAACATTTCCGGTGTATATACGTCGTCGCAAGTACACATTATACAAAAAGAGCAGGTAGATTTAATCATTACGACGATTCCATTATCCGGAATGAATATTCCGACGTTGAAAGTATCGCCAATTTTAACGCCGGATGAGCTCAAAGCGATTGAAAAGCAAGTGAACAGTATGGAGATCGTGACCGAGACGGCCGAAATGTTTAAGCGGAGAGGAGAACTGCCCGTGTTACAAGATGTGCTCGATACATCGACGATCCGCTTGGATCAACACGCTGAAGATTGGAAAGAAGCGATTACGATCGCGGGCAATCTGTTAGTGGAAACGGATGCCGTGGAGCCGCGGTACATCCAAGGAATGATACGCAATGTAGAAAACTTAGGCCCCTATATCGTCATTACACCCGGGGTAGCCATGCCACACGCTCGCCCGGAAGAAGGGGTCAAGCGCGTCTGCTTAAGCATGGTAAGGCTAGACAAGCCTGTGAATTTCGGTAACCCGACGAATGATCCGGTTAAATTAGTGTTTGCTTTGGGAGGGGTGGACCACGAATCCCACCTCCAAGTGTTGTCACAGCTCGTCACACTGTTAGATAATCCCGAGGCATTACAAGTGCTGCAGGAAGCGACAGACCTTGAAGAAATTTTGCGGGTTATCGCTAAGTATTCACAAAAATAACAGTGTCGGAAAGTTAGTTTGTAAACTCGGCTATTAAAATTCGCTTCGTAGTAGGAACATACCAATTGTGAAAGGATGAACGATTATGTTGAAAGTGTTAACGGTTTGCGGTGCAGGGGTCGGGAGCAGTATGATGCTCAAAGTATTTACAGAGAAGATTTTAAAAGAGGAAGGTGTTGAAGGTACCGTCAACGCCGTTGATATCGGATCAGTTAGCGGCGGGCAAGATGCCGACGTGATCATCACGACACCGGAACTCGCACAATTGCTGCAAAACGTGCAGGCGAAAGTGATCGCACTACCTAACTTGATGGACCGAGAAACGCTGAAAAAAGAGCTCTTACAAATAATCCACGCAGAGTAGGTGTAAACGTTGGACACGCTCAGCTCATTCATCGTGTATTTTAGCAGTAATTTTCTGAGTGAACCGTCTTTTCTAGTAGGCCTTGTCGTCTTAGTCGGGTTATTGTTGCAAAAGAAGTCGTTTGACCAAGTTGTATCCGGGACGGTCAAAAGTATCGTCGGGTTTCTATTGATCTTAACTGGTGCGCAAAGTATGGGTATGACACTGTTGCCGTTACAACCGATGCTGCAACACTTGTTCGGCATGGAAGCGGAAATTGTGTCGATCGACAAAGCGATGGGCGCCGGCATGGCTGCGTACGGCGCATCGGCAACGTTAATTTTTACACTCGGTTTTTTGATCAACGTGCTTTTGGCGAGGTTTACTCGCTTTAAGTATATCCACTTATCGGCTCACGTGTCATTCTTTTACGCCGGTTTAATTGCCGCTTTACTGACGGTCGGTACGAACTTGAGTACAATTAATATCGTGTGGATCGGTTCGCTCATGTTAGGAATCTATTTGACGCTAACACCGGCGATGGTGGCGCCGCTCATGAAGTACGTTCCCGGCGGCGAAGGGTTTACGATCGGTCACTCTAGTTCCGTCGGCTGCTTTATTTCTGGTCATCTCGGAAAAGTCGTCGGCAACAAAAAACGTAATTTGGAAGACATTAAACTGCCGGCAAAACTGAACTTCTTGCGCGAAACGACGATTGCCCTCAGTGTCATTATGGTGTTGTTTTTCTTAGTCGTCACACTGGCGGCAGGCAAAGGGTTCGTCGAACAAAATGTGAGTGGCGGCAAAGACTTTATTGCCTTTGCCATCTTACAAGGGATTCAGTTCGGGGTGTGGATTACGGTTATTATAACCGGGGTGCGGATGATGTTGGCAGAAATCATCCCAGCTTTCCACGGCATTTCGGAAAAACTGGTGCCGAATTCGACGCCTGGTCTCGACGTGCCGCTGTTGTTCCCGAACCATCCGACGTCGGTTATTGTCGGCTTCTTGTCCAGTTTAACCGCAGGCTTGATCGGCATGGTCATCCTCGGTTGGATCAAATACCCGGTCATCGTCTTTCCGGCATTAATCCCGACGTTTTTCACTGGTGCGGTGACGGCCATTTTCGGTAACGCGACCGGGGGAAGGCGCGGAGCGGTCATCGGTTCCTTTATAAATGGGCTCATCTTGATCTTTGGACAAGCGTTGTTGCTACCTTACGTCGGTGAGTACGAGGCGGTCATGCGCGTGTTGAGTGAGACGGACTACACGTTTTACGGACCGATCATTGGGGCGATCTTGTCATGGTTTTAAGTCGTTTGCAACAACTCAAGCAGAGTGGCCAGAAGGGAATTACCTATTATTTACTGGCCAATTATCCGTCCCACGAGGCGTGTTTGCGTACGATTGACGAGTTGGTGGCTCACGGGATGGCTGCGCTGGAACTCGGACTGCCTGCGGTAGATCCGTTTATGGACGGGGAAATCATTGCAGGCGCGCACGCACAAGTGATGCGGAACGGTTATACGGATGACGACTTAATCCCACTACTTGCGAAAGTACGCGCTCGCCATCCGCAACTGCCGATCGTGTTAATGGGTTATGACGAAAGTTTTAATCAACCGTTTTTGCGCCAGCACACGGCGTTGTTCGACGCGATTTTATGCCCGGAACGGCCACTGTTGATGGAAGGCACAGCGCACATTCCTTTTGTGACTGCGGCAGACGATTGGCAGACAGTGCGACAGCCGTCAGGGTTCGTGTACATCGGCTCGAGCAAGGAAGGCACGGGCAAGGGGATCGGTTCCGGCTTCGCCTCGACCTTACAGGCGTTGCGCCGCGTGACCGGCCTCCCATTGTACGTCGGTTTCGGCATAAAAAATGCACAGCACATTCAACGGGTGTTACAAACCGGTGCAGATGGCGTCGTGATCGGCACCGAGCTGATTAAACGGGTCACGGAAGATACAGCGTCGCGCATAAGCTGGCTACGAGAAAATGCGCGTGCACTTAAAGGGACTATAGTATAGGAATACTGAACAGTTAAGGATCATCAGGTAGACTGATGGTCTTTTTTTTTGGAATTTATAGTGGGAGGGTGGGCTCGTACGTATTTAACTTAGGAACCGTTTTAGTTATCGTTTGACACGGCATGTATTCTACAAACGCCCGATAATATGTACAATAGATACTAAGAAACTTATGAGATAAAACATGTTGAGGTGAGACGATGTTTTACTATCCACTTACTGAAGGGGCAGAGCTGCGCCTGTTAGAAGAGCGACACGCTAAGGCGTTATTTGCGCTTACGGACGCCAACAGAGCGTCGCTGCGCGAATGGTTGCCATGGATAGACCAAACGCTCGACGCCATCGACACGCTGCAATTTATTCGCGCGGGATTAAAGCAGTTCGCGAATAACGATGGGTTTCACTGCGGTATTTGGTTTCGCGGGGAGATCGCAGGGGTCGTCAGTTATCATTTTTGGGATTGGCGCAACCGCCGCACAAGTATCGGGTACTGGTTAGGAGCCGATTTTCGCGGGCGCGGACTAATGACGGCGGCGGTGCGGGCGCTGACGGATTACGCGCTTGGTGAGCTGCAACTGAATCGAGTCGAAATTCGCTGTGCGACAGGTAACGAACGCAGCTGCAAAGTCCCGCTAAGACTAGGGTTTACCCACGAAGGGGTACTCAAAGAAACAGAGTGGCTGTACGACCGCTTTGTCGACCACCACGTGTACGCGATGTTGCGCGAAGCGTGGCGCAATCGGGAGATAAGCAGTTGATCTCAATGACAAGAGCCTCCTTACGGCATCATGCTTTGTACCCAAAAGCCGACAGCCGAGCCGATATAGTTACCGATGACGTAGCCGAGCGTACCGACGAGCAGTGTCGGGACGATCAGTTTCGTCCACCCTTTGGCGATCGCCATCGCCGCTGCCGTCGTCGGTCCGCCGATGTTGGCGTTACTCGCTAAAATGATTTCTTCGAGGTCAAATTTGAACAACTTCCCGAAAACGAACGAGAACAACATGTTCAAGGCCACCATAATGAAGACGAAAACGAACAAGAGCGGTGCATTTTGCACGATGACGCTGATGGACGCCGGTACCCCGACGACGACAAAGAAAAAGTAAATCAAATACGTCCCAATTTCTTGTGCGCCGCGAATGTTGGCGAAGAAGCGCGGAAAACAAGTGACGGCAATTAGCGTGATCGTCGTCAACATTAAATATTTGTCTCCGAAAATGCTGTGGGCAACGTTAAGTAGTATGTGCACGTCTTCCCCGAAAGGAATCTTTTCAGCAAATGTACTGGCTAACGTGAACGAGAGCGCGACTAGCGCAAAAGCAGCACCGACAGTGAGCGCAATGTCTTTTAGAGAGATTTCTTTGCGGCCCCAGTAAGCGGCGGCCGTTGTTTTTGCCTCCCCATCAGCCGTCTGCGCTTCGACCGCAGCAACGTGGGGCGCGTTGTACCGTTTACGGAAGAAAGCGAGCGCCGGAATGGCGATGAGCACGAAAAAGTAGAGAGCCATCATGAGGTTATCGGCGACAACAGTCGAGGAGATAAGTTCACTTGGCGCCTCAAATTTACTGGCCATCGCCGCAAAGTTAACCGTACCGCCGATGTATGAGCCACTCATCATCGCGGCAACTTTTTCTGCTCCGGGAATGACGTCTTTTAGCGTCATAAAGGCAACGATCGCTCCAGCGACGGTACCGATCGCACTCAATAAAAACATCGCGAGCATACGACCGCTTTCGTGCCATATTTTGCGCAAGTCGGTTTGAAACAACAATAGCGGGATCGCGAGGGGTACGATGTATGCCCATACGGCGTCATACACGGGTGAATCCGTTGGAATGACGTGAAGGTTGGCGAGCACCATCGCCCCGATGAGTGCGATAATCGCCCCCGATACTTTTGCTGCCCATTGAAACGTCTGTTCTAAATAAATGCTTACCCCCGCCCATACGGCTAAAAAAGCCCACAATAACCACGTGTCGTCCGGTTTAATCAACGTCTCCATACTTAGTTGGCCTCCTGTTTCTGTTTGTAAAGGTAAATGGTAGGTGTCCCAGTTTTGAATATTATGTAAACAGCGCCTCTAAGAGTGTCTCTTTAGATTGCAAGTTGACTCTCACTTGTACCCATAATAGATTCTAGACAAAAAACTGGACACAATCAATAGGTTGCGGTTGCGCTGTATGGAATAATAGACATTAGCCAATCAAAGTAAAAGAAAGGACTGGTACTGATGGAAAAGGGGACGCTCGTCCTCGATCACGTGGTACATTTTATTAATCCCACAAGATCGACAGAACTGTTAGCGGAACTCGCGCAAAACGGGTTTCACGCGGTTGCGGGGGGCCAACACGTTAACTGGGGCACTTACAATGTACTCAGCTACTTTGATTTATCGTATATCGAATGGTTAGCAGTCGAGCGTATAGAGATCGCTGGGCGCGTCATAGACAACCCGCTCGTCGGGCAACTGTTGCACGATTTGCCGCGCGGGGAAGGCTTGGGACAACTCGCGATCCGCACGGGCGATATCGAAAGGTTAGCCGCTCACATAGAACGTACCGGGACCCGCGTGACACTCACTGACGGCAGCCGCACCCGTGCTGACGGAAAAACACTCGCTTGGCGCATGCTGTTCGTCGACGGTCCGTTTGAGGCGCTCCCGCTGCCTTTCTTTATCCAATGGGGACAGAGTGATGAGGAACGGCGGACTGATTTACAAATGAATGGCACCATTGCCCCACATAGCGCTGGAAACTTGCGTTTAAAAGAAGTGTTTTACGCTGCACACGATCCGGGGCAGACGGCTGCTCACTGGCAACGACTCTTCGGACTTCCTAGCGGTGGCGAAGCGTTTAATGCCGAGCTCGGTGCGCACTGCCATCGCCTGCGGCTAGGTGATGTCGACATCGTGTTTTGTCGGCCGGAACGCTTACAGCGCCCACATCATTCGGAACGAGCGCAGCAGTCGGATCACGTGCTTCATCAGGATCGCGCACATCACATGGATCGGCGGAGTCAGTCGAATCGATCAAGCCGTTCGGGACATTTAGACCGGTCAGAAGCGGGCGACATCGTCGGCCAAACGTTGCTCGAGCGGGGAGAGCGCCCGTTTACCCTGACGCTTACCGGTGCCAAGCGCCGCGCGGAGGTGCAGTTTCGCGGGAGTGTGTACCACCTAGAGCCGTAGAAAGCCGCCTCCGGCCTATCATCAGACGTGTTGGCACGCCTCGAATAAGTGATATAATGGGGGAGACGTAAGTTTTTTACCAACATCGTTCAGACACAAGGTGACTGCATACGATAGTATAGAGATACGGACTAACAAAAAGGGGCGTTAACGATGTTTCATCGCAAAGATACTCGTCCAGTTAAAGTTGGCGATTTGACGATCGGCGGTACTGACCAAGTGATTATCCAAAGTATGACGACGACGAAAACGGAGGACGTCGCAGCTACGGTTAAAGAAATTCACCGCTTAGAAGAAGCCGGCTGTCAAATTGTGCGCGTCGCTTGCCCAAATATGCGGGCGGCTGAAGCGATTGCCGATATTAAGAAACAAATTAACATTCCGCTTGTGGCGGATATACATTTTGACTACCGCTTAGCGCTGAAGGCGATTGAAGGCGGGATAGATAAAATTCGCATCAACCCGGGCAATATCGGGAAGCGCGAACGGGTAGAGGCCGTCGTCAAAGCGGCGAAAGAGCGCGGCATCCCGATTCGCATCGGTGTCAACGCCGGATCACTGGAAAAACGTATTTTGGAAAAATACGGGTATCCGACGGCGGACGGCATGGTGGAGAGCGCGTTGTACCACATTGGGATTTTAGAGGAGCTGGACTTTCACGACATTATCGTCTCGCTTAAGGCGTCCCACGTGCCACTGGCGATCGAGGCGTATGAAAAGGCAGCAGAGAAGTTCAACTACCCGCTGCACCTCGGGATTACCGAATCGGGTACGCTGTTCGCCGGAACTGTGAAGAGCGCAGCCGGTTTGGGAGCGATTTTGTCGCGCGGGATCGGCTCGACGATTCGCATTTCCTTGAGCGCTGACCCGGTCGAAGAAGTAAAAGTTGCGCGCGAATTGCTGAAGAGCTTCGGACTCATCGCGAACGCGGCTACACTCGTGTCGTGTCCGACGTGTGGGCGAATCGAGATCGACCTCATTAAAGTCGCTAACGAGGTCGAAGCATACATCGCCAACTTACAAGTCCCGTTGAAAGTGTCCGTGTTGGGCTGTGCGGTGAACGGTCCGGGCGAAGCGCGCGAGGCGGACATCGGCATTGCCGGCGGTCGCGGCGAAGGGCTATTGTTCCGCCACGGGGAAATTATTCGCAAAGTACCGGAAGCGACGATGGTCGAAGAGTTGAAAAAAGAAATTGACAAACTCGCAGCAGAATACATGGCAAAGCAGCAGCAAAAGGCATAGGTGCTTGGACAGGGTCGCTACGAACGCATCTTTGACATCATCATGTTTTACTACCATTGGAGGAATGTACAAGTGACCGATTCGCTACGCTTTAATTACAAAACAGCGGCACCATTTGTTGCCGAACACGAGATGACGAACCTTGAACCGGCGATTCGCTTAGCCCACGAGCAGTTACATGACAAGCGGGGGGCAGGTGCCGACTTCCTCGGCTGGGTTGACTTGCCGACGCAATACGACCGCGAAGAATTCGCCCGCATTAAAGAGGCAGCGGCGCAAATTCAGCAGCATTCCGACGTCCTTGTCGTCATCGGGATCGGCGGCTCTTACCTCGGGGCGCGCGCCGCCATTCAAATGTTGAACCATTCTTTTTACAATGAGTTGCCGCGGGAAAAGCGGGGTACGCCGCAAGTGTTATTTGCCGGGCACAACATTAGCTCCACCTATTTGACGCACTTGCTTGAAGTGCTAGAAGGAAAAGATGTCTCGCTTAACATTATTTCCAAATCGGGGACGACGACTGAGCCGGCGATCGCCTTCCGCATTTTGCGTAAATATATGGAAGACAAATACGGCGTCGAAGAAGCGCGGCGGCGCATTTTTGCCACGACGGATCGAGCAAAAGGGGCACTGAAGCAGTTAGCTGACGAAGAAGGATATGCGACGTTTACGATTCCCGACGACGTCGGTGGACGCTATTCCGTCCTCACTGCGGTCGGGCTGTTGCCGATTGCCGTTGCCGGCATTGATATCGATGCGATTATGGCCGGTGCCGCGGCGGCAGCAGAGCGCTACCGGACGCCGACGATCGTGGACAACGATTGTTACGCGTATGCGGCGGTGCGTAACGCGTTATACCGCAAAGGGAAGACGACAGAATTGTTCGTCCACTACGAACCGGCGCTGCACTACTTTTCCGAATGGTGGAAGCAGCTGTACGGCGAGAGCGAAGGGAAAGACGGCAAAGGAATCTTTCCGGCGGCTGTCGAGTTTTCCACCGATTTGCACTCGATGGGACAGTACATACAAGAGGGGATGCGCCACTTGTTTGAGACAGTTCTCGTCGTGAACGACGTCCCTGCATCGCGCACCATTGAAACGGACGAAGACGACTTGGACAAGTTAAACTATTTAGCCGGGCAAACGGTCGAATTCGTCAACCGCAAAGCGTTTGAAGGGACGCTACTCGCCCATACGGACGGCGGCGTGCCGAACCTCGTCCTCGAAGTGTCGGCCATTACGCCGCACGTGTTTGGACAGCTCGTCTACTTCTTTGAAAAAGCGTGTGCGATTAGCGGTTATCTCCTCGGCGTCAACCCGTTTGATCAGCCGGGAGTCGAAGCGTACAAAAAGAACATGTTCGCCCTTCTCGGTAAACCGGGCTTTGAGCGAGAAAAAGCGGAGTTGGAAAAGCGTCTGCAAAAATAGGCTGCAAAAATAGTGCGGCGTGAAACTGATCCGGTTCCCCGTGCCGTAGGTGCCTAAGTGCCGTAAACGGCATGGGAACCGCTCCCTGTTCAACCTTTTTGCAAGCGCATTCTACCGCTTGATTAAATTGTAAATACAGACTAAAATAAACCTAATAACTTATGGGTGACAACTGGCGTCTACTATAATTGACTCTTAAGAACAGACGTTATCTTACTATTCGGAAAGTAGGAGTTGCGATGCTGAAGTACATCGGAAAAAGACTCGTCGCAGCCGTCATTACGCTGTGGGTCATCATTACGTTAACATTTTTTCTCATGCACGCGGTACCTGGTTCGCCGTTTAACAGCGACCATATGACGAGTGAAGCGGTACAAAAAAATTTAGAGGCACACTACAATTTGGACAAGCCGCTCGCTGTGCAGTACGTCCTCTACTTGCAGTCATTGCTCAAATTTGACTTTGGCCCGTCGATTAAAAAAGACGCATCTGTCAATGAGTTGTTGGCACGCGGTTTTCCCGTGTCGTTTGAACTTGGTGTCGTCGCGTTAACGATTGCCGTCGTGTTCGGAATTGCCCTCGGCGTTATCGCTGCTATTAGACATAACGGGTTCATGGATTACTTTGCGATGGCTTTCGCCGTCATCGGCATTTCCGTTCCGAGCTTCGTTATGGCAACGCTTTTAATCCGGTGGGTGGCCGTCAATTGGGGCTTACTGCCAGTCGCGACGTGGGCGAGTTGGAAACATATGATTTTGCCGTCGATTGCGCTAGCGCTCAGCCCGATGGCGATCATCGCTCGCTTGACGCGTTCGAGTATGTTAGACGTACTGACGCAAGACTACATGCGCGCCGCTGTCGCCAAAGGGTTGTCCCGGACGAAGGTCGTCCTAAAGCACGCGCTGCGCAACGCGCTACTACCAGTCATTACGTTACTCGGCGGATTAGTTGCATCGGTACTAACAGGTAGTTTCGTCATTGAAAAAATATTTGCCATCCCGGGTATGGGAAAGTATTTCGTCGATAGCATCGGCAACCGCGATTATCCCGTCATTATGGGGACGACGGTGTTCTACGGCGGCTTTCTCATCTTAATGCTGTTTCTCGTCGATTTAGCATACGGATTAGTAGACCCGCGGATTAAGCTCTACGAGAAGGAGCGGTAGTATGGAATCTTCACAAGCAAGGAGTCGCCACCAAGTATCTAATCGCAGCGGGAAAAACGAGGTGCATAAAGACTTATTCGTATTAAAAGAGACGGATGCACGCGAGCGAGAAGCAGTTCTCAGGCCGCAACTTTCGTATTGGGCCGATGTGAGGCGGCGCCTATTTAAAAACAAACTAGCCGTATTTGGCCTCATTGTACTCATACTATTAATGGCGATGGCTGCTGTCGGTCCGATGCTGACGCCGTACGGCCCAGGGGACCAAGTATTGCAAGACCAAAACAAGAAGCCTTCGGCGAAGCACTGGTTTGGCACGGACGAGTTAGGCCGAGACGTCTTCGTGCGCACGTGGTACGGTGCCCGCGTGTCTTTGTTCGTCGGCTTTGCCGCCGCAGTCATCGACGTGCTCATCGGGGTTATCTACGGTGGCGTTTCCGGCTACAAAGGTGGACGCACCGATCACATGATGATGCGCATCGTGGAAATTCTTTACGGGTTACCGTATTTGTTGACTGTCATCTTGATTATGGTCGTGATGGGGCCGGGCTTGGTGACGATTATCGTCGCGTTGACGGTCACCGGTTGGGTTGGGATGGCGCGCATCGTGCGCGGACAAGTGCTGCAACTCAAAAACTATGAATACGTGTTGGCCGCCCGCTCGCTCGGCGCGAGTTCTGCCCGCATCATCCGCAAACATTTGATTCCGAACGCGATGGGACCGATTATCGTGCAGATGACGTTGACCGTTCCGTCTGCTATTTTTGCGGAAGCGTTTTTAAGCTTTTTAGGATTAGGCGTGCAATCGCCGTTTGCGAGTTGGGGGACGATGGCGAACGACGCTTTGCCGACGATTACGTCTGGTTATTGGTGGCGGCTGTTTTTCCCCGCGTTCTTCATCTCCTTGACAATGTTTGCGTTTAACGTGTTGGGAGACGGTTTACAAGATGCACTCGATCCTAAATTAAGGAAGTGAAAAGCGGATGTCATTATTAGAAGTGAAAGACCTTCACGTGTCGTTTAAGACGTACGGCGGCGAAGTGAAAGCGGTGCGCGGGGTTAACTTTTCTTTGCGCGAAGGGGAGACGCTGGCGATCGTCGGCGAGTCCGGCTGTGGAAAAAGTGTGACGGCGCAAAGCTTGATGCGTCTCATTCCCGATCCGCCTGGAAAAATCACCGCGGGTAGCATTTTGTTTAAAGGAAAAGAAATCACGCGGATGACGGAGCGGGACATTCGCAAGCTGCGCGGTGCAGAAATAGCGATGATCTTCCAGGATCCGATGACCTCACTCAACCCGACGATTACGATCGGTGAACTGATCATGGAAGCTGTGCGCGAACATAAACAAGTTTCCCGAGCAGAGGCGCGCGAGCAGGCGCTTGAGGTGCTCGCCCAAGTGGGCATTCCGAATCCGGCGGAACGGTTGAAACAGTACCCGCACCAGTTTAGCGGCGGGATGCGGCAACGGATCATGATTGCGGTCGCTCTCGTCTGCGGGCCGTCCGTCCTCATCGCCGATGAACCGACGACCGCTTTAGACCCGACCATCCAAGCGCAAATTATCGATTTGTTTAAAGAAATACAGCGGAAAACCGGTGTCTCGATTATTATGATCACGCACGACCTCGGAGTCGTGGCGCAAATCGCCGATCGCATTAACATTATGTACGCTGGACAAGTTGTTGAGACAGGGACGCTTAGCGACATCTTTTATCGGGCGCAGCACCCGTACACGAAAGGGCTGCTACAGTCGGTTCCCCGCTTAGACGGCGACCGCAACCGACCGCTGATCCCGATTGCCGGCACGCCACCCGATCTGTTCGCCCCGCCACAAGGGTGCCCGTTCGTGGCGCGGTGCAAGTACGCAATGGAAGTGTGCGACCGTTTTGCACCCCCGGCGACGCCCATCAGTAACGGTCACGCAGTCAATTGTTGGCTGCAAGACGATCGCGCCAAAGCGGTGCGCGAGGCAGTTCGAGAGGGGCAACCAGCGATGCGTTAAGGTCGATGCGAACAATAGGCGGCGTAAAACAGGCGGCGTAAAAACGTTTCGCAAAAGCTACTATCGGTGTTTTTGACGTTCCTAGCATACTATCGCGGGATCGTCTGCAGATTGCGTGCAACGGGTTGTACAGACGATTTTCCCATTCATGCGATCTTGTCATGAAGCGATTCTGTTCATGGTAGTAAATGAGGGCGTCATAACCATATATTGTACTAAGTCATTTCGCAGTAAAAAAATGATAGAAAAGGGTGAATGAACGTTGAGAAAAAGAAAGCAACTGTTGTCGTATTTACTCATTAGTGTCCTTGTCTTAGCACTGTTAGCAGGTTGTACGACGACTGGCACGGATGCGCCAGATGGGGGAAAGAACGCGGAAAAAGCAGGCGAAGGGCAGAAAACAGGGGAAAAAGCGGAGGAAAAAGGCGCCGGTAAGGAAAAAGTACTGCTTTTGAACAACGGGCAAGAGCCTAAATCGTTTGACCCGCCGGTCGCCTTTGACGCCGTTTCGTACAACGCGTTGAACAACATTATGGAAGGGCTCGTCCGCTTGGACAAAGACAACGAACCGAAGGAGGCGATGGCTGAGAAGATCGACGTGTCTGACGACGGCAAAGTGTACACATTTACGCTCCGCGACAACGCCAAATGGTCGAACGGCGACCCGGTGACGGCACACGACTTTGAATATGCGTGGAAGCGACTCGCCGACCCGAAAACTGCCTCTGAGGCTGCTTTCTTGAGCTACTACATCGAAGGTGCCGAGGCGTTTAACTCCGGAAAAGGCAAAGCCGACGACATGAAGGTGACGGCGAAAGACGACAAAACGTTGGAAGTGACGTTGGCAGCGCCGCAAGGGTACTTTTTGCACGTCATAACGAACCCGCCGTTCTTCCCGATCAACCAAAAGGTCGCGGAAGAAAATGCAAAGTGGCACCGCGAGGCGAAGACGTTTGTCGGTAACGGTCCCTTCAAGCTGACGGAGTGGAAACACGACAGCGAGCTTGTGATGGAGAAGAACGAAAATTACTGGGATGCGGATACGGTGAAGCTGGATCGCGTCGTCTGGAAAATGATCGATGAAGTGGCGACAGAATACGAACTGTACAACACGGGTGAGCTGCACACGTCGGAACTCCCGCCAGACATGAGTGAACAACTGTATGCAGAAGGAAAAGTAAACGTTGAGCCCGAAGCGGGAACGGAATTTTACCGCTTCAATACGACGATGAAGCCCTTCGACAACAAAAACATCCGCAAAGCGTTTAGCCTAGCGATCGACCGGCAAAACTTGACCGACTACGTGTTGAAAACGGGCGAGAAGCCAGCCGCTGCGTTCGTCTCTTACGGCTTCCAAGATGCAGCGGGCGGTGACTTCCGCGAAGTTGGCGGCGATTACGTCAAGTTTGACCCCGATGAAGCGAAAAAGCTACTGGAAAAAGGGATGAAAGAAGAAGGATACGACAAACTGCCCGAAATTACGCTGACGTACAACACACACGATAAACATAAAAAGAACGCCGAAGCGTTGCAGCAAATGTTTAAGGAGACGCTCGGCGTCGATGTGAAGCTCGTCAATGTAGAGTGGCAAGTGTTGTCGGACGACCAATCCGCCCTCAAGTTGCAGTTTTCCCGTTCGTCGTTCCTCGCTGACTTCGCTGACCCGATTAACTACTTGGAAAGCTTCGTCACAGGTAGCACGATGAACCGGACGGGTTGGAGCAACAAAACGTTTGACGAACTGATCAAAAAGGCGAAGCAGGAAGCGGACGAGAAGAAACGGTTTGAGCTTATGCACGAGGCGGAACAAATTTTGTTCGACGATGCGGTTATTACGCCGTTATACTTCTACAGCCGCGTTTACTTACAAAACGAGAAAGTGAAGGACATCGTTAGACACCCAGTCGGTTACATGGAACTGAAGTGGGCCGACATCGAGCAGTAATGGGTACTGTAGCGGTAAACGACCTAGGGGCCATGTAGCGGTGAATCCGATAGTATCTTCCAAAAGTCCCCTAAGGGAAGCCACCCAAGGGCAGTGACCCAAGGGAAGCGACTCAAGGGAGCGACTCAAGGGAGCGACTCGAGGGAAGCGACTGGCAGAGCTGCAGTGAGCAATCTTGGAAGCAAGGAAGATAGGTTTTACCGCGTGACTGCGTCAATTTATAGCTATGCAAATGTAGAGTGGGTGTTCGGCCTTAGATGGTCGAACACCTTGTTTTAAAAATCGCCGTGACGAACACTACTTTGAAAATGGCTACTTTGATAATCGCTATGGCAAGCAATACTTTGATGGGGAGCGAACACGATGAAACAGATAGATTGGGTTGTCGACGTCGCGGTGGCAACTGTGTGGACGGCACCGACATCGCCGCGGGCGATCGATGAACAGGCGTTGACGAATCCGGTAGACATAAAAGGTTGGCTCGAACGGATGACTGTTGAGGAACGACTCGACTTGTGTAACAGCAATCGGGTGCAGACGCAAGTGCTATATGGCCAGCAGGTGACGGCAATCGGTGAGCAGGGCGAGTGGCTCGAAGTCGTCATCCCGGAACAAGCGTCGAAAAAAGACGGGCGCGGTTACCCGGGTTGGATCCCGCAACGCCAACTGCGGCCACTGACGGAAGCGTTGCGCGCGGAACTGTTTCCGGTGGACAGCGGGCGTGTAGAACGGGAGACAGTCGTCGTTACCGAGCCGACGGCGTTTTTATACAAGGAAAAGCGAGGTGACGACGGAGACCCTGAGCGGGGCGTTGCAACGAAGTCGGAGGAAGTGGCCGCAGGAGAGCACAAGATAGGTGAATCATTAGAAATTAGCTTCCAAACGCGGTTGCCGCTCATTGAGGCTGGCGAGGAGTGGGTGCAGGTCGCCACGCCGCATGGGGTACAGTTTTTACGGCAGCATGACGTTTTCATCGCCTCTGGTGTCAGACAGCTACCGGGTACAACCGGTGCCGACGTGCTAAACGCGGGGAAGGCGTTTCTTGGGTTGCCGTATTTGTGGGGCGGTATGTCTGCCTTTGGCTACGACTGCTCCGGTTTCGTCTACGCGATGCACCGCGCGATCGGAGTGACGATCCCCCGTGATGCAGACGATCAGAGCACGGGCGGAACAGCAATCGCGCGGGAGGCACTACAGCCGGGTGACCTCGTCTTTTTTGCGTATGAGAGTGGTAAAGGGGCCGTTCACCACGTCGGGATGTATGCAGGGGACGATCACATGATTCATTCGCCAGACACGGGTAACTGTGTGGAGCTCATTCCTTTTTCTACGTATAAAAACATTCACGAATTTTGCGGTGCACGCCGTTATTGGGAGGAAGGGTAAGAATTGATTGTGTGTGGCTAAAGCGTACGGGCTAAGAAGCGAGGTAGCTTTACGAGAAAACAGCGTGAGTTTAGAGGTGAGCAAGGTGTATAAGAAAAATCGTTCCAATTGGACTAGGGAGCCCGATGACTTTAGGAACAAAAAAGATCGTACGAGTAGCGCGAAAGGATACGATGTGAAAGACGATCGGCTGACCGTTAAAGAGGGGCAGTTAACTTACGACGATTACGCAACGTTACCAGACGACGCTATGCGATATGAACTTGTCGCGGGGACGCTGGAGGAGCTAGGACCTTCCCCCTCACCGAAACATCAGTTTGTTAGTGTCCATTTGTTACATAAAATGTTGCAAACGTGCGAAGCAAACTATGTGGTGCTTCACGCGCCTTTGGATGTGATCCTTTCCCCTCACGAGGTGCGGCAACCGGACTTAGTAATGATTCGGCGCGACAGGCTCCATATCGTGACGAAGCGCGGAATCGAAGGGTCCCCTGATCTAGTGGTCGAGATTTTATCTCCAGCGACAGCCAAACGGGATAAGCACGATAAATTGAAGTCCTACGCTTCTTTTGCTATTCCCGAATACTGGATTATCGATCCGCAGAACGAACTGCTCGAACAATACGTGCTACCCGAGCAAGATGCCGTGCAAAATGCCGAGCAAGATGCCAAAGAAGATATGGCGCAAGATAATGAACAGGGATACACCTTACACGATATTTACACCGGCGAACAACCTGTCCGTTCGACGCACATCCCGTGTGTTCAATTCTCCGTGCAACATATTATGGGAGCTATTCCGGAACTACCTAATGCGTAAGTGTGAGGAATAACTGAGCGTAAATGAGCGCACTACGACGTGATACCATTACGACGTGATACCACCATTCTCACCACTTTTGCCACCCCGCTGCGTGGGTGTGTATTTTTTTTTGCGATCATACTGGACTTTTTTCTTAAGTTATCATTACAATGAGTAATGGTATGAGAAGTATAGTAACGATCATGAAATGAAAGAAGGTCATCGGATGCGCTCTGAACGTTTACGCATGCAGCTAATGGCCGCACTGTTCGCTGGTTTTACCGCGATATGTGCGCAAATACATATTCCTCTTCCGTTTACTCCTGTGCCGGAGACGGGGCAAACGGTCGGTCTCGGACTAGCGGCAATCCTTCTCGGTTCGAGGTACGGTGCCCTGTCTGCGGCGATTTACGTGTTACTCGGGGCCGTCGGGATGCGCGTCTTTGCCGGACTTAGTGGCGGGATGCACGTCATCGTCGGTCCGACAGGTGGCTATATTATAGCCTTTGCATTCGCCGCATTTTTGATCGGGTGGTTAATGGAACGGCGCGAGCAACCGGGAATCCTGTGGGCGTTTGTCGCTAACGTCCTCGGTACGGTCATTATTTTGATAGCGGGAACTGTACAGTTAAAGTTCGTTTCCGGGTTTTCGTGGCAGCAGGCATTTTTTGGCGGGTTTGTGCCGTTTATTCTCGGTGCCGTTGTTAAATCGTTCCTCGCCGCATCGATCGGGGTCGTCTTGCATCGTCGCTTGTCGCGGTTGGGGCTGACGAAGTGAAGGAAGTGCTCGCTGTTCGCTGACTCCATACAAAGTCCTTTCTGCCAAAGGCCATACCAAGTAAATGAGGCGGATAGGTGGAGGGGAAGACTGCGTTCTTACCTGGGGAGGCCTGATGGACACGCCAAGTGTCCTTGGTACACATAAGCCCTTGCACTAAGGGCTTTTTTTCTTTTCTATTATATTCCATAGGTCGAAGGCTGTTAGGTGAAAGACTGGATAACCGTTGATGGAAGCGATTGTTTGTTCTCCGCCTTTCGTCCTATATAAAATCATCCTCTGGACTCTTATAGTTGCCGAGTGAAACACATATAATTTCTAATTATTAGGGTCATAAATAGTTCGTACCGGAAAGGGGAAGGAGCTAATGAAGGATAAATTCGTGGTCATTACGGGAGCAAATTCTGGAATTGGCAAAGCGGCGGCACTCAAGTTTGCGATAGAAGGGTATCATGTGATCATGGCTTGCCGTAATATGGAGATCAGCCAACGCGTACAGCGCGAAATTGCGGCAACAGCCAACAATGACAACGTCGATTTAATGAAACTGGATGTCTCTTCTTTCGGGTCGATCCGTACATTTTGCGCGTCATTAAAAACCAAGTATCCGCGGCTGGACATTTTGATTCATAATGCCGCCTACTTGAATCACGGGGAAGACGAATATAAACTCAGCCCCGATCATATCGAATTGACGTTTGCGACGAATACTTTCGGTCCATTTTTATTGACACGTCTATTAGCAGACCATCTCGAAAAATCGCCGGATCCGAGAATCCTAAATGTGTGCACGACAAATATCAAACATTTTTTCGATCCGAGAAGGACAATCGAATTTGACAATTTGCGCGGTGAATTCCGTGATTCACGGCCTTACAGTGTCTACAAAATGTATGGCGACTCAAAAATGGCATTGTTGATGCTGAGCTTCAAAATGGCAGAAGAATATAAAGAACGGGGAATCAAGATTAATGCTTTGCAAGTTAACCGAGTAAAGTTGTCGAAAGAGACCATTCAAAAAATGCGTTCCTACTGGAGAATATTAGCACGGGCTCAAAATGTGATCAATCCCCCGCCTTCAGGCATGGCAGAAAACTATTTTCATATATGCACCTCGCATGAATTCAAGCATGTTACTGGACAGTTAATCAATCATAAGAGAGAGGTTGTACAGATAGCGGCTAATGAAGAAGGCTTTGCACAATTTAAAAATATTTTCGGTTCGGGAACTTATCCTAGTTATGCCGCCAATCCCGAGAATGTAGACCGCATATGGAAGCTGAGTGTTGAACTAACAGGCAGCTAGGGTTAATTAAGAGGGAGGAATGGCGATTAGGTAAAAGTTGTAGGAAACCACGTGTGAACGATCGTCAA
Organism: Numidum massiliense; assembly: GCF_001375555.1. Classification (NCBI taxonomy): domain Bacteria; kingdom Bacillati; phylum Bacillota; class Bacilli; order Caryophanales; family Bacillaceae; genus Numidum; species Numidum massiliense. The sequence continues at coordinate 2,411,904 of NZ_CTDZ01000009.1, read as the reverse complement.
TGCCTATTGAATGTCACATATTAATTTGCTAGGTTGAACGCATAGGAAGGGAATTGATCTTGGGGGAAGCGGCATGCGGAGGAAAGTGAGCTGGCTCGTCGTTATGTTATGCGTATCGGTACTGATCGGCTGTCAAAGTACATCGATACAACATAGGCCATACTATTTTATGGGGGAAGACCCAGTTATCCTCATTCACGATCTCGAGGGTGGCATGGATATGCAGATCCTCGGCACAGTAGAATACGACAAGGATAGTAAGTGCCTTCACCTCAAAAGCACCCATGCGGATGCCCCCGGTTTTTCCACACCGATCTGGCCTAAGGGCACGACGCCTGTCATGGACAAGAATCGGCGTGGCGTTAATGTTCCGGGGTATGGAATTATCCTGGAGGGAGACACTATTGACGCTGGTGGTGGTGGCATCGAACGTAGCGTTCTCTCTCATTTAGACGTCCCGAGGGGATGCCTTGAGACCGACGGAGCCGTAGCCATTAACAAATCCGATTGAGCCTGCTTTATAAAACTGTACGACTACCTAACAGTTTGTCGTTTCGCAACTAAAAGTAAAGTTGCGGCTAGGACGGCAAACCACATACTTAACATGAGCCAAGCCAAATTAGCAGAAATCGTAACGACGACTTGATTCGGTTCGCCAACAATGCTAGCGCCATTATACCTAAATAACTGAGTGAGTAGATTGGCATACGACGTGTAGGGGATCCACCACGTTGGTATAAACATCTCGACATACGGTATTGCGATGCCGATTAGCATACCGGCTAGGCGGCTACGTGTAATTAACGCAATGAGCATCCCTAGTAATCCGTAAAATGACAGACCTAAACTGACGAACAAAATTTGTTGCCAATAAGAAATGGTTGTAGGAAAACCTTTAAGCGCCTGTGCGAGTGGTGATTGTTCTTGGGCAATCGGCCAAGAGATATAACCACCTAGCCGTCCAATCACAAATCCAACAACGCTCAGGAATACACATATTGCGACGAGAAGAACGAGCTTCGTGGCCAATATTTTGCTCCATCCGTCGTGCGCGGCACGAATCGCTGCCGTCCGATGAGAAAACTCTTGACCGGTAAGATGCGCACCAATAATCGTTACTAATATAACTCCAAGATAAGCGATGATGAGCAACGTATAATTTGGCGCAACGTCTGGATGCAAGCTTTCATATAGTGATTGCACTAATTCTATACTCTCTTTCATATCAATTGTTACCGTTTCGCTGTATTCATCACTTGTTGTAGCAGATAGATCTTTGCTGACACGGTTTAGGTGTTGTTCCGCTGTCTGCACTTGCGAGAAAGAAGCGACAAAGCCAAGCAGAAGAACTGCAAGTAGCAGGATCAACGTACATTGCACTAACCGACTTCGTAACATGACATGATTTTCTCGGAACAGGCAGTGAATAATCCTCATAATAATCACCCTATTTTACGATTTGGTAACGTCCGATGATGCATCATCGTTTGAAAGGCTTGTTCGAGACTAGCTTTACGAATAAATATTTCACGAAAACGAATGCGACTGGACTGTATACGATGGATGACTGTTTCTGCCTCTTCAAGAGTGGCACAGGCGATTTCTATCCATTGACCACTGTCATCTCTTACAGCTTGAGGATACAGAGCTGTGATTTTTTTTGTTTCTTGCGATTTTATGACGACAGTATGCGGTTGACGTTTGATCAGTTCCCGGGGTGAACCGGAAAAAACGGCAGTACCGTCATTAATCACGACCATTCGATTAGCAAATCCTTCAACGTCAGAAAAATTTTGTCCGGTGATAATAATTGCTGCACCTAGTTTCGTACAGTGGTGGAGGCTATTTTTAACAGCTTGCCACGAAGAGGGATCGAGTCCGATTGAAGGCTCGTCCAACAGTAAAAAGTTTGGCTTCCTCAACAGAGCAATGGCTACAGCTAGGCGGTGTCGCTGTCCGAATGACAATTTTTTGGTCTTCTGTTTGAGTAACGTGTCGTTCAAATGTAACGTGTGGAAAACGAAGGATTGCCACTCTTTATCTACTTTATGTATCCCTGACAAGATTTTTATATTACTATATCCGTTGAGCGACGGGTAGAAAGGTGCATGATCGAAGACGACAGCCAGTTGATCTCTAATCTCGCCACTGCTTTTCCCCGCAAAAGTGACCGAACCGCTTGTCGGCTTTTGTAGCCCTGTCGCAATGCGAAAGAAGGTCGTCTTACCGGCCCCGTTTTTACCGGCTAAAAAAGTGATCTCAAAGGGCTGAGCTTTGAAACTAAGCCCTTTGAGGATTTCATTCGTGCCGTATGTTTGCACGAGGTGACGGCACTCGATAACATTTTTCTGTTCCATTTATCTAATCCCCTTTTATGAACAAAGGTCAGTTAGCGTAGTGAGAGCCGTTAGACTTAACAACGGTAAGTACACGACTAGAATAGTTAGATCCGATAGGCCCCCAAGGAGTAGGAACGCCAAAGGTGAATTTCACCATCAGGTTGGATCGGCCTGTTCCTCCTTTACCCGAAGTATACCAATCCCATTTAGCGCTTGCGCCGCTTTTAAAGTTAGGAGGCCATGTCCACCGATACGATTATGCGAGATAACATCAATATTTAATATCCTTCCATATAAGACCCCTTTCTTGGTACAATACCTTTATGCTCCTTGTTGTCGCAAATCAACTTTTGGTAACTTAATACTATAACAACAAATTGTAAACGTAAACAATTATTTATGCATATGTTGCTATAATATAATTTTTGTAAAGATATATATGAATAGTGAGTAACAAGCGCTGGCGAAAAAATGGCGGTTAATTTGCAACTTCATTTTTCGTATTGGGAACTAAAGAAACACGACATTTTCTATTACAGAGGCAGTTTTTATCGACTGTTAAAGGAAATTTACGCGCAGATGGGCGAAGACGCATTGTCTGAAGTATACCATCACAAATACGCCTGTTTTCCCGAGGCCGAATACTCCGAGAAGAGGCGGATCATTAATGTTTCCCCTTTTTAAAACGGCCCAGTGGAACAGCAACCCAACGGAAGAAAAAGAAGCCGAAAAATAAAAAGAACAAAATAATAATGACGAAGACGCAGATCGTAATGGCTGGCCCAATTAAAAAAGGCAGTAAAAAGCCGTACAACCACATATTCCCACCCCCCATTGAGCGGTTGAATCAAAAACTCCACGGATGCCCAGCGTACGCACAGTCCTTACGCTTCCAGTCCTTACGCTTCCAGTCCTTACGCTTCCGGTCCTTATGGTTCCAGTCCGTACGGTTCGCATGCGTAGCAGGATACACGGACAAATTTTGAAATTGTTATATGATACGCTGCCATTAAAACGACGGTGCTAGACAGACGTTGACTGTGCTAACGCCGTTTTTTTATTTATGTTAATCCCTTACATGACGAATTACCGTTAACACTGTTACAATTAGCGAAACGTTACCCGTGCGATCAGGTTTAAATAAATGCAATAAGCGCAAACTACATCGTGAGGAATTGTCACTGTTTTTTCTTAACCGCTTCACGAATTTATGTCAATCTTCATCGGTTATCTTGAAATTAGTCATGCGGTAATGTTACCATTCTAAATTGTGCGTTTGTACGGTTTTCATAGACGTTTTATCATATATGAGAAAGGAAGTTGTTTTTGCGAAAACGCTCAGGTAAAGTCGGTGTCGTCTTCTACATATCTGTCGCCATTGTCGCTTTATTCGTCCTCTGGGGGGTATTTTTTCCGTACCATTTAGAGAGCTTCACTAATCATGCATTTAATTATATTACGCAATCGTTTGGCTGGGTTTATTTAATTGTGACGTTTATGTTTTTGGCCTTTTCACTGTATGCCGCATTTGGCCCGTACGGCAGAATTAAATTGGGGAAACCGGACGATGAACCGGAGTATTCTTTCGTTTCGTGGCTAGCCATGCTGTTTTCTGCCGGGATGGGGATCGGGTTGATGTTTTGGGGAGTCGCCGAACCGCTCATGCATTATGTCGACCCGCCGGAAGGGATTAAGCCGGAGACGGTAGCGGCAGCAGAGGCGTCGCTGCGCTACTCTTTTTTCCACTGGGGGCTCCATCCGTGGGCGATTTACGCCGTTGTCGGCATGTCACTCGCTTATTTCCAATATCGCAAAGACGAACCTGGACTCATTAGTTCCACCTTTCGCCCACTATTAGGAGACCGCGTGCGCGGACCGATCGGGAAAACGATTGACGTTTTAGCGGCGATTGCGACTGCGGCCGGCGTTGCGACGTCGCTCGGACTCGGTGCGATGCAAATTAACGGTGGCTTGTCAGACATGTTAAACATGCCGAACAACGCGTGGTCACAGTTGACGATTATTGCTGTCGTCACGGTGCTCTTTATGATGTCGGCGATCTCCGGCTTAGATAAAGGGATTAAAATATTGAGCAACGTCAACCTCGGTTTGGCTACGTTGTTGCTCGCTTTCGTCCTGTTCGCGGGCCCAACCATTTTTCTCCTCGAAACGTTTACGACGACTTTCGGCAATTACGTCGGGAAAATCATTCCGATGAGCTTCCGCCTCACCCCGTTTGGGACAGGAGAGTGGATCGGCAATTGGACGTTACTGTATTGGGCGTGGTGGATCGCTTGGGCTCCGTTTGTCGGCACGTTTATTGCCCGTGTGTCGAAAGGGCGGACGATTCGCGAGTTCGTGTTGACCGTGTTAGTTTTGCCGACGCTGCTCGGATGTCTCTGGTTTGCAGCCTTCGGCGGATCAGGACTCTTTTTTGAAACGGAATATGGTATGCAACTGACGAAAGTAGTGGATGAGAATGTCGAATCGGCACTTTTTATGCTCCTTAAGCAGTTTCCGTTCAGTTCCGTGCTAACCGTACTGGCGACGTTGTTAATTGTCACTTTTTTTGTCACGTCTGCTGATTCGGCGACGTTTGTCCTCGGCACGTTAACGTCCAAAGGTGGTTCATTAAACCCGAAAACGTACATCAAAGTCATTTGGGGCGTACTCATTTCGGGCATCGCGGCCGTGTTACTGTTGAGCGGTGGCTTAAAGGGACTACAAACGGCTTCCTTTATGGCGGCTCTCCCGTTTGCCTTTGTTATGTTACTGATGATGATCGGGCTCAACCGGACGTTAAAAGGTGAACTCATTAAGGAGCGGCGACGGGAAAAGTTGCGACTAAAAAAGTTAGAGGAGTTAGTGGAGAAAAGTTTAGAAGACAACAATTAAGGACACTAAGACGTGTAAGTTTTTCGATAAAACCGGAAAACCGGACGGTGCGAAATGGCGATAGAAAAGGATGGCTGACGCGTTACGTTTGCGTCAGCCCGATTTGTGTGGCGGAAACGCCCGGTTTCCGCATCGTATAAACATTATCCTCAGGTAAAGCCGGAGTTCGCCGGGCCGCATCCGGCGACTGGACCTTTCACCGTCACTTTAAAAATACGTTCTTTTTTCGTGTCGTTACACGCCGGGCATTGCACGCGATCGATACTGTCGTATGAAGTGATCTCTTCGTATTCTTTCCCGCACGATAAGCAGCGGAAGTCGTACAGTGGCATGGAAGGCTCCCTCCTTTATATTTCCTATACGGCGTTCAACACCATTGTACTACAAACCGCAAAATACGGTAAGGGGTATACGGAGGTCAGTGAATGGATGTTGCCGCTTTTTTACAGCGAAGGGGACAGCACGTAGTGGTATAACAAGCGGAACGTGTTAGACAGTGCGTCCTCGTGCGTGCGCTCGTACGCGTGGGAGGCATCGATGCCCGGACCGACTAATCCGTGTATGAGATCGGCTCCCGCCTCTACCGCTGCGCTGGCGTCAGAACCGTAAAACGGGTAAATGTCCACTTGATAATAAATGTCGTGCTGCTCCGCTAAGGCGACCAGTTTTTGCCGCAAGTCATAGTTGTACGGACCGCTGCTATCTTTCGCACAAATCGAGACGCAGTACTCGTCGGTCGCTTGACCTTCGCCTATGGCGCCCATATCGACGGCCAAATATTCGCGGACGCCCTCCGGGATGCCGGAATTAGCGCCGAAGCCGACTTCTTCGAACGTGCTGAACATAAAGTGAGTCGTATACGGCAGTTCAGTGTTCGTTTTCACTAGGTATCGAATGAGTTCCACTAAGATGGCAGTACTCGCTTTGTCGTCCAAGTGACGGCTTTTTACAAAACCGTGCGCCGTCTTTTCTGCGCGGGCATCGAACGAGACAAAGTCACCGACGTTAATGCCCAGGGCGTGCACGTCGGCCTCACTTTTTACGGGTGCGTCGAGGCGTACTTCCATATTTTCTTCTGTGCGTGCTTGTTCGCGCGCATCGGCGTATACGTGAACGGACGTATGGGTTGCCAAAATCGTCCCACTAATCGTTTGTCCGTTCCCCGTCTCGACGGTGCAGTATTCGCCGTCGACCGAATGCCAAGAGTAACCGCCGAGCTGCGACAGTTTCAAGCGTCCGTCTTCTTTTATTTCTTTTACCATGGCGCCTAACGTATCGACGTGAGCTGTCAACACGCGCTGTGTCGCCCTGTCGCGCCCGGGAACGGTGACGTTAAGGCCACCTTTGTTCGTCCGTTGTACCGTCATGTTTTCGCCACCCAAATCGTTCATGCGCGCCACGATGTATTGGATGGCACGGTGAGTCCTTCCCGTCGGGCTCGGTATGTTCACGAGTGCGAGTAGCGTGTCGACGATGGCGTCGGTAGGTGTCGTTTTCACGGTAAATCCTCTCCTATTTGGAACTGCTATTAAGAACCGCTATTAAGAAACGCCTGTTAAGTAGTAGCGATTATCTTTTCTATTATAAGGTATGACCTCTAGGGTTGCGCAACAAGACGTGAACATCATCGGCGAGCCAGTGAGCCGCTACGCGGGGCTGCCATCACGGAGTCGCGCTCACCGTGTCGCGCTCACGATGCCAATGACTCCTTCATGCGATCTTTCCCTTGCCTAAATAGACGGTCATTTGTTAATATATGATTAAATGAAAGAGAAAACGGAGTTTTAAAAAAAGCCCCCACCAGCAAAAGGGGAGGCAGGTGACGATCATTACTCGGTTGTACCGTTTCGATTATATTCGTCGGTGCGGTTACGATTGTTCCGTAAGAATGCGCGGACCGTCTTTCGTGATCGCGAGCGTGTGCTCGTACTGGGCGGACAAACTGCCGTCTACGGTGCGCGCCGTCCAGTTGTCGTCGTCGACTTTGGCGTGGAATGAGCCGACGTTGAGCATCGGTTCAATCGTAATGACCATTCCTTCTCGCAGGCGCGGTCCGCGTCCGGGAGGGCCGAAGTGCGGGACATCGGGCGCCTCGTGCATATTTTTACCAATGCCGTGCCCGATAAATTGTCTTACGACGGAGAAGCCGTGTGCTTCGGCATGTGTTTGCACGGCGTGGGAAATATCGCCGATACGATTGCCGACGACGGCCTGTTCAATCCCTTTATAAAGCGATTCCTTCGTCACCTTGAGGAGGCGCTCGGCGGTAGGGGAGACATTGCCGACGGCGTACGACCACGCGGAATCGGCTAAACCACCGTTCAAATTGACGACCATGTCGATCGTGACGATGTCGCCTGATTTTAAAGGCTGTTTGTTTGGAAAACCGTGGCAGATGACGTCGTTGACGGAAGCACACGTGGCAAACGGAAAGCCATGGTACCCTTTTTGTTCTGGTGTGGCACCGTGTTTTTCTAAGTATCGTTCCACGAATTGGTCGATCTCCCACGTCGTGACCCCAGGGCGAATGCGTTTAGCAATTTCGCGGTGGCAGGACGCTAATAGCTTGCCGGCCTTAGCCATATGTTCGATGTCTTTTTTTGTCTTTAAGATAATCATGCGGACATATCTCCCTTTCTTATCTTCACGTAAGTATGTGCGAGGAATGGCAGTTCTATTTTGCACATACCGTTTAACTAATCGCCGTCGCTACAGTATAAGACGTCGTACTAAAAAAGGTCCTTCCTAAAGTTTAGCACATTAACGGCTATCTCTGTCTATAGATATTTTGCCCGTAGGAAACTTTTTATATCAAGGGGTATTGAACGCTGTCTAAGGCATGCGTCGCACAGCAAAAATGGGGCTTAATAAAGGATGTGCTGCAAGCCGGTTGGAGCAGAGCGCATCGCCGGGCGTCAGTCGTTATGTGCATGCGAATGGTAGAGGGATGTTGCCGTAGAAGCGAGTGATTTTGGCGTCAAAGTCTCGTAGTACTTTAGTGACGAACGGTTCTATGTTGTGTTAGGATAAGGATAAAGCTAGTACACTTTAACGCATTACAGCGCATTCGCGTTAATGCGAAATGGAAAGGGTGTTATTGACAGATGCAGAAAAAGTGGTCTTATTTTTCACTTGTTTTGTTAGCGTGTGTTCTCATTATCGCCGCTTGTGGACAGCAAGACGGAGCCAAACAGGGAGATAGTAGCAACTCAGGGGCGAAAAACGAGTCGAAAGGCGGGGACAAGGCTAAGGACGGCGATCAAAAGAAAGTGACGATCGGCATTAACCAGCTTGTGGAACACCCGTCACTCGACGCCGCACGCGAAGGGTTTTTGCAGGCGTTCGCTGACAACGGCTATAAAGAAGGCGAAAACGTCACGTTCGATATTCAAAATGCGCAAGGCGAACAAGCGACAGCGACATCGATCGCCAGTAAGTTTGCGAGTAAAGTCGATTTAGTGCTGGCGATTGCCACACCGTCGGCGCAGGCGACGGCGCAAGCTTTAACGGATATTCCCGTGCTGTTTACGGCGGTGACCGAACCGGCTGAGGCTGGACTCGTCGACAGCTGGGAAGCACCGGGCAGTAATGTGACGGGAACGAGCGACTTAAACCCGGTGAAGGAACAACTCGGTCTCGTCCCGGAAGTTGCACCAAAAGCAAAAACGGTCGGCATTGTGTACAATTCAGGGGAGATTAATTCGGAAGCGCAAGTAAAGATCGCGAAGGAAGCTGCGGAAGAGCTTGGACTTAAACTCGAGTTGAAAACAGTGACGAATAAAAACGAAGTGTTGCAAGCGGCGCAGTCCCTCGTCGGAAAAGTGGACGCGTTATACGTACCGACAGACAATGCTGTCGTCGATGCGCTAGAATCGATGATTCAAATTGCCGAGAAGGAGAAACTGCCGCTCATCGTCGGCGAAGGCGACAGTGTGAAAAGGGGTGGCCTCGCGACGTGGGGGATCGATTATGAGAAGCTCGGATACCAAACGGGTGAAATGGCGCTTAAAATTCTGAAAGGCGAAGACCCGGCGAAAATGCCAGTCGAAACGCTAGAGGCGATTGAGCTGAAAATTAACAAAGGCGCTGCTGAGCGCATGGGAGTCAAATTACCCGAAGAGCTGTTAAAGAAAGCCGATCAAGTCTTTGATTAAATGGAGGGAGCGGAAACTAATTACAGCATTAGTCGTGACAACATTTGAGGTGGATAACTATGGGTACGGCCATTGATTTAGGCTTAATCTATGCCATTACCGCACTTGGTGTATTCTTAACCTTCAGGATACTCGATCTGCCCGACTTGACGGTCGACGGGAGTTTTACGACAGGGGCAGCGGTCGCTACGAAACTAATCGTTAGCGGCTACTCCCCGCTTTTGGCGACGGGTGCGGCAATCGTCGCCGGTGCGCTGGCCGGTTTTATTACCGGCCTGTTGCACACGAAAGGTAATATTAACGGGTTGTTGGCTGGGATTTTAACGATGATCGCCCTGTACTCGATTAACTTGCGCATCATGGAAAAAGCGAATTTGCCGTTGCTGCGGGAAGAGACGCTTTTTTCTACGATGCAATCGTCCGGACTGTTGGGCACGACGCAGTCGATCTTACTGTTGGCCGCGGTCGCGATTGTCGTCAAACTCGTTATCGATTGGTTTTTGCATACGGAAATTGGCTTGAGTATTCAAGCGACAGGAGACAACCAAGAGATGATCAGAAGCCTCGGGGTCAATACGGACCATACGAAAATTTGGGGCTTAAGCATTTCAAACGGGCTCGTCGGTTTGAGCGGAGCGATGATTGCCCAATACCAAGGGTACGCCGATATCGGTATGGGGATCGGTCTCATTCTCGTCGGGCTCGCGTCGGTCATTATTGGGCAAGCGATTTTCCGCAGCAACAAGATCGTTATTGCCACTTTTGCCGTCATCGTCGGTGCAGTTCTTTACCGCATCGTCATTAAGTTTGCCCTCGACATCGAATGGTTTGACCCGTCGGATATGAAGCTCGTCTCAGCTGTTCTCGTCATTATTGCATTAATTGTGCCGCAGTGGTCCGTCTTTCGCCGCCAGCCACGCGTAAATGGCGGCGCCGCGGTGCGGTCAGGAGGAGGTGAGCAGTAATGTTACGCGTGCAAGGGGTACACAAAACGTTTTTTGCTGGTACAGTGAATGAAAAAGTTGCGCTCACGGGTATCGACTTACGTCTTAAGCCGGGCGACTTCGTCACGGTGATTGGCAGCAACGGGGCCGGCAAATCGACACTGCTCAACATTGTGGCTGGACGATTAAAGCCGGATGTCGGTTCGGTATCGATTGCCGGCGACGACGTGACGCGGTTACGCGAGCATCAGCGGGCGCGTTATGTCGGACGCGTTTTTCAAGACCCGCTCGCCGGCACGTCGCCGAGTATGACGATTGAAGAAAATTTAGCTCTCGCCTACAGACGGGGGAAACGCCGCGGCTTATCCATCGGGGTCACAGGAGAGCGGCGCCGTTTTTTCCGCGAACAGCTCGCTGTGCTCGACCTCGGACTTGAGGATCGGCTGAAAATGAAGGTCGGTTTGCTCTCAGGGGGGCAACGCCAAGCGTTATCCCTGCTCATGGCGACATTTACTGAGCCGAACATTTTGCTCTTAGATGAGCACACCGCAGCTCTTGACCCGAAACGCGTCGCTTCAATTACGAAGCTGACCGAAGAAATTGTGAAAAACGCCCAGTTAACGACACTTATGGTGACACATAACATGGAACAGGCGCTACAGTTAGGGAACCGTCTCATCATGATGCACGAAGGACGGATCGTGCTCGATCTGTCGGAGGAAAAGAAGTGCAAGATGGATGTCGCCGATTTGCTACATGCGTTTGAAGATGTACGGGGAGAAGCGTTTGCCGAGGATCGGTACGTGTTGCAGTAGGGATAAGGTCCGCTACTTGGTCCTCGATTGCTTATGAAATAATTGTCGTCAAAGTAATTGTTATCTATGAGGTGCCGTTGTGATTACAGAAAGGTTACAGCCAGGGCTTAAAGTTATTTTTATCGGGTTCAATCCGTCGCTCACGTCGTATGCGCGCGGCTACAATTACGCTGGGCGTAACAACCGCTTTTATCGCATTTTGTATGAGACGGGGTTAACAGATCGCTTGTACCGTCCGGAAGAAAGTCCGCATTTGATTGATGTCGGTTACGGGTTTACGAACATCGTTTCCCGTCCGACGAAGCGAGCAGCAGACATTAGGCCGGAAGAATACGACGTTGGGCGGCGGTTGTTGTGCGAAAAGCTAGAACAGTTTCAGCCGACTGTCGCCTGTTTCGTCGGAAAAGGGGTGTATACGCAGTTTGCGCGCAAAAGGGGCAGCGATGTACTGTGGGGGTTTCAACGTGAAGGTGTCGTTGCAGGTGTACGCGATTTCGTCGGACCGTCGAGTAGCGGCCTCGTGCGAATGAAGCTAGCCGAACAAGTGGCCATTTATGCGGAGTTGGCCCGGTTTTTGACAGAACAGACGAAAAGTGGTGCAACCGATCGTTAGGCGTGAGGCTGGAGCGGTGCAAACAGTTTTTGTAGATCGATCGCGATACACGAAAAAAGCGGTGATGTTAGCGTGCCTTCCGCGGCATACGTGGCGTATAGGTCAAATTTCTCTTGCCGTAAGATAAATTGTTCAACAATCCAA